>CAIZPE010000294.1 GCA_903934795.1 uncultured bacterium | reverse complement strand
TGCATGCTCTCGTCCTGGATCTTGCCGCGCTGGTAGCCGGTCTCCATGGCACCCAGCACCCCGCCGCGCTCGGCGATGCGCTCGAACTCGGCCAGCACGGCCTCCTCGACCAGCTCGGTCAGCTCCTCGATGATGAAGGCGCCCTGGCTGGGGTTCTCGTTCTTGGCCAAGCCCCACTCACGGTTGATGATGAGCTGAATCGCCATGGCGCGGCGCACCGAGTCTTCGGTGGGCGTGGTGATCGCCTCGTCAAAGGCGTTGGTGTGCAGGCTGTTGCAGTTGTCGTAAATCGCGATCAGCGCCTGCAGCGTGGTGCGGATGTCGTTGAACTGGATCTCCTGCGCGTGCAGGCTGCGACCGCTGGTCTGGCAGTGGTACTTCAGCTTCTGGCTGCGATCGTTGGCGCCGTAGCGGTCGCGCATGGCCACCGCCCAGATGCGCCGCGCCACGCGGCCCATGACCGTGTACTCCGGGTCCATGCCGTTGCTGAAGAAGAAGCTCAGGTTGGGCGCGAAGTCGTCGATGTGCATGCCGCGGGCGAGGTAGGCCTCCACGAAGGTGAAGCCGTTGGACAGCGTGAATGCAAGCTGGCTGATCGGGTTGGCGCCGGCCTCGGCGATGTGATAGCCGCTGATGCTCACCGAGTAGAAGTTGCGCACATCGTGCTGCACGAAGTACTCGGCGATGTCGCCCATCACCTTCAGGCTGAACTCGGTGCTGAAGATGCAGGTGTTCTGGCCCTGGTCTTCCTTGAGGATGTCGGCCTGCACCGTGCCGCGCACCGATGACAGCGTATGCGCGCGCAGCCTCGCCGACTCGGCGGCGTCGGGCTCGCGGCCCTCGCGCTGGCGGAAGGCCTCCATCTGCTGGTCGATGGCGGTGTTCATGAACATCGCGAGCAGCGTGGGTGCCGGCCCGTTGATGGTCATGCTCACGCTGGTGGCCGGGTCGCAGAGGTCGAAGCCGCCGTAGAGCACCTTCATGTCGTCGAGCGTGGCGATGCTCACGCCGCTGTTGCCGACCTTGCCGTAGATGTCGGGGCGCAGCGCCGGATCGTGGCCGTAGAGCGTGACGCTGTCGAAGGCGGTGGACAGCCGCTTGGCGGGCATGCCCTCGGAGAGCAGCTTGAAGCGCCGGTTGGTGCGGAACGGATCGCCCTCGCCGGCGAACATGCGGGTGGGGTCCTCGCCCTCGCGCTTGAAGGCGAAAACGCCAGCGGTGTACGGGAACGAGCCAGGCAGGTTCTCGAGGAGCAGCCACTTCAGCAGCTCGCCGTGGTCTTCGAAGCCGGGCAGCGCGACCTTGCGGATGCGGGTGCCCGACAGGCTGGTGCGGGTGAGCTCGGTGCGGATCTCGCGGTTGCGCACCGTGACCACCAGCTCGTCGCCGGCGTAGTCCTGGCGCACCTGCGGCCAGGCAGCGAGCAGGGCACGGGCGTCGGCCTCGAGCCGGGCCTCGCGCAGCGCGGCCTGTTCCTCGAGGGCCTCGAGCGCGCGGTGCTTCTCGGGGTTGGCCTCGTGCAGCATGCGCCGGCTCTCGCGCAGCTGCTGCACCTCGCGCGCCAGGCGCGCCTGCGCTCGGGCGCGCTGCTTGTAGCCGCGAACCGTGTCGGCGATGTCGGCCAGATAGCGCGTGCGCTGCGGCGGCACGATCACCACCTGGCTGGAGGAGTGGCGCGCCACCACCGCCGGCAGCCGCCCCGGGCGCGCCGGATCGGTCTGGCCGGCAAGCGGCAGGCGCAGGCCGAGTTCGGTCAGGCGCGGCAGCATGCCCTGGTAGAGCGCGGTGACGCCGTCGTCGTTGAAGCGGCTGGCCTGCGTGCCCCAGACCGGCATCTCGTCGGGGCGGCGGTTCCACTGCTCGCGGTTGCGCTGGTACTGCTTGGCGACATCGCGCAGCGCATCGGCGGCGCCCTTGCGGTCGAACTTGTTGATCGCCACGAAGTCGGCGAAGTCGAGCATGTCGATCTTCTCGAGCTGGCTGGCGGCGCCGAACTCGGGGGTCATGACATACAGCGTGGCATCGACGAGCGGCACGATCGCCGCGTCGCCCTGGCCGATGCCGGAGGTCTCGACCACGATCAGGTCGAAGCCGGCCACGCGGCAGGCGGCGATCACATCGGGCAGGGCGCGGCTGACCTCGCTGCCGGCCTCACGGGTGGCCAGCGAGCGCATGAACACGTTCGGGTGGTTGATCGCATTCATGCGGATGCGATCGCCGAGCAGCGCACCGCCGCTCTTGCGGCGGGTGGGATCCACGGAAATGATGGCCAGGCGCAGGGCGTGGTCCTGGTCGAGCCGGAAGCGGCGAACCAGCTCGTCGGTGAGCGAGCTCTTGCCGGCGCCGCCGGTGCCGGTGATGCCCAGCGCGGGGGTGCGCACGGTGTCGGCCTGCCGATGCAGGGCCTGGCGCAGCGCGTCGAAGCCGGCGGCATCCAGCCCCGCCGGCGGCGTGCCGTTCTCGAGGGCGGTGATCAGCTGCGCCAGCGCGCGCCGCGAGCGGGCCAGCCCCTCGGCGTCGCCCGCGGGCGGCGCCTGGATGGCCGACAGTGCCGCCGGCGCCAGCACGGCAAGGTCGCTGTCGCAGCGCTGGATCATGTCGCCGATCATGCCGGCGAGGCCCAGCCGCTGGCCGTCTTCGGGCGAGTAGATGCGGGTCACGCCGTACTCGTGCAGCTCGCGGATCTCGGCCGGCACGATCACCCCGCCGCCGCCGCCGAAGACCTTGATGTGCGAGGCGCCGGCCTCGCGCAGCAGGTCGATCATGTACTTGAAGTACTCGACATGGCCGCCCTGGTAGGAGCTGACCGCGATGCCGTGGGCGTCTTCCTGGAGCGCGCAGTCGACGATCTCGCGCACCGAGCGGTTGTGGCCCAGGTGGATGACCTCGCAGCCCATGCTCTGCAGGATGCGACGCATGATGTTGATCGACGCGTCGTGGCCGTCGAACAGCGAGGCGGCGGTGACGAAGCGAACCTTGTTCGTGGCGCGGTACTCGGCGAGCTTCTTCGCCTCGGAGAGATCGGTCATGGTGGCGGTCCTGCGGTGGGTCGCGGGGGGCGGCGCGGATCTGGCCGGCAAGCCGGAATTATCGACGATTTCAGGCCGGGGCGCGGTCGGGCTGGCGTATCCCTGCGGGCTTCTCTCAGGGAGGAAACCCAATGGCAATCGAGACCGTCGGCGTGATCGGCGCCGGCACCATGGGCAACGGCATCGCGCAGGTGTGTGCGCTCGCCGGCCTGCAGGCCATCGTCCAGGATGTGAACGCCGCCGCCCTCGAGCGTGCGCTCAAGACCATCTCGGGCTCGCTCGACCGCTCGGTGCGCAAGGGTGCGCTGACCGAGGAGGCCAAGGCCCAGGTCATGGCCCGCATCCGCACCACCACCGAGGCCGGTGACCTTGCCCAGGCCGATCTGGTGATCGAGGCCGCCACCGAGAACGAGGCCGTCAAGATCCGCATCCTGCAGGCGGTCGACCGCATCCTGCGCCCTGGTGCGATCATCGCCACCAACACCTCGTCCATCTCCATCACGCGCCTTGCGGCGGCCACCAGCCGGCCCGAGCGCTTCGTGGGCATGCACTTCTTCAACCCGGTGCCGGTGATGGCGCTGGTCGAGATCATCCGTGGCCTGCGCACCACCGAGGCCACGGTCGAGGAGGTGGCCGAGCTTTCGCGCACCCTGGGCAAGACCCCCATCGGCGTGCGCAACAGCGCCGGCTTCGCGGTCAACCGTATCCTGTGCCCCATGCTCAACGAGGCGGTGTTCACCCTGCAGGAGGGCATCGCCAGCGCCGAGGAGATCGACGCCGGCATGCGCCTGGGCTGCAACCACCCGATCGGCCCGCTGGCGCTGTGCGACATGGTCGGCCTCGATGTCCTGCTGGCGGTCATGGAGGTGCTCTACGGCGCCTTCAACGACCCCAAGTACCGGCCCGCGCCGCTGCTGCGCGAGATGGTCGACGCCGGCATGCTTGGCCGCAAGAGCGGGCGCGGGTTCTTCGTCTACGAGAAGTAGGGCAGTAGCCCCCGGCCTCGCCGGGGCTTGCTTGCGCCCGCGGTCAGCCCCGGGTAAGTCTCTCGTGGTCTGATCGGCGTGCGCCGGCGCTTGCCGGCGGCCGCTCGAGCCACCGTGATGAGAACCCGATGGATCCCCTGAACACCGACACCGAGCGGGTACGCGCGCTGGGCGACGCCACCTTCCCGACGCTGGCGCTGCGCCACGCCGCTGCCCGTCCGGATGCGCCGGCCATGCGCGAGAAGCGCCTGGGCATCTGGCAGACCGTCACCTGGCGGCAGCTGGTCGAGCGCGCCGAGGCTGCGGCCGCCGGGCTGTCCAGCCTGGGCCTGGCCCGTGGCGCCCACCTCGCGCTGGTCGGCGAGAACCGGCCCAACCTCTATGTGGCCATGCTCGCCGCGCAATCGCTCGGCGCGGTGCCGGTCCCGCTCTACCAGGACGCCGCCGCCAGCGAGATGGCCTTCGTGTGCCGCAACGCCGACATCGGCTTCGCGGTGGTCGAGGACCAGGAGCAGGTCGACAAGATGCTCGAGGTGCTGGCCAGCCACCCCGGGCTCGGGCATGTGGTGTTCGACGATTCGCGCGGCTTGCGCAACTACCGGCAGCCGCAGCTGCTCTCCTTCGATCGCCTGATCGAGCTCGGTCGCGGCCTGCTCGCCAGCCATCCCGGTTTCGTGCGCGCCGAGATCGCGAAGGGCTCGCCCGACGACCCCGCGGCCATGTTCTACACCTCGGGCACCACCGGCACCCCCAAGGGCGTGGTGCACACCCACCGCAACCTGCTGTCGATGTCGGCGGTGGCCTCGCGCATGGAGGGCCTGGGCCCGCGCGAGGAGGTGCTCGCCTACCTGCCCATGGCCTGGCTGGGGCAGAACATCTTCTCCTACGTGCAGTGGCTGCTGAATGGCTTCACGGTCAACTGCCCCGAGTCGCAGGCCACGGTGGCCGCCGACATGCGCGAGATCGGGCCCACCTACTACTTCGCCCCGCCGCGGGTCCTGGAGGCGCTGCTCACCCAGGTGACCATCCGCATGGAGGACGCCGCCGGCCCCAAGCGCTGGCTGTACCGCCACTTCATGGCGCTGGCGCGCCGGGTGGGCGGTCGCATCCTCGATGGCGACGCCGGCGTGGGCGTGATCGATCGCCTGCATTACGCGCTCGGCCGGCTCTTCATCTACGGGCCGCTGCGCAATTCGCTGGGCATGAGCCGGGTGCGGCTCGCCTACACCGCCGGCGAGGCGATCGGCCCCGATCTCTTCGACTTCTACCGCTCTCTGGGCATCAACCTGAAGCAGCTCTACGGTTCGACCGAGACCGCGGTGTTCGTCTGCCTGCAGCCCAACGGGCAGGTGCGTGCCGACACGGTGGGCCCGCCGGTGGACGGCGTGGAGCTGCGGGTGTCCGATGCCGGCGAGGTGCTGATCCGCAGCCCCGGCCTGCTGCGCGAATACCACCGCAATCCCGAGGCCACGGCCGAGGTCCGCGATGCGCAGGGCTGGTTCCACACCGGTGACGCCGGCTACCTCGGCGCCGACGGCCACCTGCGGATCATCGATCGCGCCAAGGATGTCGGCAAGCTCGCCGGTGGCGGCCTGTTTGCGCCCAAATACCTCGAGAACAAGCTCAAGTTCTTCCCCTTCATCAAGGAAGCCGTGGCTTTCGGCGACGGGCGCGACCGGGTGGTGGCCTTCCTGAACATCGACTTCGATGCCTGCGGCAGCTGGGCCGAGCGCCGCAACCTGTCGTATGCCGGCTATGTCGATCTCGCCTCCCGGCCCGAGATCTACCAGCTGCTGCGCGAGTGCGTCGAGAAGGTCAATGCCGACCTCGCCGCCGACCCGGTGATGGCCGGCGCGCAGGTGGCCCGCTTCCTGGTCCTGCACAAGGAGCTCGACGCCGACGACGAGGAGCTCACCCGCACCCGCAAGGTCCGGCGCCGCTTCATCGCGCAGAAATACCAGGTGCTGGTCGATGCCCTGTACGCCGGGCGGTCCGAGCAGTTCATCGAGACCCAGGTGCGCTTCGAGGATGGCCGCACCGGCTCGGTGTCGGCCACCCTCACCCTGGCTGACGCCGCCACCTTCCCGCCGGCGGCGCAGCCGCTGGCCGCCTGAGCCCGAGACCCGGAGCCGCCGCATGAACCAGCGTCCGATCGGCGACGTCATCCTCGACCTGAAGGGCATTTCGCTGTCCTTCGGCGGGGTCAAGGCGCTCACCGACATCTCCTTCGATGTCCGCGAGCACGAGATCCGCGCGATCATCGGCCCCAATGGCGCGGGCAAGAGCTCGATGCTCAACGTGATCAACGGGGTCTACACCCCGCAGCAGGGCGAGATCGTCTTCCGCGGGCAGCACTTCAACCGCATGAGCTCGCGCCAGGTGGCCGAGATGGGCGTGGCGCGCACCTTCCAGAGCCTGGCCCTGTTCAAGGGCATGAGCGTGCTCGACAACATCATGGCCGGGCGCAACCTGCGCATGAAGTCGGGCATCCTGGCGCAGATGCTCCGGGTGGGGCCGGCGATGCGCGAGGAGGTGGCCCACCGCGAGCACGTCGAGCGGATCATCGACTTCCTGCAGATCCAGAGCCACCGCAAGACCCCCGTGGGCCGCCTGCCCTACGGACTGCAGAAGCGCGTCGACCTCGGCCGCGCGCTCGCCATGGAGCCCAGCCTGCTCCTGCTCGACGAGCCGATGGCCGGCATGAACCTCGAGGAGAAGCAGGACATGAGCCGCTTCATCCTCGACGTGAACGACGAATTCGGCACCACCATCGTCCTGATCGAGCATGACATGGGGGTGGTGATGGACATCTCCGATCGCGTGGTGGTGCTCGACTACGGCCGCAAGATCGGTGACGGCACACCCGACGAGGTCCGCGGCAACCCGGATGTGATCTCGGCCTATCTCGGCGTGGCTCATTGAGCCGCGCGCCCCTTCAGGACTGTCGCTGATGAACCTCGGATTTCTGCTGGAAGTGGCGCTCGGCGGCCTGATGGCCGGGGTGCTCTACGCGCTGGTGGCGCTGGGCTTCGTGCTGATCTTCAAGGCCTCGGGGGTGTTCAACTTCGCCCAGGGCGCCATGGTGCTGTTCGCCGCGCTGGCCATGGCCCGGCTCTCGGAGTGGATCCCCGCATGGTTCGGCTTCGACAACCGCTGGCTGGCCAACGGCATCGCCTTCGTGCTGTCCGTGATCATCATGATCGTGCTGGCCTGGCTGATCGAACGGGTGGTGCTGCGCAAGCTGGTCAACCAGGAGGGCGTGGTGCTGCTGATGGCCACCCTGGGCGTCACCTACTTCATCGACGGCTTCGGCCAGACCGTCTGGGGCTCCGACATCTACAAGATCGACCTGGGCATCGCCAAGGAGCCGCTGCTGCTCTTCGAGGGCGTCTTCCAGGGCGGCGTGATGGTCAACCGCGATGACATCGTCGCCGCGGTGATGGCCACCATCCTGGTGGTGGTGCTCGCGCTCTTCTTTCAGAAGACCGCCACCGGCCGGGCGCTGCGTGCGGTGGCCGATGACCACCAGGCGGCGCAGTCGATCGGCATCCCGCTGAACCGCATCTGGGTGATTGTCTGGTCGGTTGCCGGCTTCACCGCGCTGGTCGCCGGCATGGTCTGGGGCAGCAAGCTCGGCGTGCAGTTCTCGCTCGCCATCCTGGCGCTCAAGGCGCTGCCGGTGGTCATCCTCGGCGGATTCACCTCGGTGCCCGGCGCCATCGTCGGCGGCCTGATCATCGGCCTGGGCGAAAAGCTTTCCGAGGTCTACCTCGGCCCGGTGATCGGCGGCGGCATCGAGAACTGGTTCGCCTACGTGCTGGCGCTGGGCTTCCTGCTGGTGCGCCCGCAGGGCCTGTTCGGCGAGAAGATCATCGACCGGGTCTGAACCCGGCCCGCCACCCACGCCCCTCGTCGCCCAACTCAGGTCATCCCGATGCTCTACCGCGAAAACGGCCAGTTCAAGACCGGCTACCCTGCCGACCAGCAGATCTTCCCGATCGTGCAGGACCGGGTCGTCATCGGGTTGCTGCTTGCCTTCGCCTTCCTGGTGGTGCCGCAGATCGGCAGCGAGTACCTGTTCAAGGCGATCCTCATCCCCTTCCTGATCCTGGCGCTGGCGGCCATCGGGCTGAACCTGCTGGTGGGCTACTGCGGCCAGATCTCGCTCGGCTCGGGTGCCTTCATGGCGGTGGGCGCCTACGCCGCCTACAACCTCACGGTGCGCATCCCCGACCTGAACCTCATCGTGGCCTTCGTGCTTGCCGGGCTGATCGCGATGGGCGCCGGCGTGATCTTCGGCGTGCCCAGCCTGCGCATCAAGGGTCTGTACCTGGCGGTGGCCACGCTGGCCGCCCAGTTCTTCTCCGACTGGCTGTTCACCCGCGTGAAGTGGCTGAGCAACGATTCCACCTCGGGCTCGGTGCAGGTGCCGGCGCTGGAGATGTTCGGGGTCAGCCTCGACACTCCGGCCCGCAAGTACCTGTTCGTGCTGGCGATCGTCTGCGTGTTCGGGCTGATGGCCAAGAACCTGGTGCGCGGTCACCTCGGCCGCTCCTGGATGGCGATCCGTGACATGGACGTGGCGGCCGCGGTGATCGGCATCCGGCCCATGCACGCCAAGCTCACCGCCTTCGCGCTGAGCTCGTTCTTCATCGGCGTGTCCGGCGCGCTCTGGGGCTTCGTGCACCTGGGCTCCTGGGAGGCGCTCGCCTTCGATGTCAATCGCTCGCTGAACCTGCTGTTCATGATCATCATCGGCGGGCTGGGATCCATCCTCGGCAGCTTCCTGGGCGCGGCCTTCATCGTCATCCTGCCCATCCTGCTCAACCAGATTCCGGCCTGGCTGGGCATCCCGATCTCGGCCGCCATGACCTCGCACCTCGAGTTCATGATCTTCGGCGCCCTGATCGTGTTCTTCCTGATTGTCGAACCCCACGGCCTGGCACGGCTGTGGTCGGTTGCCAAGGAGAAGCTGCGGCTCTGGCCGTTCCCGCACTGAGCGGCCGGCCTGTCCGTCATCCACCGTCACCATCCGAGCCGGCCGCAGATGCCGGCGAACCTCGCCCAGAACGACACATCCATACCAAGGAGATATCCATGAGGCAGACGATCCGCCACACGCTGATGGCCGCGGCGCTGGTTGCCGCCGGCGCCCTCGCACCCCAGGCGCCTGCGCTGGCGCAGGCCAAGAAGGCCGAGGCACCGGCCGCCGGTGCCAAGGAGCAGTTCATCCCGGTGCTGTCGTACCGCACCGGCGCCTACGCGCCCAACGGCATCCCGTTCGCCAACGGCTTCATCGACTACCTGAAGCTGGTCAATGCCCGCGACGGCGGCATCAACGGCGTGAAGATCACCTACGAGGAGTGCGAGACCGGCTACGCCACCGACCGTGGCGTGGAATGCTACGAGCGCCTCAAGGGCAAGGGCCCGACCGGCGCTGCGGCCTTCCACCCGCTGTCCACCGGCATCACCTTCGCGCTCACCGACAAGACCTTCAACGACAAGATCCCGCTGATCACCGGCGGCTACGGCCTGTCGGCCTCGGCCGAAGGCCGGGTCTTCAAGTGGAACTTCATTCTCGGCGGCAGCTACTGGGTGGCGGCCGACATCGTGATCCAGCACATCGCCGGACGCGAGGGCGGGCCCGACAAGCTCAAGGGCAAGAAGATCGCCTATGTCTACCATGACTCGCCCTACGGCAAGGAAGCCATCCCGCTGCTGGTCGAGCGCTCCAAGATGCACGGCTTCGAGCTGCTGCAGCTGCCGGTCACCCATCCCGGTGTCGAGCAGAAGGCCACCTGGCTGCAGATCCGCCAGCAGCGTCCCGACTACGTGGTCCTCTGGGGCTGGGGCGTGATGAACGGCACCGCGGTCAAGGAGGCGGTGGCCACCGGCTTCCCGCGCGAGAAGATGTACGGCGGCTGGTACGCCGGCGCCGAGCCCGATGTCCGACCGGCGGGTGACGCCGGCAAGGGCTTCACCGCGGTCACCTCGCTGTCGCCCTCGGGCCGCGGCAAGGTCCACGAGGACATCCTGAAGGTGCTCCACGGCAAGAACCAGGGCACCGGCCCGGCCGAGGAGGTGGGCGAGGTGCTCTACAACCGCGGCATCGTGCACGCGATGCTCACGGTGGAGGGCATCCGCCGCGCCCAGGAGAAGCACGGCAAGAAGCCGCTCACCGGCGAGCAGGTGCGCTGGGGTCTGGAGAACCTGGCCATCGACGATCGCAAGATCAAGGCGATGGGCTTCGAGGGCTTCATGCTGCCGTTGTCCACCTCCTGCGCCGACCACATGGGCATCTCCAAGGCGATGATCCACCAGTGGGACGGCAAGAAGTGGACGACCGAGAAGAAGATCTACGAGGCCGACATGAGCATCATCAAGCCGATGATCGATCAGGCCGCGAAGAAGTACGCGGGCGAGAAGAAGCTCGAGTACCGCGACTGCGCCAAGGACGCGAGCTGAGATCCCGCCGGGCGCGGGCCCGCCGCCCGTGCCCGGCTGCCCGTCCATCGGCCCCCCACAGGAAAGCCCCGTGACCACCGCCGCGCTGCTCGCCGTCAACGGCATCGAAGTCATCTACAACCATGTGATCCTGGTGCTCAAGGGCGTGTCGCTCACGGTGCCCGAGGGCCGTATCGTGTCGCTGCTCGGCGGCAACGGCGCCGGCAAGACCACCACGCTGCGCGCCGTGTCCAACCTGCTCAAGGGCGAGCGCGGCGAGGTCACCAAGGGCAGCATCGAATACCGGGGTGAGCGCATCGAGCGGCTCACCCCCTCGGACCTCGTGCGCCGCGGTGTCATCCAGGTGATGGAGGGCAGGCACTGCTTCGGTCACCTGACCGTCGAGGAGAACCTGCTCACCGGCGCCTACACGCGCGGGCTGTCGCGCGGCGATCTCGCCGCCGAGCTCGAGCGGGTCTATCACTACTTCCCGCGCCTGAAGACCCGCCGCACCTCGCAGGCCGGCTACACCTCGGGCGGCGAGCAGCAGATGACCGCGGTGGGCCGCGCGCTGATGGCCAAGCCGGCCATGATCCTGCTCGACGAGCCCTCCATGGGCCTGGCGCCGCAGATCGTGGCCGAGATCTTCGGCATCGTGCGCGACCTCAACCAGAAGGAGGGCGTGAGCTTCCTGCTGGCCGAGCAGAACACCAATGTCGCCCTGAAGTACTCCGACTACGGCTACATCCTCGAGAGCGGGCGCATCGTCATGGACGGGCCCGCCGCCGAGCTCGCCGACAACGAGGATGTGCGCGAGTTCTACCTTGGCGTCTCCAAGGAGGGGCGTGCGTCCTTCCGCGATGTCAAGGCCTACCGCCGGCGCAAGCGCTGGCTCTGACGCCCCTGGGAGCGCCTGATGAGCAGCTCACCGTTCTATGACGATCTCGAGACCCGCGAGCCGGAGGCCCGCGAAGGCGCGCTGATGGCCCGCCTGCCCGGGCTGGTGGCCCTCGCGCAGCGTGATGCGCCGGGTTGGGCGCGCCGCCTCGCCGGGGTCGACGCCAGGTCGGTGGCCTCGCGCAAGGCGCTGGCTGCGCTGCCGGTGCTGCGCAAGTCCGAGCTGAAGGAGCTTCAGCAGGCTGAGCCGCCGTTCGGCGGGTTGACCACCCTGCCGCCCGGGCGCATGGGCCATCTCTATCTCTCGCCCGGCCCGATCTTCGACCCCGAGGGCGCGCGCCCCGATCCCTGGCGTTCGGCGAGGGCGTTGTGGGCCGCCGGCATGCGGCCCGGTCATGTGCTGCAGAACTGCTTCGGCTATCACCTCACCCCCGGCGCCTGGATGGTCGATCTGGCCGCGCGTCACATCGGCTGCGCGGTGATCCCGGCCGGCACCGGCCAGACCGAGCAGCAGATCGAGGTGATCCGCGCCCTGCGCCCCGATGCCTATGTGGGTACGCCCTCGTTCCTGCGCATCATCATCGAGAAGGCGCTGGAGACCGGCGCCGACATCGGCAACCTGCGCCGGGCGCTGGTCGGCGCCGAGGCTCTGCCGCCCTCGCTGCGCGCCTGGTTCCTGGCCCAGGGCCTGCAGACCGTGCTGCAGTGGTACGGCACCGCCGATGTCGGCCTGATCGCCTACGAATCCGAGGCCCTCGAAGGCATGATCCTCGAGGAGGACCTCATCCTCGAGATCGTGCGTCCCGGCACCGGTGAGCCGCTGCCCGATGGCGAGGTCGGCGAAGTGGTGGTCACGAGCTTCAATCCCGACTACCCGATGATCCGCTTCGGCACCGGTGACCTGTCGGCGGTGCTGCCCGGGCGCTCGCCCTGCGGCCGCACCAATGTGCGCATCCGCGGCTGGCTCGGCCGCGCCGACCAGACCACCAAGGTGCGCGGCATGTTCGTGCATCCCGGTCAGGTGGCCGAGATCGCCCGTCGTCATCCCGAACTCGGGCGGGTGCGCCTGGTGGTTTCGGGCGAGATGGCCAACGATCTCATGACCCTGCGGGTCGAAACGGCCGACGCACCCGAAGGCCTTGCCGGCCGGGTTGCGCAGAGCCTGCGTGAGGTGACCAAGCTGCGCGGCGAGGTCGCCCTGCTGCCGCCGGGCAGCCTGCCCAACGACGGCAAGGTGATCGAGGACGCCCGCCGCTACGACTGAGCCTGGCGTGGTGCGCGATCCGGCCGACATCCTGCCGATTCTCACCGAGGGTGATCCGCGGCTGGCCGCCGTGGCCGCGCCGGTGCGATTTCCCGACGAGGCGTTGCCGGGCGTGCTGCAGCGGCTGCATGCCACGCTCGCCGACTTCCGCAAGCGTGCCGGCTTCGGCCGGGCGATGGCCGCGCCCCAGGTGGGCATCGGCCTGCGCATCATCGCCATGCAGCTCGGCGCCACGCCGTTTGCGCTGATCAATCCGCGGATCACGCGCGTCAGCGCCGACCGGGTCGAGCTGTGGGATGACTGCCTGAGCGTGCCTGACCGGCTGGTGCGGGTGAGCCGGCATCGCAGCATCGACCTGGTCTATCACGATGAGGCGGGCCGTGAGCGGCACTGGCGCGAGCTGCCCCTGGCGCTGGCCGAGCTCGTGCAGCACGAGATCGACCACCTCGACGGCATCCTGATGGCTGCGCGGGCCCACGGCCCCGACGCGGTGCGGCCGATCCGCGAGCGCGCCTTGCTGGTCGAGGCTGCCCGACCCGTGCACCGGCTCTCGCTGACCCGCATCGCGGCGGCGGCGGCCGACATTGCGCCACCCTTTCGGGACAGCCCGCAGTATGTCTGCGAGCCGCTGGCCGAGGCGCTTGGCTGCCGGCTCACGCTCAAGCTCGAGTGCCTGAACCCCATCCGCAGCTTCAAGGCGCGTGGTGCGAGCGTGCTGCTGGCCGACCTCGCGCGCGCCGGCGAGCGCGGACCGATCGTCTGCGCGAGCGCCGGCAACTGGGGGCAGGCGGTAGCCTGGGCCGGGCGCGCGCTCGGCCTGCCGGTCACGGTGTTCGCATCGCATGCCGCCAATCCGCTGAAGGTGGCGCGCATGCGCGCGCTCGGGGCCGAGGTGCGCCACGCCGGCGCTGACTTCGATGCCGCGAAGGACGCGGCGAAGGCCTGGGCCGCAGCCAGCGGCGCTCGCATGATCGAGGACGGTCGCGAGCCCCAGACTGCCGAGGGTCACGGCAGCATCGCCGTCGAGATGCTCGGGCGCGGCGAGGCCTTCGACGCGGTGCTGGTGCCGCTGGGCAACGGGGCGCTGCTGGCCGGCATCGCGCGCTGGTTCAAGGCGGCATCACCGGCCACCCGGGTGATCGGGGTGTGCGCGCAGGGTGCGCCGGCCATGGCCCTCAGCTGGCGGGCCGGCCATCCGGTGGCCACCGCCCGTGCCGACACCATTGCCGATGGCATTGCGGTGCGCGTCCCGGTGCCCGAGGCACTCGCCGACCTTGACGGCCTGGTCGACGAGATCATGCTGGTGCCCGATGCCGACATCATCGCCGCCATGCGTCTGGCCTTCGCGCATGCCGGGCTGGTGCTCGAGCCCTCCGGTGCGGTCGGGCTGGCCGGCGTGCTCGCGCTGCGCGAGCGGCTTGCCGGCCAGTCGGTGGTCACGGTGCTGTGCGGCAGCAATCTCGCCCCCGCAGATCAGGCGCTGCTGCTCCAGGCGCCCCCCGATCGGGACGCGCCGCAGGGCAGTCCGGGTCAGGCCGCGTCCAGACTCGGGTAGTCGGTGTACCCGACCGCGCTCTGGCCGTAATAGGTCTGCGGGTTGGCGGGCGCCAGCGGCGCATCGCGGCGCAGCCGCTCGGGCAGGTCGGGGTTGCTGATGAAGGGCACGCCGAAGGCCACCGCGTCGGCCGCGCCCTGGGCCACGGCATCGAGCGCCATCTCGCGGGTGTAGCGGTTGTTGGCCACATAGGTGCCGCGGAAGCGCCGGCGGGCGAGCGCGAAATCGAAGCCCTCGAGGTTGCGGGTACTGCCGGTCTGGCCCTCGACGAAGTCGATGAAGGCGATGCCGCGTTCGCTGAGCGCATCGACCAGCGTGCCGTAGGTGGCCTGGGGGTTGGAGTCCTGACCGCAGTTGTTGGCATTGGTCACCGGCGAGAGCCGGATGCCGACCCGGTCCTTGCCGAACACGCCGATGCAGGCGTCGATGATCGACAGGGTGAGCCGCAGCCGGTTGGCGATGCTGCCGCCCCACGCGTCGGTGCGGTGGTTGGTGGCGTCGCGCATGAACTGCTCGAGCAGGTAGCCGTTGCCGCCGTGCAGCTCGACGCCGTCGAAGCCCGCCCGCTGCGCGATCAGCGCGGCCTGGCGCCATTGCTCGATCAGCACCGGAATCTCGTGGGTCTCCAGCGCCCGCGGGGCCACGCGGTCCTTCTTGCCGGCGGGGGTGCGCACGATGCCGCCGGGGTTCACCGCCGAGCACGACACCGGCAGCGCGCCATCGGGCTGGAAGTCGGGATGCGAGATCGCCCCGACATGCCAGAGCTGGGCGACGATGCGCCCGCCGGCGGCGTGCACCGCATCGGTCACCAGCTTCCAGCCGGCCTGCTGGGCCGCGCTGTACATGCCCGGGGTGTCGACATAGCCCTTGCCCTGCGGC
The DNA here is from genome assembly GCA_903934795.1 of uncultured bacterium. GTDB lineage: Bacteria > Pseudomonadota > Gammaproteobacteria > Burkholderiales > Burkholderiaceae_E > Quisquiliibacterium. The sequence continues at coordinate 2,248 of CAIZPE010000294.1, read as the reverse complement.
GAGACCTGGGTGGCCTCGCTGATGATCAGACCGGCCCCGGCGCGCTGCGCGTAGTAGGTGGCGTTGAGCGCGTGCGGCACATCGCCGTCGGGCAGGGCATGGCAGCGGGTGAGCGGCGACATGAAGACCCGATTGGCGCACGCGATGGCGCCGACGCGCACCGGTGAGAAGAGGGTGATGTCCTGGGAGGCGGTCATGGGCGGGGGCCGCGGTGCGGCGGTGGGTGTGGGGGAAGGGCACGGCGGCGCCGTGCCGGACGACGACGCAGCGAACGATATCAGCGTCGCGCCCGGCTGCCGGACCACCGTGTTCCAGGCGGTATGATCCGGGCATGTCCTGGCTCGCCGCCTACCTCGCGCTCGGCGCGATCATCGGCTTTCTTGCGGGCCTCCTCGGCATCGGTGGTGGCCTCACGCTGGTCCCGCTGCTCGCCGCGCTCTTCCAGGCCCAGGCCCTGAGCGCCGACCACATCGTGCACCTGTCCCTGGGCACGGCCATGGCCACCGTGGTCTTCACCTCCAGTTCCAGCGTGCGCGCGCACCACCAGCTCGGCTCGGTCGACTGGGCTCTGGTGCGCCGGCTGGCGCCTGCCCTGCTGCTTGGCAGCTTCCTGGCCACCTTCGTCTCGGGGTGGTTGCCGCAGCGCGCGCTGGCGCTGGGCTTTGCGGTGGTGGTCTTCGGCGGTGCCACCCAGATGCTGCTCGGGCGCAAGCCCGCGCCGGGCACCGGGCTGCCCGGCCGGCCGGTGCTGCTGGCCATCGGGGTGGTGGTGGGCGTGATCTGCGGTCTGGCCTCGGCCGGCGGCGCCTTCCTCACCGTGCCGCTGATGCTGGCCTGGGGAGTGAGCATGCAGCGCGCCATCGGCACCGCGGCAGCCATCGGTGTGCCGGTGGCGATCATCGGCATGATCGGCCATGTGATTTCGGGCTGGTCGGTGCCGGGCCTGCCGCCCTGGAGCCTGGGCTTCGTCTACCTGCCGGCGCTGGTCGCGGTGGTGGCCGCGAGCATGCTCACCGCACCCTTCGGCGCTCGGCTCACCCACCGCCTGCCGGTGGCCACGCTCAAGCGGGTGTTCTCGCTGCTGCTCTACGCCATGGCCGCCCGGATGGCCTGGGTCTACTGGTAGTCAGGCGGGTGAGCTGTCAGCGCCCTCGCCGAGCGCGCGCTGCATCATCACCACATCCAGCCAGCGGCCGAACTTCCAGCCCACCGAGCGCAGCACGCCGTTCATCTCGAAGCCGCAGGCCGCGTGCAGGGCGATCGAGGCCTGGTTGCCGCTGTCGCCGATCACCGCCAGCACCTGCCGGCAGCCGCGTGCCTGGCAGTCGGCGAGCAGGGCCTCGAGCAGGCGCCGGCCCACGCCCTGGCCCACGGCCTCGGGCGCGATGTAGATCGAGTCCTCCAGCGTGAACCGATACGCCGGGCGGGTGCGAAACAGGTTGGCATAGGCATAGCCGAGCAGCGCCTCGCCGCGCTGCGCCACCAGCCACGAGAAGCCGTTGCCCAGCACATCGGCGCGACGCCGGGTGATCTCGTCGAGCGAGGGCGGCTCGAGCTCGAAGGTGCCGGTGCCGTGCAGCACATGGTGCGCGTAGATGGCCTGGATCTGCGGCAGATCGGCATCCCGGCTGGGGCGGATCGTGATCGGCGGCACGCCGGACTCACTGCGGGTATCGTTCATGGCTTCGCGGGCAGGGCCCGTAATCGGTGACTCAGGGGAGGATACGATGGATCTCGGACTCGGCGGCAAGGTGGTGGTGGTGACGGGCGGCAGCAAGGGCATCGGCCTGTCCTGCGCGCAGGGCTTTCTGGCCGAGGGCGCGCGGGTGGCGATCGTCTCGCGCGATGCCGGCAATCTTGCGCGCGGACGCGCGGCGCTGCTGCAGGCGGTGCCGGCCGCGGCCGCGCCGGGCCGGCTGATGGCGTTCGCCGGCGAGATGGCCGATCCGGCCGCAGTCAATGCGATGGTGGCGGCGGTGGAGTCGGGTCTGGGCCCGATCGATGTGCTGGTCACCTCGGCCGGCGCCGCGCGCCGCACGCCGCCCGACGAGCTCGAGCCCGCAGCCTGGCGGGCGGCCATGGACGCGAAATACTTCAGCTATGTCTTTCCGCTCGACGCGATCATCAAGCGCATGGCCGCGCGCGGCGCGGGCTGCGTGGTCAATGTCATCGGCGCGGGCGGCAAGGTGGCCAGCCCGGTGCACATGCCCGGCGGCGCGGCCAATGCCGCACTCATGCTCGTGACCGC
>CAIZPE010000293.1 GCA_903934795.1 uncultured bacterium | reverse complement strand
CGGCCTGCGTCTGCATGAGGGCAAGCGCTTTCTCACGGTGCTCGACTTCATCGGCAACTACCGCAACGCCCACCACAAGCTGCCGCTGCTGGCCGGCCAGGACCTCACCCAGGACCAGAACCCCACCCGCGCCCTGCAGGCGCTCACCCGCTGGCAGACCGAGGGCCGCCGGCCCGATGGCGTGCCCGAGGGCGTGGAGGTGGTGCTCGAGCCGGTGGCGCTGGCCGCGCTGCGCGAATCCCTGCAGCGCGCCAGCCCGCTGCGCCAGCTGGTGCTCGATGATCTTCATGACATCGCCACCCGCCTTGGCCGCGCGCCCGGCCTGCGTGAATGGCAGCGCGAGACCCGCTACTCGCTGAAGACCGCGCGAACCGCGCTGGGGGTGGATCGCTGGCAGCGCGTGCTCGAGGCCGCCGAGCTCCTCACCGACACGAGCCGCGCGCTGGAGGCGGCGGCAGGCGAGTTCCTGCGCGAGGTCGAGACCACCGCCATGACCCGGTCCTTCAAGATGGTCGTGCTGCTGGCGATGTGCGAGGGCGGCGTGATGCGCCCGGCCATCGGCATCGCCGATCTGGTGGCGGCCTTTCGGGCCTACTTCGGCGAAGAGCGTCACCGAGACGATGTGGCCGGCACCAAGGTTGAGGCCGTGGCCGCCGTTGGTGAGCAGGTCTGGCAGCGCTACCTGAAGCACAACCCCATCGCCAAGTGGGCAGGCCTCGACCGTGAGCAGCCCTCGCCCTTCTTCGCCTGGCGCGCGCAGACCGCCGAGCTGGTCTACATCGGCCCGCGCCCGGCCGATGCCGCTCTCGCCGAGCCCTTCGCCCGCGCCATCGAGGACCGTGCCCGCGCGCGCCTTGACGACTACTGGCAGCGGCCCGGGCCGCAGCGCATGGTGTTCAGCGTGATTCCAACCGGCGGCGCGGCAGGCGACGGGCGCCACTGCATCATGTTCGGCGCTGCCATCGACGGCCTGCCCAGCGGCTGGCACCTGGTATCCATCAATGGAAAGAACCTCTACGGCAAGTTCGCGAAGATCGCGCTCAATGTGGTGAAGGCCGAACCCACCGACTCGGCGTCTGTGCCCAATCGGCTCACCGACGAGCTGCGCGTCCTGTTCGGCGGCGAGCTGCCGCGCAGGCCCAGGGTTCGGCTGGTGCGTCAGGCGGCCGCGGCGGTGTGGGAGATACGGGGGGTTTGAGGGGTTTCAGCGACCGCCTGGTGCTGCGGCGGGCTTGCCCCATGCACCGACGCCTGCCTGAGGCCCTGTACAACCAGATTGAGGCATTGGCCAGGGCGACGGCACGCACCAAGCGCTTCCTGACCATAGACGCCTTGACCTGCTATGTGGAGCGGGAGTCCTGGCAGATTCGTGACATCTACGAAGGCATCAGGGAGGCCGATGCCGGCGAGTTTGCTACCGACGAGCAGGTCAAGGGCGTGTTTGCCAAGTACGGCGCCTGATCAATGGCCCTGCGGTGGACCAGCACGGCGCTTCGCTCCGTTGACGAGATCGCCGGCTTCATCGCGGCGGGCAGCCCGAGCCGGGCCACAAGCTTTGTGCTGGAGCTCAAGGACGCGGTGAACAGGTTGCAGGCTCACCCCGGCATGGGCAGGGCAGGCCGGGTCCCCGGCACCCGTGAACTGGTCCTGCACGAGAACTACATCGCCATCTATCGGGTGCGTAGCGATGATGTCGAAATCCTGAGACTGCACCACGCCGCCCGAAAACGCTGACCGGCTGCGTCCGCCCCTGAGCTCGGCATCGGAGTGGGAGATACGCGGGCCAGGTCTACGGCCACGTTGTCGCCATAAGTGACCTGGGCCTTGGCCAGGAGGTGCGGACCGAATCCGCCCCCCTTCCCGATTCGGCTTCAGAGCGGCGCGAACAAGGGCTCGCAGCCCGTGCCCAGCAGAAGACGGTCAACGCGTTCGCG
>CAIZPE010000292.1 GCA_903934795.1 uncultured bacterium | reverse complement strand
TCCGCACCGGCGCCGCCCGGGCGCACCCGCATCCTGCTCGACTGCGATCCCGGCCACGACGACGCGATGGCGATCGTCTACGCCGCGCGGCGGCTCGATCTGGTGGGCATCACCACCGTCTTCGGCAACACGCCCCTGGCCAACACCACCCGCAACGCGCTGGCGGTGTGCGAGCTGATCGGGCTGGACGTGCCGGTGGCGGCCGGCATGGCCGGGCCGCTGGTGGGCGCGCCCGCCTCGGCCGCGCATATCCACGGCAGCACCGGACTTGATGGCGCGGTGCTGCCCGAGCCGCGGCGCGCGCCGCGCGCCCAGCACGCCGTGCCCATCCTGATCGAGCAGGCGCGCGCCGCGCCCGGCGAGATCACCCTGGTGGCGGTGGGCCCGCTCACCAATGTGGCGGTGGCGCTGCGCACCGAGCCGCGCCTGGCCGGCTGGCTGCGCGAGATCGTGCTGATGGGCGGCTCCACCGATGTCGGCAACATCACGCCGCAGGCCGAGTTCAACATCCACTGCGATCCCGAGGCGGCGTCGGTGGTGTTCGCCTGTGGGGCGCCGGTGCGCATGGTGGGCCTCAATGTCACCCGCCAGGCCGGCATCGCCCAGGCCCATGTCGACCGGCTGGCTGCCGCCGGGGGAAGGGTGGGGCGGGCCTTTGCCGGCCTGCTCGGCTACTACCTTGCCCGCACCCGCGCGGTGTACCGGCGTGACACCGCCGCCATGCACGATCCCTGCGCGCTGCTCGCGCTCACCGACCCCGGGCTGCTGCGCTGGCAGGACACGCCCGTGCATGTGGAGCTGGCCAGCCCGGCCCTTCGCGGCATGACTGCCTGCGACCTGCGCGGCCTGTCCGACGAGGCCCGCGGCCTGCCGGGGCTGGCTGCGCCGATCGCCCGGGTGGCGGTGGGCATCGACGGGGCCGCGGCGGTCGACCGGGTGATTGCCGAACTGCTCGCCTGCGACCGTTGAGCCGCCCGGGTTTGCGCCGGGGCCTGAATGCGCGACAATGAGCGGTTCGTCCGGATGCGGCATGCGCTGCGACCGGCCGGCCCGCACCCGGGCACCCGCGCCCGCCTGCGCCCGATTCATCCTACGCGGGTCCGCGGCCTCGTCCCGGGCCCCACGCACCCTTGAACACCACGCCCAGCATCGTCACCACCTACAACGACTTCGGCCTGGCCGAGCCCATCCTGCGCGCGGTCACCGAGCTCGGTTACCGCGAACCCACGCCCATCCAGGCTCAGGCCATCCCGCTGGTCATCCAGGGGCGCGATGTCATGGGCGCCGCCCAGACCGGCACCGGCAAGACCGCCGGTTTCGCGCTGCCCATCCTGCAGCGGCTGATGCCGCTGGCCAATCACAGCGCCTCGCCGGCGCGCCATCCGGTGCGCGCGCTCATCCTTGCGCCCACCCGCGAGCTGGCCGACCAGATCTACGCCAATGTGCGCGAGTACGCGAAGTACACCGGGCTGCGCTCCACCGTGGTGTTCGGCGGGGTGGACATCGCCCCTCAGATCGCTGCGCTGCGCCAGGGCGCCGAGGTGCTGATCGCCACGCCGGGCCGGCTCCTCGACCATGTCGGGCAGCGCACCGTGTCGCTGGGCGTCACCGAGGTCTTCGTCATGGACGAGGCCGACCGCATGCTCGACATGGGCTTCCTGCCCGACATCCAGCGCATCATCAACCTGCTGCCGCCGGTGCGTCAGAACCTGATGTTCTCGGCCACCTTCTCGGGCGAGATCCGAAAGCTCGCCGAGTCCTTCCTTCAGAATCCGGTCTCGGTCGAGGTGGCCCGGCGCAATGCCGCCGCCGAGAATGTCGAGCAGCTCGTCTACCGCGTGCCCGATGCCGAGAGCAAGCGGGCGGCGGTGGCGCAGCTGGTGCGCGATCGCCAGCTCTCGCAGGTGATCGTCTTCACCAACACCAAGATCGGCGCCGGGCGCCTTGCCCGCCAGCTTGAGAAAGACGGCCTGAACGCCAACGCCATTCACGGCGACAAGAGCCAGCAGGAGCGGCTGGCCACGCTCGAGGGCTTCAAGAAGGGTGAGATCGCGGTGCTGGTGGCCACCGATGTGGCCGCGCGCGGCCTTGATATCGCCGAGCTGCCGGCGGTCATCAACTATGACCTGCCCTACTCGCCCGAAGACTATGTGCACCGCATCGGCCGCACGGGCCGTGCGGGCGCAAGCGGCGTGGCGCTCTCGCTCATGACCGGATCCGACGAGCGTCTGCTCGATGGCATCCAGAAGCTCATCAAGCGCGAAATCCCGCAGCAGACCCTCAGCCTCGATGCCGCCCTGGCCGAGCGCGCCCGTGATGGCGAGCGCGAGCGGCGAGGTCCGCGCGAGGCCCGCCCGTCGCGTGATGGCTGGCGCGAAGGGCCGCGTGAGGGTGCTCGCGAGGGTGCCCGCGACGGCGGCCGTGATGCCGGCCGTGGCCCGTCCCGCGATGCCGGGCGCGACACCGCCGCGCCCCGGCGCGAGCCGCGGCCGCGCACCCAGCTGCCCGGCCACTCCGAGGATCCCTTCTTCTACAAGCCCTATGAGCCGGGCTCGGGCGCGCCGGCTGCGGCCGGCGAATCGGCCGGTGCGGCCGTTCCGGGTGCTCCCGGCAATGTGGCGCCGGGCAACGGCCCGCGCCGGCGTCAGGCCCGGCCGGTGGCTGCGCTGCTTGGCGGGGTCCGCAAGAGCTGAACCGCGCCTCGCCGCGCTCAGTGCGCGGCGCCGGTATGCGCGGCCCAGGCCGGCACCGCCTGACGCCAGAATGCGTCCAGGCTGCGTGCGCCGGTGGGGGCGATGCCCAGGTGCGCGAGCGCCTGCTCCAGCGCTGGCAGGGCCTGATCGGTTCGCAGCGCGGCCGCGCCGGTCTGCTTGGACAGCTTATCGCCCCGCGCATCGGTGACCACCGGCAGGTGCCGGTACACCGGCTGCGGCCAGCCGAGCCGTTGCTGCAGGTGGATCTGCCGCGCGGTGGCGCCAAGCAGGTCGTCGCCGCGCACCACATGGGTCACGCCCTGCAGTGCGTCGTCGACCACCACCGCGAGCTGATAGGCCCACAGGCCGTCGGCGCGTCGCAACACGAAGTCGCCCACGCTGCGCGCAAGTGCCTCCTCACGATCGCCCAGGGACTCGTCGTGCCAGCGCACCACGATGTCATCGACCCGCACCCGCCAGGCCCGCACCGCCTGACCGGGCCGCAGGCCGTGACGGCAGGTGCCGGGATAGATCCGTTCCCGGTGACGCTCCGGGGCATCGCCCTGGCGCTGCAGCGAGTCGGCGATTTCCTTGCGGGTGCAGCCGCAGGGATAGACCCAGCCGGCGTCGCGGAGCCTGTCGAAGGCCTGCTGGTACAGGGGGTGGCGCCGGCTCTGGAAGACGATGGGACCGTCTGGCGTGAAGCCGAAGGCCGCGAGTGTGCGGATGATGTCCTCGGCGGCACCGGGCACTTCGCGCGGCGGATCGAGATCCTCGATGCGCAGCAGCCAGCGTCCGCCGTGGGCGAGGGCATCCAGCCGGCTGGCCAGTGCGGCCACCAGCGAACCGGCATGCAGCGGCCCGGTGGGCGAGGGCGCGAAGCGCCCGATGTAGGGGTGCTCAGCCATGGCGAAGCCGCGCCGAAGCGCGTGGCGAGGATGGCGTGACGGACGCTGACGGCGTGGCGGCAGCCGGCCCAGGGCCCGCGAGCAGTTGCTGGCGCACGCGGGCGACCTCCAGGCGCTGCAGCCACCAGGCCTGGGCCTTGCCCCGGGCAGCGCGCCGCCAGGCGTACTGCGCGGGCCCGCTCAGCGGAGGGCGCAGGGTGCGCCGCGCCACCAGCCGGCCGGCGGCGAGGTGAGGGCGGGCGAAGGCCTCGGGCAGATAGCCCCCGCCCAGGCCGGCGATCTGCAGCGCGATCTTCTGCTCGAGCGTGGCCACGGTGAGGGTCTCCTGCCCCGACAGCAATCCGGCCGAGCGCGGCGGCAGCGCGCGGGCGCTGCTGGCCAGCGCCACGGCGCGATGACGCACCAGCCGCTCGGGGTCGATCGGTTCATCGGCCTGCGCGAGGGGATGATCCGGCGCCACGCACCACACGAAGCGCACCGGGCCGAGCGGCCTGGCGCTGATCTCGCCGCTGGCCGCCAGCCCGGCCGGCGCTTCGCCGCTCATGCCGATGGCGAGATCGGCGCGCCCGGAGAGCAGCGCATCCCAGCCGCCATCGAGCACCTCGACCGAGAAGCGCAGGCGCGTGGGCGCCCCCAGACGATAGAAGTCGGCGAGCAGGGGCTCGACCCGGTCGAAGGCGATCACGGCATCGAGGGCGATGCGCAGCTCGACCTCCCAGCCGCTGGCCACCTCGCGCACCCGGCAGGCGAGGTCATCGGCCGCGCGCAGCAGCAGCCGGCCCTGATCGAGCAGTTCCTGGCCGGCCGGCGTGAGCCGGGCGCGGCGCCCGCGGCGGTCGAAGAGCAGGACATCGAGCTGTTCCTCGAGGCGGCGCACGGTGTAGGTGAGCGCCGAAGGCACCTTGCCGAGCTCGGCCGCCGCCGCCGCGAAGCTGCCACGGCGCGCGATGGTGTCGAGCACGGCCAGCGCGTCGAGCGTGATCATGGTTCAATTAATTTGAATGAAGTCGACGAATCCTAGCAGTCCGGCCGCGTCGTCGCGAGCCTACACTTCGGCATCTCGCAGCCCCGAAACGGGTTGCTACCTGACCCTGCCGGAGGCAACCATGATCGAGATCCGTCGCAGCGAAGACCGGGGCCATGCCGATCACGGCTGGCTCAAATCCTTTCACAGCTTTTCATTTGCGGGCTACCATGATCCGGCGCACATGGGCTTCGGTCCGTTACGGGTGATCAACGAGGATCGGATCGGGCCCGGCACCGGCTTTCCGCCGCACGGCCATCGCGACATGGAGATCCTCAGCTACGTGCTCGACGGCGCGCTCGCCCACCAGGACAGCATGGGCAACGGCTCGGTGATCCGGCCCGGCGAGGTGCAACGCATGAGCGCGGGGCGCGGCGTGACCCACGCCGAGTACAACCACCAGCGCGAGGCCGATACCCACTTCCTGCAGATCTGGATCGAGCCGGCGGCCCGCGGCATCGAGCCGGGCTACGAGCAGTGCGTCATCGAGCCTGACGCCCGGCGTGGCCGGCTCGCGCTCGTGGCCTCGCCGCAGGGCGGGCCAGGGGTGGTGCGCATCCATCAGGACGCCTGGCTGCACGCTGGCTGCTTCGACGGCGACGCTGCCGCGCGACTGCCGCTGCGGCCGGGCCGGCGCGCCTATGTGCACCTTGCCCGCGGGCGTCTGCAGGTCAATGGCCACCCGCTGGTCGCGGGCGATGCGCTCAAGCTCACGGGCGAGCTGGCGGTTGAACTCGGCGCCGGCGAGCAGGCCGAAGTGCTGGTCTTCGATCTGCCCTGAACCGCGCGCGGCCTGCCCGGCCGCCGCGGCGCGCCGGCATCACCGCGCGCCTGCCTGCAGCCCCATGCAGCCCCCCCGCAGCCCCTCCCCGAACCCGTTTTCCCTTCGCTTCCCAACCCTCACCCGAAAGCTTCCATGACCGCCATCGTCATCGCCTATCACTCCGGCTACGGTCACACCCGCCGCGTCGCCCAGGCCGTCCAGCAGGGCGCGGCCGCCCTTGCCGGCACCCAGGTCACCCTGCTCGATGTCACCGCCATCGACGACGCGGGCTGGGCCGCGCTCGGTGCGGCCGACGCGATCGTGTTCGGCGCGCCCACCTATATGGGCGGGCCTTCCGGCCCGTTCAAGGTCTTCGCCGACGCCACCGCAAAGGCCTGGTTCACCCAGGCCTGGAAGGACAAGCTCGCCGGCGGCTTCACCTGCTCGCTCAGCATGTCGGGCGACAAGTTCTCCACCCTGAGCTACTTCGTCACGCTGGCCATGCAGCACGGCATGATCTGGGTGGGCACCGGCACGCATCCCGCGGCCACGCCCGGCGACCCCAATGCGATCAACCGCCTGGGCAGCTACCTGGGTGTCATGGCGCAGGCCGACAATGTGCCGCCCGAGCAGAGCCCGCCCGAGGGCGATCTGGCCTCGGCCCGCGATTACGGCCGGCGCATCGTCGAGACCGCCCGCGCGCTGCGCCGCTGATCTGCGTCAGCCCGCCAGCAGCCGCTCGGCGAGCTCCTCGAAGCCCGCGCCGTGGCTGGCGCGGGTGATCCAGGCCGGTGGCACCGGCAGCCGCGGCAGCGCCGGGGCGATGTTGGCCACGCCCACGCTGAGCGGGAACTGCTCGTACATCGAGGCGTCGTTGGGCGCGTCGCCCACGAAGAGCCAGGCGGCGCGGGCTTCCTGCGCGTCAATGCCCCAGCGCTCGCGCAGGCAGCGCAGGGCCATCGGCGCCTTGTCGAACTCGCCAAGCCAGGTATTGATGTGCACGCTGCTCGCGCGGGCGCGGTAGCCCGCGGCCCGCAGCGCGGCGATCACCGCCTCCACCTGCGGGGCGGCCACCGGGGCGACCTCCTCGCACCAGTCGATGGCGACATCGACCCGGCGATAGGCGTTGTCGCTCGCCCAGGCGAGGCCGGGATGGGCATCGATCAGGTTGGTGGCGAGCGCGAGCAGCGCCGCGCGCCCGGCCGCGATCTCGGCGGGCGGCTGGTGGGTGACCTCGATCAGGCGGCCGGTGGCGTCGCGCGTCAGGTAGAGCCCGCCGCTCTCGGCGACCACCGCGTCCACCGGCCAGGTCTTGAGGATCATGTGTGCCCAGCCGGCCGAGCGGCCGGTGACCGGCACCACCCGCAGACCGGCCTGATGAAGCCTTTCGAGCGCGTGGTAGGCCGAGGCCTGCAGCCGGCCCTCGGTGGTGAGGGTGTCATCGATGTCGGTGAGCAGACCCCGCAGCGGCAGCCGCGGCATCTCGGCCAGCGGCCGGGGCGCGGCGGCGGGCCTGGCCGCCGCCGACACGCCTCGCCCGGCGTCTGCGCTCATGCCGACCGGGCGCCCGGGGCGCGCTGCAGCCAGGCATTGAGCGCCAGGGCGGTCACCACGGCCAGCCCGCCCTGCACGGTGGCAGCACCCACCGCCTCGCCCGCGCCCAGCCAGGCCCAGACCGGTGCCAGCACCACCTCGAGCAGGCTGATCAGGGCGATCTCGTGCGGGGCGAGATGGCGTGCGACGCGCACCAGGAGCAGGCAGGGGATGCCGAGCTGGACGAATCCGAGCAGGGCCAGGATGGCGAGATCGGAGCCGCTGGCCGACAGCGGCCAGGCCAGCGGCAGGGTGATCAGGCAGGAGAGCAGCGCGCCCCCGAGCACCGCCGGGGCAAGGTCGAGGCTGGCCTGCTGCCGGCGCAGGATCACCAGGTTGAGCGCCGCGGCGGTGGGCACGCCCAGCGCCACCAGCATGCCGCCGAGGCCCTCGGCCGAGACGCCCTCATGCACCATCCAGGCGATGCCGGCCAGCGCCGCGGCGATCGCCCAGGCCGTGCCGGCACTGATCCGCTCGCCGAGCAGCAGCCGGCCAAGCACCGCGGCCATCAGCGGCGACAGACCTGTGACGAGCATGACATTGGCCACGCTGGTGAGCGTGAGCGCGACCATGAAGCAGGTGAACATGGCCGCCCACATCAGGCTGGAGACCAGGCCCGGCAGGCCCATGGCCCGCAGCGCCCGCCACGGCCGCCGCTCCCCGCCCATGGCCATTGCGCCGGTCACGCAGACGATGCAGAACAGGCTGCGCCAGAAGGTGATCTCGAAGCCCTCGGCGCGCTCGAGCAGGCGGGTGAAGACCCCGGCGATGCTCCAGCACAGGGCGCAGAAGACGAGCAGGACGACGGCCTGGCGATGCGTGGCGGGGAATGTCATTGGGTGAAGCCGGCAACCCGCCGGGAGCCAGCGGAAGGGTAAAATTCTACCGATGTCAGCCACCCAGTTCGTCCATCTCCGGGTCCACTCCGAGTTCTCGGTGAGCGATTCCATCGTGCGGATCGACTCCCTGGTGCAGGCCGCGGCAGACGATCAGCAGCCGGCGGTGGCCATCACCGACCTGGCCAACCTGTTCGGCTGGATCAAGTTCTACAAGGCCGCGCGGGCCCGCGGCCTCAAGCCCGTGCTCGGCGTCGATGCCTGGCTCACCAACGAGGCCGAGCGCGATCGTCCCCACCGCATCCTGCTGCTGGCCGCCAGCCAGGCCGGTTATCTGCGCCTGTGCGATCTCCTCTCGCGGGCCTGGCTGGGCAACGAGTACCGCGGCCGCGCCGAGATGCTGCCGCGCTGGTTCGACGAGCCCAATGCCGGCCTCATCCTGCTCTCGGGCGCGCAGCACGGCGATGTCGGCCAGGCACTGCTCGCCGGCAATGCCGAGGCGGCGGCGCGCCTGGCCGGGCAGTGGGCTGCCCGCTTTCCGGGCAGCTACTTCCTGGAGGTGCAGCGCACCGGCGCCCAGGAGGCCGAGACCCACACCCGCGAGGCCGCACGGCTCGCCGCCCGCCTGGATCTTCCCCTGGTGGCCACGCATCCGGTGCAGTTCATTCGCCGCGACGAGTACCGCGCGCACGAGGCCCGGGTGTGCATCGCCGAGGGCGAGATTCTCGCCAACCCGCGGCGCGTGCGCCGCTTCACCGAGGAGCAGTACTTCCTCAGCCAGGCCGAGATGGCCGAGCGCTTCGCCGATCTGCCCCAGGCATTGGCCAACTCGGTGGCCATCGCCCGCCGCTGCAACCTTGCCATGACCCTGGGCAAGGCCCGTCTGCCGCAGTTTCCCACCCCTGACGGCGTGGGTCTGGACGACTTCCTGCGCCAGGAGGCGGCGCGGGGGCTGGCCGAGCGCCTGCCGGTGCTCTTCCCCGACCCTGCCGTGCGCGAGTCCCGCCGCGCCGAGTACGAGGCACGCCTCGCCTACGAGTGCGACACCATCGTCCAGATGGGCTTCCCGGGCTACTTCCTCATCGTGGCCGACTTCATCAACTGGGCCAAGGCCAACGGCGTGCCGGTGGGCCCGGGGCGGGGCTCGGGCGCGGGCTCGCTGGTGGCCTTCTCGCTGGGCATCACCGACATCGATCCGATTCCGTACGCGCTGCTCTTCGAGCGCTTCCTGAATCCCGAGCGGGTATCCATGCCCGACTTCGACATCGACTTCTGCCAGGACAACCGCTACAAGGTCATCGAGTATGTTCGCCGTCGCTACGGCGAGCAGGCGGTGAGCCAGATCGCCACCTTCGGCACCATGGCCTCCAAGGCGGTCATCCGCGATGCCGGCCGCGTGCTCGACATGAGCTACACCTTCTGCGACCAGCTCTCCAAGCTGATTCCGGTGGTGCAGAACAAGCCGGTGTCGCTGGCCAAGGCCCGCGAGAGCGAACCGCTGCTCGCCGAGCGAGAGCGCCAGGAAGACGAGGTGCGCGAGCTGCTGGCGCTGGCCGAACCCCTCGAGGACCTCACCCGCAATGTCGGCATGCATGCCGGCGGCGTGCTGATCGCGCCCGGGCGCCTCACCGATTTCTGCCCGCTCTACAAGGCCCCGGGCACCGACTCCGTGGTCAGCCAGTACGACAAGGACGATGTCGAGGCGGTGGGCCTGGTCAAGTTCGACTTCCTCGGCCTGCGCAACCTCACCATCATCCAGCTTGCGGTCGAGTATGTGAACGCCGGCCGTCCGCACGATCCCATCCGCCTCGATACCCTTGCCTTCAACGACCCCGCCGCCTACCAGGTCCTGAAAGACGCGAATACCACCGCGATCTTCCAGGTGGAGGGCGATGGCATGAAGAAGCTGCTCAAGAAGCTGGCGCCCGACCGCTTCGAGGACATCATCGCGGTGCTGGCCCTGTACCGCCCCGGGCCGCTGGGCTCGGGCATGGTCGATGACTTCATCCTGCGCAAGAAGGGCCTGGGCGAGATCGATTATTTCCACCCTGACCTGAAGCAGACCCTCGAGCCCACCTACGGCGTGATCGTCTACCAGGAACAGGTGATGCAGATTGCGCAGATCATCGGCGGCTACACCCTGGGTGGCGCCGATCTGCTGCGCCGGGCCATGGGCAAGAAGAAGCCCGAGGAAATGGCCCAGCACCGTGACCTTTTCGTCGAGGGCGCGGTGCGCAAGGGCTACGGCGCGCCCCTGGCCAACAAGCTGTTCGATCTGATGGCCATGTTCGCCGAGTACGGCTTCAACAAGTCGCACACCGCGGCCTATGCCGTGGTCACCTACCAGACGGCCTGGCTCAAGGCGCACTACCCGGCGGAGTTCCTGGCGGCCACGCTGTCCTCCGACATGGACGACACCGACAAGGTTCAGCTGTTCGTGTCCGACGCCAAGGACAACGGCGTGCCGGTGCTGCCGCCCGACATCAACCGCTCGGGATACCGCTTCGAGCCGGTGGCCGCGCCCGAGGGCATGAAGTCGCGCGCCGGGCGGGCCATCCGCTACGGCCTGGGCGCGGTCAAGGGCGCGGGCGAGACCGCGGTGCTCAACATCCTCAAGGTCCGCGCCGACGGCCCCTTCAGCAGTCTCTACGACTTCTGCACCCGCATTGATCGGCGGGTGGTCAACCGCCGCTCGGTCGAGGCCCTGGCCCGTGCCGGTGCCTTCGACGGGCTCGACCCCGATCGCGCCCGCACCCTGGCCAATGTCGCGCAGGCCATGGAAGCGGCCGAGGCCCGCGAGGCGGCCATCCACCAGGTCAGCCTGTTCGGCGGCGATGACGGCGGCGAGGGCGATGCGCCCATCCGCTGGGCCAGCGCCACGGCCTGGAGCGAGCGGCAGCGCCTTCAGGAGGAGAAGGCCGCGCTCGGCTTCTTCCTCACCGGCCATCTCTTCACCGGCTTCCAGGAGGAGGTCCGCCGTTTCGTGCGGCAGCGCCTTTCTGACGTGCAGCCCGCGCCCCAGCCGGTCTGGCTGGCCGGCATCGTCGCCTCGCAGCGCACCCAGATGACCCGCCGCGGCAAGATGAGCGCGGTGGTGCTCGACGATGGCAGCGCCAAGCTCGAGGTGGCGGTCTACAACGAGCTCTTCGAGCGCTGCCGCAGCCTCATCCGCGATGACGAGCTGCTGATCATCCAGGCCAAGGTCAGCCGAGACGACTACAGCGGCGGCATGCGCGTGGTGGCCGAGCGGGTGCTCGACCTCACCGCGGCACGCCAGGAGTTCGGCAAGCGGCTGCGCATCTGCCTGAACGGCGTGGCCGAGGTGGGGCTGCTGCGCGATGCCATCCAGCCCTATGCCGGCATGGCCGAGACGCCCCTGCCGGTGGTCGTCGAGTACGGCAACACCGAGGGACGGTGCGCCGTCGAGCTCGGCGAGCGCTGGCGGGTGTGCCCGCGCGAAGATCTCCTCGCCGCGGTGCGCGAGCGCCTGCATCCCCTCGCAGTCCAGGTCGAGTACTGACTTGGGCGTGCCGGCCGTGGCCATCGTGCGGGCCCGCTACAACCCGCACGGCGGCGCCGAGCGCTACACCCGGCAGGCCATGGCCGCGCTGGCCGGCGCCGGCGTGGCCCTCACCGTGATCGCGCGCCGCTGGCCCGCCGCCGCCGAGGGCGCCGGGCTGCCGGTGCGCCTGCTGCGGGTCGATCCCTTCCACCTCGGCAGCGTGTGGCGCGACAGCGCCTTTGCCCGCGGCGTGCGCGCGGTGCTGGCGCGCGAGCACTTCGACCTCGTCCAGAGCCATGAGCGGATCGCCGGGGTGCCGGTCTACCGGGCCGGTGACGGGGTTCATGCGTCCTACCTGCAGGCGCGCGCGCGCGTGCTGCCGGCCTGGCGCACGGCGCTGATGCGCGCCGATCCCCATCACCGCTGGGTGCTGCGCGAGGAGCGCGCGCTGTTCACCAGCCCGGCCCTGCGCGCGGTGATCTGCAACTCGCGCGCGGTGCTCGAGGACATCTCGGTGCGCTTCGGTGTGCCGCGCGAGCGCCTGCACCTGCTGCGCAACGGTGTCGATCTCGAACGCTTTCGCCCGCCGACGGGCGACGAGCGCGCGCAGGCGCGCGCCGCGCTGGGCCTGCCGGCGAGCGCGCCGGTGTTCGCCTTCGTGGGCTCGGGCTTCGAGCGCAAGGGCCTCGCGGTGGCCCTGGCGGCGCTGGCCCGCGTGGGCGGCGATGCCCGGCTGCTGGTGGCCGGCACCGACCGGCGCATGGCCCGCTACCAGGCGCAGGTCGCGGCCCTGGGGCTGCAGGAGCGGGTGGCCTTCCTGGGCGGCGTCGATGATGTGCGCGGCCTGCTGTGGGCCTCGGACGCGATGCTCGCCCCGGCCCTCTACGATCCCTATCCGAATGCCGCGCTCGAGGGGCTGGCCTGTGGCCTGCCGCTGGTGGCGAGCCGCGATTGCGGGGTGGCCGAGCTGATCGATCCGGGTTTCAACGGCTTCGTGCACGATGCCCTCGATGTCGAGGCCTTCGCCGGCTCGTTGGTCGAGGTCGCCGGCGCGCAGGCCGGGCCGCGCGGGCCGGCGCTGCGCCAGGCCGCGCGCGCCGCTGCCGAGGCCTGGCCGATCGAGGACGCTGCCGAAGCCCTCCTCGGGCTCTGGCAGCGCCTTCTGGCAGAATCGCGCGGGTCGTGACCAACAGTCTGGCCATCTATCGCCGCCTCATGGGCTACACCCGGCCCTACCTGCGCGGCTTCGTCCTCGCGCTGGCGGGCATGGTGGTGGCGGCCGGTACCGAGCCGCTGTTCCCCGCGCTCATGAAGCCGCTGCTCGACCGCGGCTTCGTCGACAAGACAGGCATCGAGCTCTGGTATGTGCCGGCCGGCATCATCGGCATCTTCGTGGTCCGGGGCCTGGCCACCTTCACCAGCAACTACGCGCTCTCGTGGGTCGCCAACAAGGTGCTGGCCGACATGCGCCGCGAGATGTTCGCCCACATGCTGCGCCTGCCCCCGGCCGACTTCGAGCGCGAGGCCTCGGGCCTGCTCATCTCGAAGATCGTGTTCGAGGTGGGCAATGTCACCGTGGCCGCCACCCGCGTGCTCACCACGGTGGTCCGTGATTCCATCGTCGTGCTCGGCCTGCTCGGCTGGCTGCTCTATCTCAACTGGCAACTCACCCTGGTGGCCATTGCGCTCATCCCGGTGATCGCCCTGGTGGTCACGGTCTTCAGCCGGCGCATGCGCGAGCTCAACCGCCGCAGCCTCGAGCACACCGGCGAGCTCACCCGCGTGGTCGAGGAGGCGGTGCACGGCTACAAGGTGATCAAGGTGTTCGGCGCCTATCAGCGCGAGACCACGCTGTTTGGCCGCACCGTCGAGCGTCTGCGCGGCTTCGCCATGCGCAGCGCGATTGCCAGCGGCGCCACCGTGCCGATCACCCAGCTGTGCGCCGCGGTGGCGGTGGCGGTGGTGGTGTCGATCGCGCTGGTGCAGTCGCTCGAGAACCAGACCACGGTGGGCGGCTTCGTGTCGTTCATCACTGCCATGCTCATGCTGCTCGCCCCGCTCAAGCACCTGGCCGATGTCAATGGTCCGCTGCAGCGCGGGCTGGCCGCCGCCGAGAGCGTCTTCGAGCTGCTCGATCAGGCCGCCGAGCCGGATGCCGGCACCCGGCGCCTGGCCACCTGTCGAGGCGCCCTGCGCTTCGAGCAGGTGCGCTTCGGCTATCCCGGCGCCGAACGCGAGGCTCTTCGCGGCATCGACCTGGAGGTGCGGCCCGGCGAGCTGGTGGCGTTGGTGGGCGGCTCGGGCGGAGGCAAGACCACGCTGGTGAACCTGCTGCCACGCTTCATCACCCCCACCGATGGCCGCATCCTGCTCGACGAGGTGCCGATCGCCGAGCTCACACTGGCCAGCCTGCGTGACCAGATCGCGCTGGTGAGCCAGGACATCGTGCTGTTCAACGACACGGTGCGTGCCAATGTCGCCTTCGGCACCGCGAGGCCGGTCGACGATGCCGAGATCTGGGCGGCCCTCGAGCGGGCAGCCCTGGCCACGCATGTGCGCAGCCTGCCCGGCGGCCTGGACGAGCCGGTGGGCGAGCGTGGCGCGCGCCTGTCGGGCGGGCAGCGCCAGCGGCTGGCCATCGCCCGCGCCCTGCTCAAGAACGCGCCGGTGCTGCTGCTCGACGAGGCCACCTCGGCGCTCGACACCCACACCGAGCGCGAGGTGCAGGACGCCCTCGAGCGCTCGATGGCCGGGCGCACCACCCTGGTCATCGCCCATCGCCTGTCCACGGTGGAGCGTGCCGACCGCATCGTGGTGATCGAGGGCGGGCGCATCGTCGAGCAGGGTCGCCATACCGAGCTCATCGCCCGCGACGGCCCTTATGCGCGCCTGCACCGGGTGCAGTTCGCGCCGGCGGCCTGAGCCCATGCGCATCCTGCACACCGAGGCGTCCTGCGGCTGGGGTGGGCAGGAGATCCGCATCCTCGAGGAGTCCAGCGGCCTGATGGCCCGCGGCCATGAGCTCTGGCTGGCCTGCCCGCCGCAGGCCCCGATCGCCGAGGCCGCGGCGGCGCGCGGGCTCACCGTGCGCCGGCTGCCGATCGGCCGCAAGCGCGTGGCCGGCCTGCTCGCCATGCGCGGGCTGTTGCGCGAGCAGCGCTTCGATGTCATCAACAGCCACAGCTCCACCGACACCTGGCTGTCGGCGCTGGCCTGCGCCAGCCTGTCTGATGCGCCACCGCTGGTGCGCACCCGGCACATCTCCGCGCCGGTGGCGTCCAGTGCCGCCAACCGCTGGCTCTATGCGCGGGCCAGCCACCGGTTGGTGACCACCGGTGAGCAACTGCGCCGCGAGCTCATCCAGGGGCTGGGTTGCCAGCCCGAGCGGGTCACCTCGATTCCCACCGGCATCGATCCAGAGCGTTTCCGCCCGCCGCGCGATGTTGACGAGCGCCGGGCCCTGCGCGTCGAGCTCGGCCTGCCCACAGACCGCCTCCTGGTGGGCATCGTGGCCACGCTTCGCAGCTGGAAGGGCCATCGCTACCTCATCGAGGCGGTGGCCGGCCTGTCACGACCGGTGAGCCTGGTGGTGGTCGGCGACGGTCCGCAGATGGACGCGCTGCGGGCGCAGGCCGAGGCGCTTGCGCGGCCCGGGCTGGTGCATTTTGCCGGGCAGCAGACCGAGGTCGCGCCCTGGCTGCGGGCCTTCGACCTCTTCGCGCTGCCCTCGTATGCCAACGAGGGCGTGCCGCAGGCACTGATGCAGGCGATGTTCTCCGGGCTGGCCTGCGTGACCACCGATGCCGGTGCGATCGGCGAGGTGGCGTTGCCCGGGCAGACGGCGGTGGTGGTCCCCCGCGAAGACCCGGTGGCCCTCGGTCGGGCCCTGGCCGGCCTGCTCGCCGACCCGGTCTGGCGCCAGGCGCTCGGCGAGCGCGCCCGCACGCATGTGCTCACCCGATTCACCCGCGAGCGCATGCTCGACGACATGCTGTCGGTGTTCGGCGCGGTGGCGCGCCCATGACCTTCGCGGGGTTCGACCGGGTGGCATGCTCATGATGTCGCGCTCGCCGGTCGGGCGGGCGGAGATCGGGCTGCTGGCGGCCCTGCTGTTCACGCTGCCGCTGCTCGAGGTGCCCAAGCAGCTGTGCTGGCTGGGCTGGGCCGTGCTCGCCGGCCGCGCGGTCTGGCGCGATCGTGCCGTGCCCGGCGGCGGCCCCTCGGTCTGGGATGCCGTGCTGGCGGCGCTGCTCGCTGCCGTGCTGCTCTCGGGTCTGGGCGCATCCGCGCCTCCCGGCTGGCGCGGCGCGGGCGATGTCCTGCGCCTTGTCTCGGTCCCCTGGCTGATGATGCGGCGCGGCTACCGTGCGGCCGACTGCCGGGTGCCGCTGCTGGCCGCGCTCGCCGGCACCGCCGTGGCCAGTCTCTGGGGCCTCGCCCGGGTGCTCACCGCCGACACCCCGGTTTTCCTGCAACTGCACTCGGTCGGCCATGTGAACCACTCGGCGATCTACCTCGCCATGACGATCGGTGTGGCGATCGCCGTCTGGGCAGGGCTCGGTCCGGCGGCCACGCGACGGGTGAGGCTTCTGGTCGCCGCCACGGGCCTGATCGCCTTGCTCGCGCTCTTCGTCTCGGGCAGCCGGGCCGCGGCGTTGGCGCTGGCTGTGCTGCTCGGCCTGATCGCCTGGCTCACGCCTTTCCCGCTCGCTGAACCGGTGCGCGACCGGCGTCGCTTTCGCCTGGGACTGGTGGCGGTGCTGGTATCGGCGCTCGTCGGCTACCTCGCGCTGGCTGGGCTCAGCGGACGCACGCTGCAACCCGAGGGCGCGGGCCTGGTCGGCAAGTTCCGCATTCAATCGGGTGATGCCGGCGGTCTCGCCTCGCACCGCGACCGGCTTGCCCGCCTTGCGCTCGCCGCCGGCCAGGCCTACCCGTTCTTCGGTCTGGGCGTGGACGGCTTCGGGCGGCTGACACCGGCTCGGGTCTGTGCCGAGATCGCACCGCCGCCGCCCGGCGGCGTCTGCGACACCTCGGGCTACACCTTCACCGCCCACGCCCACAGCCTCTACGGCACGGCGTTCGCGGAACAGGGCGGTTTCGGTCTTGCGGCGGTGCTGGCGCTGCTGGCGGGCTGGGCCGCACGGCTGCGGCGCAGCCTCGCCTGGGCCCGCGCCGACCGGGATGCAGGCGCGGTCTGGCTCACCGCGCTCTCGGGGCTGGTGATCACCGCCGCGGCCGGTCTGCTCAACACCACGCTGCACCACGAGCACGGCCTGCTCGCGATGATCGGGCTGGGCATGCTGCTGTCGGCATCCGCGCCGCGCGCCGGCCGGTCTCAGCGGCCGTGATGCTCGCGGAACCAGGCCACGAAACCGGCCAGCCCCTGCGCGAGCGGCACTGAGGGACTGAAGCCGATCGCCCGCGCGAGCTTGCCGGCATCGGCGAAGGTGCGAGCGACATCACCGGGCTGCATGCCGAGCTCCTGGCGCAGCGCCTGACGGCCGGTGGCCTGCTCGAGCAGCGCCAGCAGCGTGTTCACCGAGACCGGGTCGCTGCGTCCCACGTTGTAGACCTCGAAGGGCGCCCAGCTGGTGTCGGGCGAGTTCGCCTGCCAGCGCGCCGGATCGGTGCTGGTCTGGCGCGCCGGCGGGCGCTCGAGCAGCGCCACCGTGGCGGACACCGCGTCATCCACATGCGTGAAGTCGCGTTCCAGCGCGCCGCCGGCATAGACCTCGATGGGGCGGCCGGCCAGCAGCGCGTCGGTGAAGCGCCAGATCGCCATGTCGGGTCGGCCCCAGGGGCCATAGACCGTGAAGTAGCGCAGCAGGGTCACCGGCAGGCCGAACAGGTGGGCATGGCTGTGAGCCATCAGTTCGTTGGCACGCTTGGTGGCCGCGTAGAAGCTCACCGGGTGGTCCACCGGATCGGTTTCGGTGAAGGGCACGCGGGTGTTGCCGCCGTACACGCTGGAGCTGCTCGCGAACACCAGGTGCCGCACGCCATGGCGCCGGCAGTTCTCGAGCACCGCGGTGGCGCCGGTGAGGTTCGAGGCGCTGTAGTCGTAGGGATGCTCCAGCGCATGGCGCACGCCCGCCTGCGCGGCCAGGTGCACCACATGGCTTGGCTGGTGCGCCGCGAAGGCCGCCGCCACCGCGGTGGTGTCGGCGAGATCGGCCCGGATGAATACGAAGCCGGGCAGGGCCTGCAGGCGCGCGAGGCGGGCCTGCTTGAGCGCCGGGCTGTAGTAGGTGTTGAGGTTGTCCAGTCCCACCACCCGGTGACCCGCGGCGAGCAGGCGCAGGCAGGTGTGCATGCCGATGAAGCCGGCAGCGCCGGTGACCAGAACGGTGAGGGCCATGGGAAGCGGGAGCCTGCGAATAGAATGCGCAGGATAACAGCGCCCGCCTGGCCGCCCGCTGCGGCCACCCACTCCCCGATACCGCCATCGCGCGCATGACCGAACCGCAGCTCAGTCTGGTGGTGATCACCCGCAACGAGGCGCATTGCATCGGGCGCTGCCTGGCGAGCGTGCCCTGCGCTGATGAGCGGGTGGTGCTCGACTCCTTCAGCACCGACGACACGGTGGCGCTGGCCCGTGCCGCCGGCGCCACCGTGCTCGAGAGCGCCGACTGGCCGGGCTTCGGTCGCCAGAAGAATCGCGCGATCGACGCCGCCCGCGGCCGCTGGGTGCTCTCGCTCGACGCCGACGAGGCGCCCGGCCCCGAACTCGCCCGGGCCATCGCCGCGCTGATGGCCGCCGATGCCCGGGGTGAGCCCCTTGCCGACGCGTACTGGCTTTCGCGCCGCTCGCGCTGGTGCGGCCGCGAGGTGCGATTCGGCGACTGGCGCGGCGACCGCGTGCTGCGCCTGTTCCGCCGTGGCCGGGCGCGCTTCTCCGATGATGTGGTGCATGAACGCCTGCTGTGCGACGGCGTCGAGGGGCGCCTGCCTGGCGTGCTGCTGCACGACAGCGTCGACTCCCCCGAAGACGCCCGCGAGAAGGCCGAGCGCTATGCCCGGCTCGGAGCCCAGCGCCTGCGCGAGCGCGGCCGCGGCGGGCTCGCGCAGGCGCGGGTGCACGGCGGCTGGAGCTTCCTGCGCGGCTACCTGCTGCGGCTGGGCCTGCTCGATGGCCGCGCCGGCCTGGCGATCGCCACCCTGAACGCGCGCAGCACCTATCTGCGCTACCGGCTGGCCGGCCTGCCCGCGCCAGCCAGCCCTTCCGATGGAGACACCCGATGAGCACCAGCCCCGACCGCTATCCGCTGCCCGCCCTGGACAGCCTGCCCGACGACCTGCGCGAGAAGATCCTCGCCGTGCAGGAAAAGTCGGGCTTCGTGCCGAATGTGTTCCTCAAGCTCGCGCGGCGCCCGGACGAGTGCCGCGCCTTCTTCGCCTACCACGACGCGCTCATGCTGCGCGAGAACGGCCTGAGCAAGGGCGAGAAGGAGATGATCGTGGTGGCCACCAGCGCCGCCAACAGCTGCCTCTACTGCGTGGTGGCGCATGGCGCGCTGCTGCGCATCTTCGAGAAGGCGCCGCTGCTGGCCGACCAGCTCGCCACCAACTGGCGCAAGGCCGCGCTCACCCCGCGGCAGCGGGCGATGATTGCCTTCGCCATGAAGGTGGCCACCGCCTCGGGCGCGCTCGAGGACGCCGACTTCGCGGCGCTGCGCGAGCACGGCTTCAGCGACGAGGACGCCTGGGACATCGGCGCCATTGCCGCCTTCTTCGCGCTGTCCAACCGCATGGCCAACCTGTCCGGCATGATGCCCAACCCCGAGTTCTACCTGATGGGGCGGGTGCCGCGAGAGAAGAAGGTCTGACACCGCAGCCCTGGCGACGGCATGCGCCGCGGTCGGTGATCAACCCCGTTTCGCGGATCGGTACCTGACACCGGGGCTTGCCCGGTCGTGCGGTAGTCTCGGCCGACGATGGTCTGGTCGGCGCTCGTCGCCGCATCCCGAGGAGACGCGTTCTTGCTGCCGAGTCCTGCCCGATGAGCGCCGGTGCCCGCCTGCCCGGCACCCCTGAACCGATGCACCGCTGGCCGGGCGCCGGCGGCGTCACCATCGCCGGCGACGCCTGGGGCCCTGCACATGGCCCCCTGGTGCTCCTGCAGCACGGCGGTGGCCAGACCCGTCATGCCTGGAAGGGCGCGGGCCAGGCCCTTGGTGCGGCCGGCTATCGCGCGGTGGCCTTCGACGCCCGCGGCCACGGCGACTCCGACTGGGCCCCTGATGGCCGCTACGGGCAGGACGCCATGCTCGATGACCTGCGCAGCGTGGTCGCCGCGCTCGGCGGCGGTCCGGTGGTGCTGGTGGGCGCCTCGATGGGCGGCGCCACCAGTCTCGCGGCCGCGGGCGAAGGGCAGGTGCCGGCCAGCGCGCTGGTGCTGGTGGACATCGCGCCGCGCATCGAGGCCGGCGGGGTCGATCGCATCCAGGCCTTCATGACCCGCAACCCGGATGGCTTCGGCTCGCTGCAGGAGGTGGCCGAGGCGATCGCCAGCTATCAGCCGCACCGCGAGCGGCCGCGCAATCTCGACGGCCTGGGCAAGAATGTCCGCCTCGGCCCCGACGGCCGCTACCGCTGGCACTGGGATCCGCGCTTTCGCGCCGCCCGGCCCACCCGCGAAGATCGCCGCGATCGGCTCGAGGACGCGGCGCGGTGCATCACGCTGCCCACGCTGCTGGTGCGTGGCGGCATGTCCGATCTGCTCAGCGAGGAGGGCGCCCAGGCCTTCCTGGCGCTGTGCCCGCACAGCGAGTACGTCAATGTGAAGGGTGCGGCCCACATGGTGGCCGGCGATCGCAATGATGTCTTCGCCGGCGCGGTGATCGACTTTCTCACCCGGCGGGTTCCGGTGGCAGGCGGCTGACGGCATCACGCAGGGTCCAACCCAGGAGACTCCCATGGCCGATGCAGTGGTTCGCGTTCCCGATCCCGATGCCGTCACGGCGCCCGTTGCGGGCGCGCGCCCGGCCCGGTCCCCGCTCGCCGAGGTCGCCTCGCATCGCCCGGGCCGGCGCGCCGCGCTCGGCGCGATGCTCGGCGCGCCCTGGGTGCTTGGCAGCCAGGCGCGCGCCCAGGCGGCCTGGCCGAGCAAGCCGGTGAAGTTCATCAACCCGTTTCCGGCGGGCGGCGCCACCGACACCCTGTCGCGCCTGTATTGCGCCCGCATGAGCGAGATCACCGGCCAGCAATGGGTGGTCGAGAACATCGGTGGCGGTGGCGGAGATATCGGGGTTGCAGCCTATGCCCGCTCGCAGCCCGACGGCTACACCCTGGGCCTGGGCGGCGTGGCCTCGCACGGCATCTCGCCCACGCTCAAGGCCGGCAAGCTGCCCTTCGATGCCGCCCGCGACTTCACCTTCGTGAGCACGCTCTGGGCGCTGCCTAATTTCCTGGTGGCCAATCTGGCCCTGCCCGCGAATACCGTCCCGGAGCTCATCCAGCTGCTCAAGCGCAATCCCGGCAAGTACAACTACGGCTCGGCCGGGCTGGGCACCACGCTGCATCTCGCCGGCGAGATGTTCAAGCTGCTTGCCGGCGTCGAGATGACCCATGTGCCCTATCGGGGCGCGGCCCCCGCCATGACCGATGTCATCGGCGGCGCGGTGCAGATGATCTTCGACAACATTCCCGGCGCGCTGGCGCAGTACAAGGCCGGCAAGGTCAAGGCCTTCGGCGTGACCAGCGCCACGCGCAGTCCGGTGGTGCCCGACATCCCTTCGCTGGCCGAGTTCCTGCCGGGCTTCGATGTGGTCTCCTGGACCACCGTCACCGGGCCGGCCGGTCTGCCCCCGGCCGTGGTCGAGCGCATCTCGCAGTTCACCCGCCAGGCGCTCGAGAGCGCATCGCTGAAGAAAGACTTCTTCGATCGCGGCGCCACCGCCATCTGGCGCTCGCCGCAGGACACGGCCGCCTATCGGGCGAGCGAGGAGAAGCGCCTGGGCGAGATCATCCGCACGGCCAGGATCACGCTTGATTGAGCGATGAGCCAGCGCCAGGGGTTGATGCAAATCAGGCGTCGATCGTCGCCTTTTTTGCATCGGCCTGCCACGGGCCTGGTTTGTCTCGGGGCTCCCTACACCAGCACGATGTCGTACTGCTGCTGCCCGTAGCTGGTCTCCACCTGCAACGAGATCTGCTTGCCGATCGCGTCGCAGAGCGCGGCCAGCGGCGGGGCCTCCTCCTCGAGGAACAGGTCGATCACGGCCTGCGAGGCGAGGATGCGGAACTCCCGCGGATTGAACTGCCGGGACTCGCGCTGGATCTCGCGCAGGATCTCGTAGCAGATCGTGCGCGCGGTCTTGATTTCGCCACGGCCGGCGCAGGTGGGGCAGGGTTCGCAGAGCAGGTGGGCCAGAGACTCGCGGGTGCGCTTGCGGGTCATCTCCACCAGGCCCAGCGCCGTGAAGCCGTTCACCGAGGTGCGGGTGCGATCGCG
>CAIZPE010000291.1 GCA_903934795.1 uncultured bacterium | reverse complement strand
GGTCCGCGCTATGCGCGCTTTGCCAGCTTCCCGCCCAGCCCGGGCGCAGCCCTCGCCTACCTGCGCGGCCGGCATCCCGGCAGCGCCGGCCACAATCCCCTGGGCGCGTTCTCGGTGTATGCGTTGCTGCTCGCACTGGCGGTGCAGGCAGGCACCGGCCTTTTCGCCAACGACAGCATCATGTGGGACGGACCACTCAAGCCGCTGGTGTCCTCAGCCACCAGCGACCTGCTCACCACCGTCCATCGCGTCAACCGCGTGGTGCTGCTCGCGCTGATTGCGCTGCACCTGATGGCCATCGGCTGGTATTCGCTCGCGCGCCGCGAGCCCTTGCTGCCGCCCATGCTGCGCGGCGATCGGCGCTATCCGGATGCGGCGCAAGCGCCACTCGCCGCGCGCGACGACGCTGGCGTGCGCGCGCTGGCGCTGGTGGTGGCGGTGGTCTGCGCCGCCGCCGTGGCCGGCCTGCTGTCGCTGGGCCGCTGACCGCCCTGCCGGGCGGCGCAGCCCGGCGCCCGATCAGTCCTTGCGGAACTTGTCGTGGCAGGCCTTGCACGAGGCGCCCACCGCGCCGAGCTGCGGGCGCAGGGTGTCGAGACTGGCCGAGGCGGTGACCAGCTTGGCGGTCTCGGCCTGCATCTTGTCGGCAGCCGCCTTGAAATCGGCGGCGTTGGCCAGGCCCTCGGGCTTCAGGCGGGTGTCGCCAGCCGCCGAATTGGGCACGAAGGCCTCCCAGGGCAGGTGGCCGGCCATGTCCACGGTGCGGGCCGCCGCCTGCGCCACCGCAGCATCGAAGGGCCGATCGCCACGCGCCATGGCCGACAGGCGGCCCATGTTCGCCCCCATGATGGTGAAGGCCGCCTTGCGGTACTTGATGGCGTCTTCCACCTTGGCGAACTGGGCGGCGGCGGGCACCGCGAACAGGGCGCCCGCGGCGAACGCGGCGCCGGCAAGGCTCAGGGCAAGCTTCTTCATGGCAGGACCTTTCAGGGTGACGACGGGCGCGGATCAGCGCCGGATCGGGCGATGCCGCGAGACGCGGCTTCCAGGGGAGCAAACGGGGCCGGTCGCCAGATTATTCCCGATCGGCGGCCCGGCAGGTGAATCGCTGACTTCGCATGGCCTGGGGCAGCAGGCAGCTCAGACCGCCCGCGCCAGCGCCACCGCGGCGCCAAGGTAGGTGGCGGGCGTGAGCGCCCGCAGGCGTTCGCGCTCGGCCTGCGGAATGGGCAGGCGGTCGACGAAGGCAGCGAGTTCGGCCGGACCGATGCGCCGGCCACGGGTGAGCTCCTTGAGCTGTTCGTAGGGATTGGGCACGCCGTAACGGCGCATGACGGTCTGGATGGGCTCGGCGAGAACCTCCCAGTTCTCGTCGAGATCGGCCGCCAGCCGGGCGCGGTCGACCTCGAGCTTGCCCAGGCCGCGCAGGCAGGCATCCCAGGCCAGCGCCGCGTAGCCGAGCGACACGCCGACATTGCGCAGCACGGTCGAGTCGGTGAGATCGCGCTGCCAGCGCGACACCGGCAGCTTCTCGGCGAGATGACGCAGCAGCGCGTTCGACAGCCCGAGGTTGCCCTCGGAGTTCTCGAAGTCGATGGGGTTGACCTTGTGCGGCATGGTCGAGGAACCGACCTCGCCAGCCACGGTCTTCTGCCGGAAGTAGCCGATCGAGATGTAGCCCCAGAGATCACGGTCGAGGTCGAGCACGATGGTGTTGAAGCGGGCCAGCGCATCGAAGAACTCGGCCATCCAGTCATGGGGCTCGATCTGGATGGTGTAGGGATTGAAGCTCAGGCCGAGCGATTCGACCACCTGCCGCGAGAAGGCCGGCCAGTCGATCTG
This sequence comes from uncultured bacterium, assembly GCA_903934795.1. Lineage (GTDB taxonomy): Bacteria > Pseudomonadota > Gammaproteobacteria > Burkholderiales > Burkholderiaceae_E > Quisquiliibacterium. The sequence continues at coordinate 15,434 of CAIZPE010000291.1, read as the reverse complement.
CGGGCAGGCCGCCAGATGCGCGTTGTAGTTGCCCACCGCGCCGTTCATCTTGGCGAGGATCGGCACCTCGGCCAGGCGCTGCAGCGCGCGCTCGAGCCGTGCCACCACATTGGCCAGTTCCTTGCCCAGCGTGGTGGGCGTGGCCGGCTGGCCGTGGGTGCGCGAGAGCATGGGCGCATCGGCGAGCGCGTGGGCCATCTCGCGCAGCCGGTCGATCAGCCGCCGCCCTGCCGGCAGCAGTACCTCGGCGCGCGCACGCCCGAGCATCAGCGCATGCGAGGTGTTGTTGATGTCCTCGGAGGTGCAGGCGAAGTGGATGAACTCGGCCGCAGCCTCGAGCTGCGGCTGCCCGGCCACCGATTCCTTCAGGAAGTACTCCACCGCCTTGACATCGTGGTTGGTGATCGCCTCGATCGCCTTGATGCGCGCCGCCTGCTCGAGGCCGAACCCGGCCACCAGCTGTCCGAGGAACCCGCGCGCGGCCGCATCGAAGGGCGGCAGCTCGGGCAGGCCGGCATCCGACAGCGCGATCAGCCAGGCCACCTCCACCTCGACCCGGAAGCGCATGAAGGCCGCTTCAGAGAGCAGGTCGCGCAGCGGGCCGAGGCGCGCGGCATAGCGTCCGTCGAGCGGAGACAGGGCGGTGAGTGACGAGGTATCCATGGCCGCGATGCTAGCACCCGCACCCCCTTTGCTATACTCGACCGGCTCGACTCGCAGGGTTCCATGAAGCTGATCGGTTCAGACACCAGCCCGTTCGTGCGCAAGGTGCGCATCGTCATGGCCGAGAAGAAGATCGAGTACCGCTACCAGCCCGAAGATGTCTGGTCGCCGGACAGCGGCATCCGCCAGCTCAACCCCCTCGCCAAGGTGCCCTGCCTGGTCATCGATGACGGCTCGGCCATCTTCGATTCCCGCGTCATCGTCGAGTACCTCGATGCCCTCACCCCGGTCCACCGCCTGATTCCGCCGGGTGGCCGTGAACGCATCGATGTGCGCTGCTGGGAGGCGCTGGCTGATGGCCTGCTCGATGCCGCGGTGCTGATCCGGCTGGAGCACACCCGGCGCGAGCCGGCACAGCGAAGTCCCGCCTGGATTGCGCGCCAGCAGACCAAGATCGATGACGCCCTCGCGGCGGTGTCGCAGTCGCTGGGCGAGCAGCCCTGGTGCTGCGATGGCCGCTACTCGCTCGCCGACATCGCCACCGGCTGCGCCCTCGCCTATCTCGACCTTCGCTTCCCCGAGAACGCCTGGCGCGAGCGCCATCCCAATCTGGGTCGGCTGCTCGAGCGCCTGAACACCCGTCCGGCCTTCGCCGACACGGTGCCCATCGCCCTGGGCTGAGCGGCGCCCGCTGGCGCGGGTTGGCGCGGGCGCAGGCCGGGCCTGAATCGCGCGCGGCCGCGAGGTCGGCCCTCAGGCTGCCTGAAGTCCGAAGCGATCGGGTCGGGCCGCAGCCCAGAACTGCCGGAACACCGCCTGTCTCGGCTCGCCGGCCAGCAATTCGCCGGGCGCAAGGAACTCGTGCAGTTCGGCCAGCGACCGGACCTCGGTGGACGAGATCCGGCGCAGGATGTGGCGCGGCGCAATCTGCGCGGGATGATCGAGGCCGGCGGCCGCCACCAGCTCGGCCAGCGCGCGCAGGGTGTTGCCGTGGAAGGCATGCACCCGCTGCGCCTTGTCGGGCACCACCAGGGCGCGCTGGCGCAGCGGATCCTGGGTGGTGACGCCGGTGGGGCAGGTGCCGGTGTGGCAGCTCTGCGCCTGGATGCAGCCGAGCGCGAACATGAAACCGCGGGCGCTGTTGCACCAGTCGGCGCCCAGGGCCATGGTGCGGGCGATGTCGAAGGCCGAGACGATGCGCCCGGCCGCGCCCAGCCGGATGCGCTCGCGCAGGCCCGCGCCCACCAGGGTGTCGTGCACCAGCATCAGGCCGTCGCGCATCGGCATGCCCACCCGGTCGAGGAACTCGGCTGGCGCCGCGCCCGTGCCGCCCTCCTTGCCATCGATGACGATGAAGTCGGGGGTGATCCCGGTCTCGAGCATCGCCTTGGCGATCGCAAACCACTCCCAGGGATGACCGATGGCCAGCTTGAAGCCGGTGGGCTTGCCCCCGCTCAGGGTGCGCAGGCGGGCGATGAATGCCAGCAGCCCGATCGGGGTGTCGAAGGCGCTGTGCGCGGCCGGCGAGATGCAGTCGGTCCAGACCGGCACGCCGCGAGCCTGCGCGATCTCGGGCGTGACCTTCGGTCCGGGCAGCACCCCGCCATGGCCGGGCTTGGCGCCCTGCGAGAGCTTGAGCTCGATCATCTTCACCTGCGGCTCGCGGGCATTGCGCGTGAAGGCAGCCTCGTCGAAGCGGCCATCCGCGTCGCGGCAGCCGAAGTAGCCGCTGCCGATCTCCCAGATCAGGTCGCCGCCGTGCACCCGGTGATGCACGCTGATCGAGCCCTCGCCGGTGTCGTGGGCAAAGCCGCCGAGGCGCGCGCCACGATTGAGCGCGAGGATGGCGTTGGCCGACAGCGAGCCGAAGCTCATCGCCGAAATATTGAAGACCGAGGCCTGATAGGGCTGGGTGCAGGCCGGCCCACCGATGACGGTGCGGAAGTCCTCGCCGGCGGGCCGCCCCGGCACGATGGCATGGTTGATCCACTCGAAGCCCGGCGCGTAGACATCGAGCTGGGTGCCGAAGGGCCGCTTGTCGAGCTCCTGCTTGGCCCGCTGATACACCATCGCGCGCTGCTCGCGCGAGAACGGGATGGCCTCGATGTCGGACTCGATGAAGTACTGCCGGATCTCGGGCCGCACCCGTTCCAGGAGGAAGCGCAGGTGACCGATCACCGGATAGTTGCGCAGGACGGCGTGGCGGGTCTGGATCAGGTCTCGCACACCGAGCGCGGCCAGCGCCACCGCGGCCGCGGCCCAGCCCCAGCCCAGCCGCGCGGTGAACCCGGCCCAGACGAGCGCGAGCGCGCCCAGCACCACGAGGGCGAACGCGAGATAGCGCAGATGGCGGGTCATGGCAGGGAGGACGAAGCGATCAGGCCGCCGCCCAGACACAACTCGCCCTGGTAGAGCACCGCCGACTGCCCGGGCGTGACCGCCCATTGCGGCTCGGTGAACTGCAGCGCGAAGTGCTCCGCGTCCAGCGGCGAGAACACGCACTCGGCATCGGTCTGCCGGTAGCGGGTCTTGGCCCCGAGCCGTGCGCCGGCCGCGGGCGGGTGGCCGGCGATCCAGTGCGCGCTGTCGGCCTGCAGCGCGGCACTCATCAGCCAGGGATGATCATGCCCCTGGACCACGGTGAGGGCGTTGCGGGCGAGGTCCTTGCGCGCGACGAACCAGGGCTCGCCACTGCCGCCCCGCAGACCGCCGATGCCGATGCCCTTGCGCTGCCCGAGCGTGAGGAAGGCAAGGCCCTGGTGCTCGCCGATGCGTTCGCCGGTGTCGGTGAGCACCGGCCCCGGCCGGGTGGGCAGGTAGCGGTTGAGGAACTCGCGGAAAGGCCGCTCGCCGATGAAGCAGATGCCGGTGGAGTCCTTCTTGGCCGCGTTGGGCAGGCCGATGCGCGCGGCGATCTCGCGCACCTCGCGCTTGAGCATGCCGCCCAGCGGGAACAGGGCACGGGAGAGCTGCGCCTGCGAGAGCCGGTGCAGGAAGTAGCTCTGGTCCTTGCCGGCATCGACGCCGCGCAGCAGCTCGTAGCGCAGGCCCTGCGCCGCGCCCGGATCGGGCAGCGCGCGCACCCGGGCGTAGTGGCCGGTGGCGATGCACTCGGCGCCCATGCGCATGGCGTGTTCGAGGAACGCCCGGAACTTGATCTCGGCGTTGCACAGCACATCGGGGTTGGGCGTGCGCCCGGCCGCGTACTCGCGCAGGAACTCCGCGAAGACCCGGTCGCGGTACTCGGCCGAGAAGTTCACCGCCTCGATGTCCACGCCCACGACATCGGCGGCGCTGGCCGCATCGATCCAGTCCTGGCGGGTGGAGCAGTGCTCGTCGTCGTCGTCGTCTTCCCAGTTCTTCATGAACAGGCCGATGACCTCGTAGCCCTGCTCGCGCAGCAGCCACGCGGTGACCGAGGAGTCGACCCCGCCCGACATGCCCACCACCACCCGGCGACGACGCGGCTCAGTCACGGGGCAGCAGGCAGTCAGGGTGGGTGTGGATGAGATCGAGCGGGTAGCGGCGACCGGCGAGGTGATCGTCGATGCAGCGCTGCACCTGCGGGCTGCGGTGCTCGGCGGCGCGGGCCCGGATCTCGTCGGCGGTGAGCCAGACGGCGCGCACGATGCCGTCATCGAGCGCACGCCCTGGCTCGTGGCCGAGCCAGCGGCAGGCGAAGGCGAAACGCAGATAGGTGACATCGATGCCCTGCGCGGCATGGCGGTACCGCGACAGGTACACGCCCACGCAGGCCAGGGCCTGCACCCGCTGGGCGGTTTCCTCGAGGGTCTCGCGCACCACCGCCTGCTCGAGCGACTCGGCCGGATCGAGGTGACCGGCGGGCTGGTTCAGCCGCAGGCCGTCGCGGGTGTGTTCCTCGACCATCAGGAAGCGTCCATCGCGCTCGACGACGGCCGCGACAGTGACATTGGGCTTCCAGTCGACCATTCCCAAGTTTAGCGGATGGGCATGCTCTAATGCAGCCCGAACGCCAACGCGGCCCCTGCCGCGGGAGGACCTTTCCTATGCTGATCGGAGTTCCGGCCGAGTCCCGCCCCGGAGAAACCCGGGTTGCGGCCACCGCCGAAACCATCAAGAAACTCGTCGCCGCCGGCCACCGCGTGGTCGTGCAGTCGGGCGCCGGCACGAACGCCGCCCAGACCGACGATGCCTGCCGCGCCGCCGGCGCCGAGATCGTCGACGCCGACACCGCGCTCGGCGCCGACATCGTGCTCAAGGTGCGTCTGCCGCAGGCCGACGAACTGGCCCGCATGAAGCGGGGTGCCACGCTGGTGGGCATGCTCGAGCCCTTCAACAACGACGGCATCGCGGCCATGAACGCCGCCGGCCTGACCGCCTTCGCGCTCGAGGCCGCGCCACGGACCACCCGCGCGCAGAGCATGGATGTGCTCTCCTCGCAGGCCAACATCGCCGGCTACAAGGCGGTGCTGCTGTCGGCGGCCACCTACGGCCGCATGATGCCCATGCTGATGACCGCGGCTGGCACCATCAAGGCGGCCCGCGTGCTCATCCTGGGCGCCGGCGTGGCCGGCCTGCAGGCGATCGCCACCGCCAAGCGTCTTGGCGCGGTGATCGAGGCCTCCGATGTGCGCCCCGCGGTGAAGGAACAGATCGAGTCGCTCGGCGCCAAGTTCGTCGATGTGCCCTTCGAGACCGACGAGGAACGCGAGATCGCCAAGGGCGTGGGCGGTTACGCCCGGCCGATGCCCGCCTCGTGGATGCAGCGCCAGTCGCAGGCGGTGGCCGAGAAGATGAAGCTCGCCGACATCGTGATCACCACCGCGCTGATCCCAGGGCGCAAGGCGCCGGTGCTGATCACCGAGGACATGGTGCGCGCCATGAAGCCCGGCTCGGTCATCCTCGACATGGCGGTCGAACAGGGCGGCAACTGCGCCGTCTCGGAAGCCGGCCAGACCGTGATCCGCCACGGCGTGACCATCATCGGCCAGCCCAACCTGCCGGCCACCGTGCCGGCCGATGCCTCGGCCCTCTACGCGCGCAACCTGCTCGACTTCCTCAAGCTGCTGCTCACCAAGGAAGGCGGGCTGAGCATCAACCGGGAAGACGACATCGTCGCCGCCTGCCTGATGTGCGCCAACGGCGAGATCACCCGCCGCAACTGAGTCGCGGGCCCCGCCCGCGCCAATCATCGCCAGGAACCTCCATGGAAGCGATCAGCCCCACCGTCGTCAACCTGATCATCTTCGTGCTTGCCATCTATGTCGGCTATCACGTGGTCTGGAATGTCACGCCCGCCCTGCACACCCCGCTGATGGCGGTGACCAACGCGGTCTCGGCCATCATCATCGTGGGCGCCATGCTCGCCGCGGCCCTCACCGGCACGGTGCTCGGCAAGACCATGGGGGTGCTTGCCGTGGCGCTGGCCTCGGTCAATGTCTTCGGCGGCTTCCTGGTCACCCGGCGCATGCTCGAGATGTTCAAGAAGAAGGCGCCCAAGAGCGGCGGAGCGGCGCGGTGAACGCGCGCGGCTTCGTCATCCTGCTGCTGTTCGCGGTCGCCGCCTCGGTGGGGGTAGGCCTGCTGGTCGAGCGCTTCACCGCGCCCGGCTGGGAGCGCACCTTCTGGTTCGCCGTCGGCCTCGCCCTCATCCTGTTCCCGGCCGGCCGCTTCGCCGAGCGCCGCGGCTGGATCCACGGCTTCTGGCAGGCCGGGCCGGCGCGCCCCGCCACCAAGTCCTCCCAGGGGGAGCCCGCCTCCTCCGCCACCCGCCAGACGAGCGGAGATTCCCGATGAGCCCGAACCTGAACCTGGTGGTCCTGCTGTACCTCGTCGCCTCGGTGTGCTTCATCCAGGCGCTCAAGGGTCTGTCGCACCCCACCACCTCCATCCGCGGCAATGTCTTCGGCATGGCCGGCATGACCATCGCGGTGGTCACCACCGTGGGCCTGATCGCCATGATGACCACCGGCGTGGCCGGCGGGCCGTCGCTCGGCGCCGGCCTGGGCTGGGTGCTGCTCGGCCTGGTGGTGGGCGGCGGGGCCGGCACCCTCATGGCCAACCGGGTCGAGATGACCAAGATGCCCGAGCTGGTGGCGTTCATGCACAGCATGATCGGCCTGGCGGCGGTGTTCATCGCGATCGCCGCGGTGGTCGAGCCCTGGGCCTTCGGCATCACCCCCATGCCCAAGGAGCTGATCGTCGGCGCGCAGACGCCCTCGGGCACGCTGGTGGCCGACATCGTGGCGCGCGCGGCCATCCCCGCCGGCAACCGGCTCGAACTCTTCCTGGGCGCGGCCATCGGCGCGATCACCTTCAGCGGTTCGGTGATCGCCTTCGGCAAGCTCTCGGGCAAGTACAAGTTCCGCCTGTTCCAGGGCGCGCCGGTGGTCTTCCCCGGCCAGCACATGGTCAACCTGATCCTGGGCATCGCCACCGTGGGCCTGGGTCTGGTGTTCATGGCCACCGAGAACTGGACCGCCTTCTTCGTGATGCTGGCGCTGTCCTTCGTGCTGGGCGTGCTGATCATCATCCCGATCGGCGGCGCCGACATGCCGGTGGTGGTGTCGATGCTCAACAGCTACTCGGGCTGGGCGGCGGCCGGCATCGGCTTCTCGCTGAACAACAGCATGCTGATCATCGCCGGCTCGCTGGTCGGCTCCTCGGGCGCCATCCTCTCGTACATCATGTGCAAGGCGATGAACCGCTCGTTCTTCAATGTGATCCTCGGCGGCTTCGGCGGTGAGGCGGCGGCGGCCACCGATGGCGCGGCGCAGGCCCAGCGGCCGGTGCGCTCGGGCTCCTCCGACGACGCGGCCTTCCTGCTGAGCAACGCCGAGACCGTGATGATCGTGCCCGGTTACGGCCTGGCGGTGGCCCGCGCGCAGCACCCCCTGAAGGAGCTGGCGCAGAAGCTCACCGACAAGGGCATCACGGTGAAGTACGCCATCCACCCGGTGGCCGGCCGCATGCCCGGTCACATGAACGTGCTGCTGGCCGAGGCCGAGGTGCCCTACGACCAGGTCTTCGAGATGGAAGACATCAACTCCGAGTTCGGCGACACCGATGTGGTGCTGGTGCTCGGCGCCAACGACGTGGTCAACCCGGCGGCCAAGGACCCCAAGTCGCCGATCGCCGGCATGCCGATCCTCGAGGCCTACAAGGCCCGTCAGGTGATCGTGAACAAGCGCAGCATGGCCTCGGGCTATGCCGGCCTCGACAACGAGCTCTTCTACATGGACCGCACCCTGATGGTCTTCGGCGACGCCAAGAAGGTGGTCGAGGACATGGTCAAGGCGGTCGAGTAAGCCCGCGCGGCGCGGCATGCGTCTGCAGCTGCTCTCGGATCTGCATCTCGAGAGCGAGCCCTTCGATCCGCAGCCGGCAGCGGGTGCCGACCTGCTGGTGCTGGCCGGCGACATCGACGCCGGCCACGAGGGGCTCGACCGCTTCGCCGGCTGGCCGGTGCCGGTGGTCTACATCGCCGGCAACCACGAGTACGACCATCGCGATGTCGATGCCGCGCAGCAGACGCTGCGCGAGCGCTGCGCGCGGCTGGGCTTCACCATGCTCGAGCGCGACGCCATGGTGATCGACCATGGCACCCGCCGGATCCGGCTGCTGGGCACCACCCTGTGGTGCGACTTCGACCTTCTCGGGCCGGCCGAGCGCGAGCGCTGCATGCGCGCCGGGGCGTTCTTCCTCGACCGGGTGCAGTGCTCCACCCGCGATGGCCGGCCCTTTGGCGCAGCCGAGGTGCGCGAGGAGTTCGGGCGCTGCCGCGAGTGGCTCGCCGCCCAGCTCTCGCTGGGGCGGCGGGGCGCGCACTGGGACGAGACCGTGGTCATCACCCACTTCGGGCCCTCGGCCCGCAGCGCCGATCCGCGCTACGGCCTGCAGCCGGCCCGCGCGAGCTTCTGCAGCGACTGCGACGATCTCATGGGCCGCTCGGCATTGTGGTTGCACGGCCACCTGCACTGCCGCCATGATTACCAGCTGGGCGGCACCCGGGTGGTGTCCAATGCCCGCGGCCATGTCGAGCGCGGCGAGGCCGATGGCCACGACCCCGGGTGGCTGGTCGAAGTCTGAGAGGAGTTTCCATGAGCGAGCTCATCCCCCGTGACCCTCCCGAGGCTTCGCCGGGTCAGACGCCGCGGCCCGAGCCGGGGTCGCGGGAAGACCGGCTGCGCCGCATCTGCCTGTTCGACTATCTGCTGCACATCGTGGGCCTGCTGCTGTCGGCGGGCCTGCTCTCGGTGATCGCGCTGATCGTCAACTACCTGAAGCGCGACGAGGCCAACGGCACCGTCTACCGCAGCCACATGGACTGGATGATCGCCACCTTCTGGTGGACGGTGCTGTGGGTGGTGCTGCTGTTCGTGCCGATGATGGTGGTGACGATCTTCAGCTTCGGGCTGCTCGCCTGGGTCTTCCTGCTGCCCGGACTGTGGTTCCTCTACCGCATGATCAAGGGCCTGCTGCGCCTCACCGAGCAGCGCCCGGTGCCCTGAGCCGGCCCGGCCGCATGGCTCAGGCGATCGCGTCGTCGAGCCACTCGATCCAGTGCCGCACCGGCGTGTCGGTGCCTGACTGCAGGTGCCCGATGCAGCCGATGTTCGCCGAGAGCACCATCTCGGGCGCGCCCGCCTGCAGCGCCGCGAGCTTGCGCTCGCGCAGCTGCGTGGACAGCACCGGCTGCAGCACCGAGTAGGTGCCGGCCGAGCCGCAGCACAGGTGGGCATCGGCCACCGGCTGCACTTCCACGCCCAGCGAAACCAGAAAGCGCTCGACCTCGCCGCGCACCTGCTGGCCATGCTGCAGCGTGCACGGCGGATGAAAGACCACGCGCTGCGCCGGCTTGCGGCGCAGCAGCGCGCCGAGCCGGTCGGCGGCCGCGGCGAACTCGCGCGGCAGCCACTGCGCCAGATCGAACATGGCCTGCGCCACCCGCTGCGCGCGCGGCGCGTACACCGGATCGTCGCGCAGCAGGTGCGGATAGTCGCGCACCATGGCGCCGCAGCCCGAGGCATTGATCAGCAGGGCCTCGACCTGGCCGCTGTCGATCAGCGGGAACCAGGCGTCGATATTGCGCCGGGCATCGGCCAGCGCGCCCTCGTGATCGTTCAGGTGATGACGGATGGCCCCGCAGCAGCCCGAGCCGGCCGCGTAACGGGCCTGCACCCCGATGGCATCGAGCACGCGGATGGTGGCCGCGTCGATGCGCGGCATCATGGCCGGCTGCACGCAGCCATCGAGCAGCAGCACCTGACGGGCATGGCTGCGGCCGGGCAGCGGCCCCGGCGCGCGGCGGGCCGGCACCTTGGCCTGCAGCGCGGCTGGCAGCACCGGGCGCAGCGCCTGCCCGACGCGCATGGCCGGATCGAACAGCCAGCGACGCGTCATGCCCTCGCGCAGCGCGCCGCGCAGCAGCCGCTGGCCCAGCGGACGCGGCGCCTGGGCTTCGACCAGGCTGCGACCGATGTCCACCAGGTGGCCGTAGCGCACGCCCGACGGGCAGGTGCTCTCGCAGTTGCGGCAGGTGAGGCAGCGGTCCAGGTGCTCGCGGGTGGCATCGGTGGCCGGCTTGCCCTCGACCACCTGCTTGATCAGGTAGATGCGCCCGCGCGGGCCGTCGAGCTCGTCGCCGAGGATCTGGTAGGTGGGACAGGTGGCGGTGCAGAAGCCGCAGTGCACGCAGCTGCGCAGGATGGACTCGGCCTCGCGCCCCTCGGGGCGGTCCTTGAGCCAGTCGGCGAGGTGGGTTTCCATCGGGTCAGAGATCCGGGTACAGGCGACCGGGGTTGAAGATCCGGTTCGGGTCGAACTCGCGCTTGAGACGGGCGTGCAGACCGGCCAGCACCGGCGACAGCGGCTGGAACACGCCGGCGGGCGGTGGCCCGCCTGCGCCCGGACGGAACAGGCTGGCGCTGCCGCCGACCGCGGCCGCGGCTGCGCGCACCGCCGCGGCATCGGCCGCGCCGCGATACCAGCGCAACGCCCCGCCCCACTCGAGCACCGGCTCTCCCGCCAGCGCAAGCGGTGGCGCCACCGACGGCACCGAGATCCGCCACAGCGGCAGCCCGCCCGCGAAGGCCGGGTGCTCCTGCTCGCGCAGTGCGGCCCAGAAAGCCGTGGCGGCCTCGGCATCGAGCTCGCGCGCGCCGTGGCGCGGACCGAGCTGGGCGACCGCGGCCGACACCGCAGCGGCAGCGCCCGAGAGCCGCAGATGCAGCTCGCCCGCCGACCAGGCGGTGGCCGACACCGGCAACGGCTTGCCGGCCCACTGGTTGAACCAGCTCAGGGCCTGGGCCTGATCGCAGGCCATGACCAGCGTGAGCTCGCGCGCCGGTCGGGGCAGCACCTTGAGCGAGACCTCGGTGATCAGGCCGAGCACGCCGAGCGAGCCGCAGAGCAGCCGCGAGACATCGTAGCCGGCCACATTCTTCATGACCTGGCCGCCGAAGCGCAGCCACTGGCCGCGGGCATCGAGCAGGCAGGCGCCCAGCACGAAGTCGCGCACCGCGCCGGCGCTGGCGCGGCGCGGACCCGATAGGCCCGCAGCCACCATGCCGCCGACGGTGGCCGCCGCCCCGAATGCAGGCGGCTCGAAGGCGAGCATCTGCCCGGCCTGCTCGAGCGCCGCCTGCAGTTCGGCCAGAGGCGTGCCGCAGCGCGCGGTGACCACCAGCTCGGTGGGCTCGTAGGCGACGATGCCGCGGTACTCGCGGGTGTCGAAGCGATCGCCGATCGCCGGCTCGCCGTAGAAGGCCTTGGTCGCGCCGCCGTGCAGCTGCAACGGCGCCCCGGCGGCATCGGCCGCACGGATGCGATCGCGCCAGCGCAGGAGCACCGGATCGGCCGGGCCCGCCGGGAGCGGTGAGCTTGAGGAGGTCATGGCGCGGGGGCTCGGGATCGAAGACGACGGGATCGGGGGCAGCACGGGCGCAGCGGATCGGCCGGGCGCTTCAGAAGCGGGGCAGATCGGCGAAGGGCAGCCGCCCGCCGTGAATGTGCATCTTCCCGTACTCCGCGCAGCGCGACAGGGTGGGGATGGCCTTGCCGGGATTGAGCAGACCTGGTTCGTCAAAGGCGCGCTTGACCGCGAAGAAGGCGGCCCGTTCCTCGGGGGAGAACTGCACGCACATCGAATTGATCTTCTCGATGCCCACGCCGTGCTCGCCGGTGACCGTGCCGCCGAGCTCGACGCACAGCTCGAGGATCTCGGCGCCGAAGAGCTCGGCGCGCTCCCACTGCGCGCGATCGTTCGCATCGAAGAGGATCAGCGGGTGCAGGTTGCCGTCGCCGGCATGGAACACATTCATGCAGCGCAGGCCGTACCGATGCTCCATGTCGGCGATCGCCGCGAGCATGCGCCCGAGGTTCTTGCGCGGGATGGTGCCGTCCATGCAGTAGTAGTCGGGCGAGATGCGCCCGGCCGCCGGGAACGCGTTCTTGCGCCCGGACCAGAAACGCAGCCGCTCGGCCTCCGACTGCGAGACCCGGATGGCGGTGGCCCCGGAACCGCGCAGCACCTCGTCGATGCGGCCGATCTCCTCCTCGACCTCCTCGGGCGTGCCGTCGGACTCGGCCAGCAGGATGGCCTGCGCGTCGAGGTCGTAGCCGGCCTTCACGAAGGGCTCGACCGCCTGTGCGGTCTTCTGGTCCATCATCTCGAGCCCGGCCGGGATGATCCCGGAGGCGATGATGCTGGCCACCGCGTCGCCGGCCCGGAGGACATCGTCGAACGAGGCCATGACCACGCGCGCCACCTGCGGCCGGGGCACGAGCTTCACGCTCACCTCGGTGACCACGGCGAGCATGCCTTCGGAGCCGATCAGCAGCGCGAGCAGGTCGAGGCCCGGCGCGTCGAGCGCCTCGGCGCCGAACGTCACCGCCTCACCCTCGATGGTGTAGCCCCGCACCTGCAGCACGTTGTGCACGGTGAGGCCGTACTTCAGGCAGTGCACGCCGCCGGAGTTCTCGGCGACATTGCCGCCGATGGTGCAGGCAATCTGCGACGACGGATCGGGCGCGTAATAGAGCCCGTGGGGCGCGGCGGCCTCCGAAATGGCGAGATTGCGCACCCCGGGCTGCACCCGCGCGATGCGCGCGAGCGGATCGAGCGACAGGATGCGGTTGAGCTTGGCCAGGCCGAGCACCACGCCGCTGGCATGCGGCATCGAGCCGCCCGACAGACTGGTGCCGGCGCCGCGAGCCACCACCGGCACCTGCAGCTCATGGCAGGCGCGCAGCACCTGCACCACCTGCGCCTCGGTCTCGGGCAGGGCGACCACCATGGGCAGCTGCCGGAAGGCCGAAAGGGCATCGCACTCGTAGGGGCGGGTGTCCTCCTCGCGAAAGAGCACGCAGTGCGCCGGCAGGCATTCCCGCAGACGCGCGGCCACCTGGGCCTGGCGCTGCGGCGTGGCGGCCTGGGTGACGTCGGAGAACCGGGGCTCGGCGAGCGAGGCGGCAAGCGGGGCGGAGATGTCGTTCACCCGCGCAGACTAGCGGCTGGGGCGGCGCGGGGATAGTCGGGAAAACGCGAAAGATCTTTGCGATCGAGACACAGACGCGCCGCGCGCGCGGCGGATCGCCCACAATGCGCGGCCAGACCATGCCTGCCGCCCAGCCCGCGCCTGCCGCCTCCGCCCTTGGCGGCTACCTGCTGCTCTTCTCGGGCATGGCCCTGGTCGGCAGCTACACCGCACTCAGCAAGCCGCTCACCGAGGTGTTCCCGGTGTTCCTGCTGGCCTGGCTGCGCTTCGGCCTGGCGGCGCTGCTGATGCTGCCCTGGAGCGGCGGTCTCGCCCAGGCGCGTCCACACGCCCGGCTGCTGTTCGCGCAGTCGTTCTTCGGCAACTTCCTGTTCTCGATCTGCATGCTCGCCGGCCTGTCGCTCACCTCGGCGAGTGCCGCTGGCGTGATCCTCGCCACCCTGCCGGCGGTGGTGGCGCTCGGCGGTCATGTCTGGCTGCGCGAGCATCTCGGGTCGCGCGGCTGGACGGCGGTCGGGCTCGCGGTGGGGGGCGTGGTGCTGCTCTCCCTGGCGCGCGGCGATGCTGGCGGAGCCGGCTCGCTCGCCGGCAACCTGCTGGTGCTGGGCTGCGTGGTCTGCGAGGCGATCTATGCGCTGCTCGGCCGGCGACTCACGGCGCAACTGCCGCCGATGCGGATCTCGGCCTGGATCAACGCGATCGGGCTGGCCCTGATGACCCCACCCGGGCTGTGGCAGGCGCTGCACTTCGACTTCGGCGCGGTGGGCCTGGGCCACTGGCTGCTGCTCGCCTTCTACTCCGTGTCGGCAAGCATCGTCTCGGTCTGGCTGTGGCTGTCGGGCCTGCAGCGGGTGCCGGCCGGACACGCCGGAGTCTTCACCATCGCGATGCCGCTGGCGGCCACGGCGGTGGGCGTGGCCGCGCTGGGCGAATCGGTGGGCTGGGCGCATGCCGTGGCACTGGCGATGGCGGTGGCCGGCATCCTGCTGATCGCGCGCGAAAGCGCCGGCGCCGGCCGCCCGCGCAACCCATGAACCGGCCCCGACCGGATACCCACCCGTCCCGACGCATCCCGACGCGCAATCCCCCCGAACCGCACCGGCCTCGGCTTGACATCGCCTGCCCCGGTGGGCACTCTGCGCGCCAGTCGATTGACTGCGGCGGGAGAGATCACCCGCGGCATCGCGGGTGGCGCCGAAGGTGTATCGCCCCGAAAACTCTCAGGCAAAAGGACTGCCGCAGTTTCGACTCTCTGGAGAGAAGGCGCGCGCCCGCCCCGGCGGTCGCGGCGGCCTCGCCGAAGGAAACAGGCTGACCGCGCCCGGCCCGGGCCGCGCTCGCTGAATGTCTCAGGCAAACGGACAGAGGGGGTTCCCGCACCGGCGGCCGCCAGGCCGTCGCCACGCGCCCACGGCCGCCCAGGAGCCCCCCATGGACAACCCCGCAGACCTCCGCTACACCGCCAGCCACGAGTGGCTGCGCGACAACGGCGACGGCACCGTCACCGTCGGCATCACCTTCCATGCCCAGGATGCGCTGGGCGAACTGGTCTATGTCGACCTGCCCCAGCCCGGCCGCCAGGTGAGCGCGGGCGAGGCCTGCGTGGTGGTCGAGTCCACCAAGGCAGCCTCCGATGTCTACGCGCCGGTCGACGGCGAGGTGCTCGAGGTCAATGCCGCGCTGGCCGATGCGCCGCAGACCGTCAACGCGTCGCCCTTCGCCGAGGGCTGGCTCTTCCGCCTGCGGCCCAGCCAGCCCGGCCAGGCCGCCGGCCTGCTCAGCGCCACTGACTACAGCGCCGGCCCCGGCGCGGCCTGAGGAGCATCGCCATGAGTTCAGCCGATGCCATCGGCGGCGTTCGCTCGCTGTTCGCCGACGACGAGTTCCATGCCCGCCACCTCGGGCCGTCGGTCGCCGAGGAGACCGCGATGCTCGCGGCCCTGGGCTATGCCGCCCGCCAGGATCTGATCGCGGCCACGGTGCCGCCGGCCATCCGCCTCGCGCAGGAGCCTGATCTTCCTGCCCCCGCCACCGAGGCTGCGGCCCTGGCCGAACTGCAGGCCATCGCCGGGCAAAACCAGGTCTGGCGCTCCTACATCGGCGCGGGCTATCACGGCACCCTCACGCCAGAGCCCATCCGCCGCAACCTGTTCGAGAACCCGGGCTGGTACACCGCCTACACGCCCTATCAGGCCGAAGTGGCGCAGGGCCGCCTCGAGTCGCTGCTCAACTACCAGCAGATGGTGGTCGAGCTCACCGGACTGCCGGTGGCCAATGCCTCGCTGCTCGACG
>CAIZPE010000290.1 GCA_903934795.1 uncultured bacterium | reverse complement strand
GCGAGACCCGGGTGATCGCGCTGTGCCGGCGCGGCACCCGCCTGTCGGTGGCGCTGTCGGACCCCACCGACATCGAGACCCTCGACCGCATCAAGTTCCAGACCCAGTGCACCCTCGATCCGGTGGTGATCGAGCACGACAAGCTGGTCCGGATGCTGGAAGGCCGCAACCGGAGCGACAGCCAGCAGCTCGCCGAGTTCACTTCGGACATGCTCGACGAGGATCTGGCCAAGCTCGAGCCCGAACCGACCGCCGCGGTGGTGGAGACCGGCGCCGAGGTCGACGATGCGCCGATCGTGCGATTCCTGCAGAAGGTGCTGATCGACGCGATCGAGAGCGGCGCGTCCGACATCCACTTCGAGCCCTTCGAGAAGTTCTACCGCATCCGACTGCGGATCGACGGCGAGTTGCGGGAGTTCGCCCAGCCCCCCATGGCGATCAAGGAGAAGCTGGCCTCGCGGATCAAGGTCATCTCGCGGCTGGACATCTCCGAGAAGCGCGTGCCGCAGGACGGCCGCATGAAGCTCGCCCTCAGCCCCACCCGCGCGATCGATTTCCGGGTCTCGACGCTGCCCACGCTCTTCGGCGAGAAGATCGTGATGCGGATTCTCGATCCGTCGTCGGCCAAGCTGGGCATCGACGCCCTGGGCTACGACCCCGACCAGAAGGAGCACCTGCTCAAGGCGGTCTCCCGGCCCTACGGCATGGTGCTGGTCACCGGGCCCACCGGCTCGGGCAAGACGGTGTCGCTCTACACCTGCCTGAACATCCTGAACCAGCCCGGGGTGAACATCTCCACCGCCGAAGACCCTGCGGAGATCAACCTGCCGGGCGTCAACCAGGTGAATGTCAACGACAAGGCCGGGCTGAGCTTCTCGGTGGCACTCAAGGCCTTCCTGCGCCAGGACCCCGACGTGATCATGGTCGGCGAGATCCGCGACCTGGAGACCGCCGACATCTCCATCAAGGCCGCGCAGACCGGCCACATGGTGCTCTCCACGCTGCACACCAACGACGCGCCCACCACCCTCACCCGGCTGATGAACATGGGCGTGGCGCCCTTCAACATCGCCTCCTCGGTGATCCTGATCACCGCGCAGCGGCTGGCGCGGCGGCTGTGCACCTGCAAGCAGCCGCTGGACATCGACGAGTACGGCCTGCTGCAGGTGGGCTACCGCGAGGACGACCTTGATGGCAGCTGGGTGCCCTTCCGGCCGGTGGGCTGCGAGCGCTGCAAGGGCAGCGGCTACAAGGGCCGGGTGGGCATCTATCAGGTCATGCCGATCTCGGAGGAGATCCAGCGGATCATCCTGTCGAATGGCAACGCCATGCAGATCGCCGAGCAGGCCCGGCGCGAGGGCGTCAATGACCTGCGCCGAAGCGGCCTGATCAAGGTCCGCCAGGGGCTGACCTCGATCGAGGAAGTCCTGGGCGTGACCAACGAATAGCCGGGACGGGACACACACCATGGCAGGCAAGGCGGTGGCGGCAGCGCCGGTCAAGCAGTTCACCTACCTCTGGGAAGGCCGCGACCGCGCCGGTCGCACCGTGCGCGGCGAGATGCGTGCCGGGGTGTGGCGGTGGTCAACACCACCCTGCGCCGGCAGGGGGTGATGGTCACCAAGGTCAAGAAGCGCAGCTATTCGCGCGGCCGCAAGGTGACCGAGAAGGACATCACGCTGTTCACCCGCCAGCTGGCCACCATGATGCGCGCCGGGGTGCCGCTGCTGCAGGCCTTCGACATCGTGGCCAAGGGCACCGAGAACGGCTCGGTGGCGCGGCTGTTCACCGAAATCAAGTCCGATGTGGAAACCGGCACGGCGCTCTCGGAGGCCTTCCGCCGCTACCCGCTGTACTTCGACGACCTGTTCTGCAACCTGGTGGGCGCGGGCGAGCAGGCCGGCATCCTCGATGATCTCCTGGAGCGGCTGGCGCTCTACAAGGAGAAGATGCAGGCCCTCAAGGGCAAGATCAAGTCGGCCCTGTTCTACCCTTGCGCGGTGATGGGCGTGGCGGCGATCGTGGTCACGATCATCATGCTGTTCGTGATCCCCGCCTTCAAGAGCGTCTTCGAGGGATTCGGCGCCAGCCTGCCCGCACCCACGCTGATGGTGATCGCGATGTCCGATCTCGTGGTCGCCTACTGGTGGCTGATCTTCGGCATCCTGTTCGCCGGCATCTATTTTCTCCTCCAGAGCTGGCGCCGATCGGCGGCGGTGCAGATCGCCGTCGACCGGGCCCTGCTGCGCCTGCCGATCCTGGGCGAGGTGATCCGCAAGGCCTCGATCGCGCGCTGGCTGCGCACCCTGTCGACCATGTTCGCCGCCGGTGTGCCGCTGGTGGAGGCGCTCGACTCGGTGGGCGGCGCCTCGGGCAACCATGTCTACCTGACCGCCACCCGCAAGATCCAGGGCGAGGTCTCCACCGGCACCAGCCTGACCGTGGCCATGCAGAACGCCAATGTCTTCCCGAACATGGTCATGCAGATGGCCTCGATCGGCGAGGAATCCGGCTCGCTCGATGACATGCTCGGCAAGTCGGCCGACATCTACGAGCGCGAGGTCGACGAGGCGGTCGCCAGCCTCTCCAGCCTGCTCGAGCCGATCATCATGGCCTTCCTGGGGGTGGTGATCGGCGGACTGGTGGTCGCCATGTACCTGCCGATCTTCAAGATGGGCCAGGTGGTCTGAGCCCGGCAGCGCTCGCGGCCCTTGCGGGCCTCTTTCCCGATCAGGCCCTGCATGACCGAACTGCTTCTGACATCGCCCGCCGCCGCCGTGGCCCTCGCTGCGCTGCTGGGGCTGCTGGTGGGCAGCTTCCTCAATGTGGTGATCCACCGCGTGCCGATCATGCTGGAGCGGGAGTGGGCAAGTCAGGCCGCCGAGATGCGCGGCGAGACGCCGCCCGAGCAGCCGGTCTACAACCTGGTGCTGCCGCGCTCGGCCTGTCCGGCCTGCGGCCACCGGATCACCGCGCTCGAGAACATCCCGGTGCTGAGCTGGCTGGTGCTGCGCGGGCGCTGCTCGGCCTGTGCCAGCCCGATCCCGATGCGTTATCCGCTGGTGGAACTCGCCACCGCGGTCCTGAGCGGGCTGGCGGTCTGGCATCTCGGTGCGGGCGCCGCCGGCATCGCAGCACTGCTGCTGACCTGGACGCTGATCGCGCTCACAGGCATCGACCTGGACACCCAGCTGCTGCCCGACAACCTCACGCTGCCGCTGCTGTGGGCAGGGCTGGCGGTGAATCTCGCCGGGGTGTTCGTGCCACTGGAGTCGGCCGTGATCGGCGCGATGGCCGGCTACGGCAGCCTGTGGGCGGTGTACTGGCTGTTCAAGCTCGCCACCGGCAAGGAAGGCATGGGTTACGGCGACTTCAAGCTGCTCGGTGCGCTGGGCGCCTGGTTCGGCTGGCAGGCGCTGCCCGGGATGATTCTGCTCTCGTCGCTGGTGGGTGCCCTGGTGGGCATCGGGCTGATCGTGTTCGCCCGCCACGGCCGCGAAGTGCCGATTCCATTCGGCCCCTACCTGGCGGGCGCGGGACTGCTCACCTTGTACTTCGGCAAGCCGATCGCTGCATACTTGGGGCTGTCCTGATCAGACTGGCGTGCCCCGTTGAGCGACCCAGCCCCCTCCCCCGTTCCCGGCTCCCATCCCGGCCCCGCTGACGGCGGCCGCAGACCTCCTCTGGTCGTCGGACTGACCGGCGGCATCGGCAGCGGCAAGACCACAGTGGCCAACCACTTCGCCGAGCTCGGCGTGACGCTGGTCGACACCGACCTGATCGCGCACCAGCTCACCGGGCCGGGCGGCATGGCCATGCCGGCCATCCAGGCGGCATTCGGCGCAGCGGTCATCGCGGCCGACGGTCGCCTGGACCGCGCGGCCATGCGCCAGCTCGCGTTCAGCGATCCGGCCGCCCGACGCCGTCTGGAAGCCATCCTGCATCCGCTGATCCGCCAGGAGAGCGAGCGCCAGCTCGGCCTGGCCACCAGCCCGTACGCCATCCTCGTCGTGCCCCTGCTGGTCGAGGGCGGCAAACCGCGCGAGCGCGCGCAGCGGGTGCTGGTGGTGGACTGCCGGCCTCAGACCCAGATCGAGCGGGTCATGAAGCGCAACAGCCTGCCACGCGAGCAGGTCGAGGCCATCCTGGCGGCGCAAGCCACCCGCGAGCAGCGGCTGGCCGCGGCCGATGACCTGATCGACAACGACGGCGCGCCCGACACGCTGGCGCAGCGGGTGCGGGCCCTCCACGAGCGCTACCTCGCCCTGCTTGCCTGAGCCCGGCCGGCGGAAATCCCGACCTGAGCGCCACGAAGGGTCGGGGTTTGTCATTCCCCCGCGATTGCGCCAGAATCGCCCGGCTTGCGGGGTGGCCCGCAGTCCAGCCGGCCAGACGGTTTGATCCTCTACGAATTCCCCCTGAACGAACGGGTCCGGACGCTGCTGCGCCTGGAGTCGCTGTTCGGGCGGTTCGACCGGTTTGCCACCCGCGACGAAGCCCAGGATCACCACATCGCACTGGTCACGCTGTTCGATGTCCTGGAGGTCGCGTCGCGCGCCGACCTGAAATCCGATCTGCTCCAGGAGCTCGACCGGCAGCGGCACGCCCTGATCCCCCTGCGCAGCAACCCTGATGTCTCCACCGACGCCCTGGACCAGGTGCTCGGCCAGATCGAGGCCGCCTGGACCAGCCTGAACGCCATGGCCGGCAAGTCCGGGCAGCACCTGCGCGAGAACGAGTGGCTGATGAGCATCCGCAGCCGGACCGGCATCGCGGGGGGCGCCTGCGAATTCGACCTGCCCTCGTATCACGCCTGGCAGCACCGTCAGGCCGAAGTCCGGCGCCGGGACATCGCCACCTGGGCCGCGCCGCTGCGGCCGCTGCAGGACAGCCTGCGCATCGTGCTGCGCCTGCTGCGCGAAAGTGCCCACCACAGCGTGCAGACCGCCCGCCAGGGCAGCTTCCAGCAGCCGCTCGGCGGCAAGACCTACCAGATGGTGCGGGTGCGGCTCGATCCCGCCACCGGCGCCATCCCCGAGATCAGCGCCAATCGCTACCTGATCTGGATCCGCTTCACCCTGCAGGACGGCGATCTGCGCCCGCGTGCGCTCGACAGCGATGTCGATTTCGAACTCGCCCTGTGCAACCTCTGAGCGGCGACGCATGACCACGGGCAAGCGAGAATCCGACCGCGTGGTGGCCTGCCCGGCCTGCCGTCGCCCGGCAGTCTTCTCGCCCGCCAATCGCTGGCGGCCGTTCTGCTCGGAGCGGTGCAAGACCGGCGATCTCGGCGCCTGGGCGAGCGGGGCTTATGTCATCGACGGCGAACCGCTGGATGATGACGGGCCCACCGGCCAGTCACCCGGCGCACCGCTGAGCTGAGCCCCGGGCCTGCGGGCTCAGGGCGGGCCGGTACCGACCTGAGCCAGCCCGTGCGCGCCGGCTTCGATCGCGGGGCGCAGAGCGGCATCTGCCACGCCGGCCGACACCCGGTACACCGGCAGGCGCGGCGCCTGCG
>CAIZPE010000289.1 GCA_903934795.1 uncultured bacterium | reverse complement strand
CGAGAAGCCGGCGGCCGTGAGGAACTTCCTGAGGGATGTTTTCATGAGGTCTCCTGTTGTAGTCAGACGGTCGTGACGGCCCGTCCTGCCGTCAAGAGTATTGCTCGACTCCCGGGTGCTAGCCAATGCCCCGGCCTGGACATGGTCATGAGGTTACGGAAACCGGAAGATGCCGGCTGTTTCAGGCTGCATCCAGCGCACGCCAGTCCTCGCCCTCGAGCGCCGCGCGGCCGTCACGGCGCAGCTTGATCAGATGCGCCGTGAGCGAGCGCAGCGCCACCGGATGCAGCGCGGGGCGCACATCGTCGTAGACCCGGGCGAGCAGGTCGGCGGCGGTGGCCGGACCGAGCTCGGTCAGCGCCTGCATCACCTTGGCCTCGCGCGCCAGCCGGTGGCGGATCACGCCTTCGATCACCCGGCGCGGCTCGGCCATCAGAAAGCCGTGGCCCGGCGCCAGCCAGTCGAGCGCGAGCGGCACCAGGGCGCGCAGCGATGCCAGGTAGG
This sequence comes from uncultured bacterium, assembly GCA_903934795.1. Lineage (GTDB taxonomy): Bacteria > Pseudomonadota > Gammaproteobacteria > Burkholderiales > Burkholderiaceae_E > Quisquiliibacterium. The sequence continues at coordinate 8,612 of CAIZPE010000289.1, read as the reverse complement.
CACTCATGTCGCCATCGGGCGGGCCGATCACCACCGTGGATGCGCCCATGAGGTGATCGCCGGTGAACAGCGTGGCTTCCTCCTCGAGCAGGAAGCAGAGATGGTTGGAGGCGTGCCCCGGCGTGTGCAGCACGCGCAGGCTGACCCCCTCGTCGATGCTCAGGCGCTCGCCATGCACCGGCTGACGGGCGGGTGAGAAGGTCGGGTCCTGGTTGCCGGCGTGATCGGCGATGCGGCCGAGCACCGGCGCGCCGGTGCGCGCAGCCAGTTCCACGGCGCCGGGGGAGTGGTCGGGATGGGTGTGGGTGACCAGGATCTGGCTGATCGGGCCCGGGGCGGCGGCCATCACGGCCTCGAGGTGCACGCCCAGCGACGGACCCGGATCGATCACCGCCCACCGGTTGGCCGGCCCGCCGCCCACCAGGTAGGTGTTGGTGCCGGGTCCGGTCATCATGCCGGGGTTGGGCGCGGTCACCCTGATCACCCGCGCCGAGAGACGCACCGCCAGGCCCGGCTCGATCGCATAGCGGGCGCTGCCGTGGCCGGGCGGGTCGAGGCGGCCGACCTCGGCCCAGGCGGGATGGTCGGCGGCCACCGGCATCATGCCCTGCGGGCCATCGGCGATCCGCGGCGCCGGCAGCGCCACGGTGCGCGGCGCGCGGGCGTGGTCGAGCACCTCCTGCGCGCGGCTGAAGCGGGCCAGTGTCTCGAGCGTGACCCGGGTGGGGCCGAGCAGCTTGAGCGAGTCGCTGCGCGCCACCGCCTCGGCCGGCGGCAGCCAGAGCTGCTCCACGAGCTCGACGGCGTCGTGCGCCGATTCCTGGGCCTGCGGCGCGATCGCGAAGAAGAAGCGGGTGTCCCAGCGCTTGACGCGGATGGCGGGGGTGACCCAGCGCGCGTAGTAGGCGAGGTGCCGGGTGGCCAGCCGCAGCCCGAAGTGCTCGCACAGCCCGGCCAGGGTGGTCTCGCCGCGGTGCAGGCGCTGACGCCAGGCCAGGATGGCCTCGCCGCGCTCGCCTTCCAGGCGGACCAGCGAGCCGTCGCGCTCGCAGGCGAGCAGCAGACCCGACTCCTCGAAGCACTCGCGGATGGCCGCCACATAGTAGTCGAGCCCGCCTTCGGACAGGCCCATGTCGTTGCTGGCGGCAGCGTCATCGAGGCCGTGGCAATGGCCGTGCCCGCCCCGGTCGGCGGCGTCGAGCACGCCGCCGGGAAACACCCATGCGCCGCTGCTGTGGTCGCCGCGTTCGGCGCGGCGCAGCAGCAGCACCTCCAGGCCCTGGGGCGCGTCGCGCATCACCACCAGCGTGGCGGCGTTGCGCAGTGGCGCGATGGTGGCGGGGGCGGCATCGGCGCTGCCGCCGGCGTTCGGATGAGTGGAGACGGTCATGGTCGGGTCAGGCAGGGGTTGGCGTTGGGATGGGGCGCAGGCTCAGCGACCGCCGAACACGGGCGGGCGCTTCTCGACGAAGGCGCGCACCGCCTCGCGGTGGTCGTCGGTCTGCGAACACTCGACCAGGCGCCGCGCCTCGTGCCGCAGGGCGGCGTCGAAGTCGATGTGCAGGGCCTCGTCGAGGTTGTCCTTCATGTGGGCCAGGGCCAGCCCCGGTCCGCGGGCCATGGCGCGGGCGAGCGCGAAGGCCTCGTCCTGCAGCTGCGCGTCGGGCACCACCCGGTTGAACAGGCCGATGCGCTCGGCGCGGGCGGCGTCCACCCGCTCGGAGGTGAACATCATCTCGCGCGCGATCGGCGAGCCCACGGCGCGGGTGAGCAGCCAGGCCACCCCGTAGTCGCCCGACAGCCCGATGCGGGAGTAGCCGGCGCTCACGAAGGCCGAGGCTGCCGCGATGCGGATGTCGCAGGCCAGCGCGATGGCCAGGCCCGCGCCGGCCGCTGCGCCCGGCAGCGCCGCGAGCGTGGGCTTGCGCACCGCCATCAGCGCGCCGGTGAGCAGGCGCTGGCGCTCGACCAGATCGCTGATGCGGGCCTGCGGCGACCAGTCCTTGCGGTTGCTGTTGTCGCCCATGCCCTTGACATCGCCCCCGGCGCAGAACGCGGTGCCCGCGCCGGTGATCAGCAGCGCGCCCACCCGTGGATCGTCGCCGCACGCGCGGATCATGCGCCGCAGCGCCGGCGTGAGCTGGTCGGACAGGGCGTTGCGGGCCTGCGGCCGGTTCAGGGTGATCAGCGCGACCGCGTCGCGGATCTCGCACAGCAGCTGGTCGGTGCCGGTGTCGATGACGAGGGCCTGCGTGGTCGTGCTCATGAGCGCTCCTGCGGTCGGGTTGTCGGGGTAGGCCGGATGCATGGGACGGGGAGGGGCGGGAGCGGTCGGGTCGGCGCGGCCGAGCGGGCGACGGTCTCAGGCCGCCTGTCGCGCGCCCAGGCTGGGACGCGTGATGCCGAATCGGGCCAGCTCGGGGACGGGCCTGCTGCACAGCGCGTCAGCCAGCCACTGCCCGGTGACCGCCGACATGGTCAGCCCGAGATGGCCATGGCCGAAGGCGGCCCACAGCGCCGGCAGCCCCGGCAGCGGGCCGAGCACCGGCAGCGTGTCGGGCAGGCAGGGCCGATGGCCCATCCAGCGGGTCTGGCCGGTCGTGCCCGCCTCACCCGCCTGCGGGAAGGCACGCTCGAAGCTGGCCTGCAGCAGCGCGAAGCGGCGCTCGCCGGGGTCGGCCCGCAGACCGGCGAATTCCACGGTGCCGCCGCAGCGCACGCCGGCGCGCATCGGCACGATGAAGACCTTGGTGTCGCCGGTGACCACCGGGCCGCGCAGCGGCTCGCCGGGTGCGACCTCCAGGCTGCTGCGCTGCAGGTGGTAGCCGCGCTGGCTCTCCAGGGGCACGCGCAGGCCCAGCGGCCGCAGCAGATCCGTCGACCAGGCTCCCGCTGCCAGCACGCAGGCCTGCGCCGGATAGGTCCGGCCGGCGGCCTGCAGGCCGCCGTCGGCCCGCAGCGCATCGACCGGCGCCTGGATGAACTCGGCGCCGTGGTGCCGCAGGGCCTGCGCAAGCCGCAGGCACAGGCCGTGCGGATCGGTGATCGCCGCCGCTTCGGGCAGGAACATGCCGTCGGTGTAGGCCGGGCCCAGGCCGGGCTGGCGGGCCAGCAGGCCGTCGCGATCGAGCGCCTCGGCGCGCACGCCGAGGTCGGCCCGCAGCCGCCAGGCAAAGCCGTCCGCCGCCAGCGCCTGGCGCGAGGCGTAGACATGCAGCTGGCCGGTGTGCGCCAGCAGGTCGCGTGCGTCGATGGCCGAGAGCACTGCCTCCCAGGCCGGCAGGGTGGGCGAGAGGATGGTGAGCAGTGCATCGGCCACCTGCCGCACCGTGGCCTCGTCGGACACCCGCACGAACTGCCGCAGCCAGGGCAGCGCGCGCAGCAGGTAGCGCCGGCGCACCACCAGCGGCGCATCGGCGCTGGTGAGCATCTTCAGCCCGGCGCGGGCGGCGCCGGGCACCGCCAGCGGCACCACCGAGCCGCTGGAGAGCGAGCCCGAGTTGCCGAACGAGGCGCCCGCGCCGGGCGGCTGGGCGTCGAAGACCCGTACCCTGCGGCCCCGGCAGACCAGCGCCCAGGCCACCGACAGCCCGACGATGCCGGCGCCGACGATGTTGACCGGGCCTGCTCGGGGCGACGGCGCGCTCACGGTGACGCTCAGCGGTAGACGCCGTCCCAGGGGCCCGGCACCACCGAGGCGGAGCGCCCGTCGGCAGCCACGGTGGGGCGGTTGAGCGAGAACACCGTCTCGGGCGAGAGCACCGAGTAGTCCATGTAGCCCAGGCGGGCGAGCGGCTTCATGGCCGGGGTGTCGACGATGCCGTCGCGGATGAAGGCGTCATCGATGTAGATGCCGGTGACCAGCCCGAAGACCACGGTGTAGGTGACGCCCTTGCCGTCGGGCGGGGCCGGCATGTCGAGGGTCTTCCAGAGCCTGCACTCGAAGGCCGCGGGGCTCTCGCCCACCCGGGGGGCGCGTACCGTGACCCCGGGCGTGGCGGTGAGGCCGGCCAGGGCGAACTCGTCGACCCCGGGCGCCACGGTGGCCGAGCTCATGTTCATCTGGTCGCGCAGGTCGAGGGTGGACAGCGAGCAGGTGAATTCGCCGTTGGCGAGGATGTTGCGCAGGCTGTCCTTGTGGCCGCCCGAGGAGAACATGACCACGGGCGGACGGTCGCTGACCGCATTGAAGAAGCTGTAGGGCGCGAGATTGGGCTGGCCGTCGGCGCCCAGGGTGCCGATCCAGCCGATCGGCCGGGGTACGGCCAGCGCCTTGAAGGGATCGAATTTGAGACCGTGGCGGCCGGTGGCGGTGTCGTAGTGCATGGAGTCCTCGGGGAGCCGGTTCGGGATAGCCGGACACTACCGCAGGATGGCCGACGAGGTCGGCGCCGGTCGACCATTATCGGGATCGGATCGGACGCATAGAATGGCGCCCGGAACCGTCACGGCACCGGCCGGTTCCGGCTGGCCATGCCGGCAGGCCGGGGCCGACCCACCGGAGAACCTTCTTGCGCGAACTCGACCGCTTCCTCGCCTGCCGGGATCACCTCCTGGCCAACCGCACCGACCTGGCCGCCGCGACGGCCGGCTTCGAGTGGCCGCGGCTCGACCGCTTCAACTGGGCGATCGACTACTTCGACGCCATGGCGCGCGACAACCCCGCGCCGGCGCTGCACATCGTCGAGGAGTCGGGCGCCCAGTCGCGGCTGAGCTATGCCGAGCTCTCGGCCCGCTCCAACCAGGTGGCCAACTTCCTGATCGGTCTGGGCGCGCGACGCGGCGACCGCATCCTGCTGATGATCGGCAACGAGGTGCCGCTGTGGGAGACCATGCTGGCGGCGATCAAGTTCGGTGCGGTGCTGATCCCGGCCACCACGCTGCTCTCGGGCGATGATCTCGCCGACCGGCTGCGCCGCGGCAATGTCCGGCATGTGATCACCAACGCCGCGGGCATGGCCAAGTTCCAGGAGCTCCCCGCTGCCGACACCACCGGCCGCAGCCTGATCTGCGTGTCGGCGGGCAGCGCCGGCCTGCCGCCGGGCTGGATCGACTACTGGGGCTCGCGGGCCTCGCCAACCGCCTTCGAGGCGCCCGATTCCACGCTGGCCGCCGATCCGCTGCTCGAGTACTTCACCTCGGGCACCACCGCGCGCCCCAAGCTCGTCCAGCACACCCAGGTGAGCTACCCGGTGGGCCACCTGTCCACCATGTACTGGCTGGGCCTGAAGAAGGGCGATGTGCACTGGACCATCAGCTCGCCGGGCTGGGCCAAGCATGCCTGGAGCTGCTTCTTCGCGCCCTTCAATGCCCAGGCCTGCGTGTTCATCTACAACTACAGCCGCTTCAATGGCCCGGCCATCCTGGGCACGCTGGTCGAGCACGGCGTGAACACCCTGTGTGCGCCGCCCACGGTCTGGCGCATGCTCATCCAGGAAGACCTCAAGGCCTGGCCGGTGAAGCTGCGCGAGCTGATCTCGGCCGGCGAGCCGCTCAATCCCGAGGTCATCGAGCAGGTGCGGGCGGCCTGGAACATCGTCATCCGCGATGGCTTCGGCCAGACCGAGAGCACCGCGCAGATCGGCAATCCGCCGGGGGCCCCCCTCAAGCCCGGTTCGATGGGCCGGCCGCTGCCCGGCTATCCGATCGTGCTGCTCGACCCCGATGGCGTGCCCGGCGACGAGGGCGAGATCTGCATCGACCTGTCGCGGCGTCCGCTCGCCCTGATGACCGGCTATGCCGACGACCCCGAGAAGACCGCCGAGTGCATGCGCGACGGCTACTACCACACCGGTGATGTCGGCATGCGCGATGCCGAGGGCTACATCACCTACGTCGGCCGGGCTGACGACGTCTTCAAGGCCTCGGGCTACCGGATCAGCCCCTTCGAGCTCGAGAGCGCGCTGATCGAGCACCCGGCTGTGGCCGAGGCGGCGGTGGTGCCCTCGCCCGATGCGCTGCGCGGCTTCGTGCCCAAGGCCTATGTCATCCTCGCGCCGGGCCACCAGCCCGATGCCGCCACCGCCGCCGACATCTTCCGCTTCATGCGCGGCCGGGTGTCAGGGTACAAGCTGGTGCGGCGCATCGAGTTCAGCGACCTGCCCAAGACCATCTCGGGCAAGATCCGCCGGGTGGAACTGCGCGGCCAGGAAAAGGCCCGGCCGGCGCAGGGCGCGCGCACTGCGGCCGAGTTTCTCGAGGAATCTGTCCGCTGAGTGCCTTGCTCGTGCCGCGGGCTTTTCCCGGGCCGCGGTGCGCCCACCTATAATCGCCGCTTCTTTGAGGAGTCACCCCATGAAAACCGTTTCGCTGATCGCGGGCATCGCCGCGCTGTTCGTCTCGGCCTCGGTCTCGGCCCAGGATCTCGCCGGCACCCTGAAGAAGATCAAGGAGACCGGCACCATCACCATCGGCCACCGCGAGTCCTCCATCCCGTTCTCCTACCTCGACGACAAGCAGCAGCCCATCGGCTACGCGATGGACCTCTGCATGAAGGTGGTCGATGCGGTCAAGGCCGAGCTCAAGCTGCCCAATCTCAAGATCGCGCTGCAGCCGGTCACCTCCAGCAACCGCATCCCGCTGCTGCAGAACGGCACCATCGACCTGGAGTGCGGCTCCACCACCAACTCGGTGCAGCGCCAGCAGCAGGTGGCCTTCGGCCCCACCTACTTCGTGATCAACGTGACCGCCGCGGTGAAGAAGACCTCGGGCGTGAACAGCCTCACCGACCTCAACGGCAAGAACATCTCCACCACCTCGGGCACCACCGCTGTGCCGCTGCTCAAGGCCTACGAGAAGACCAAGAGCATCGATGTGAAGGAGATCTACGGCAAGGATCACGCCGAGTCCTTCCTGCTGCTGGTGGAAGACCGGGTCTCGGCCTTCGTGATGGACGACATCCTGCTCGCCGGGCAGATCGCCAACGCCAAGTCGCCGGCCGACTTCAAGATCCTGGGCGAGTCGCTGCGCCAGGAGCCCTACAGCATGATGCTGCGCAAGGACGACCCGCAGTTCAAGGCGCTGATCGACAAGACCATCTCCGGCGTGATGAAGTCCGGCGAGATCGAGAAGATCTACGCCAAGTGGTTCACGAGCCCGGTGCCCCCCAAGGGCGTGAACCTGAACTTCCAGCAGACCCCGCCGCTGAAGGACGCCTTCCGCAATCCCAACGACAAGGGCGTCTGAGCCCTCGTCCCGCGCGCCGCGCCGAGCGGGCGCGGCGAGCGTGTCCCCGGCCCGGCGCCTGAGCCGGGCCTTCTCCCAGGGGCCCGCGCATGAACCTCGGCATCTTCTTCGAGCCCAACGCCGACGGCGACAGCCTCTGGTGGGAATCCCTCGCCGGCGGGCTCACCTTCACGCTGTCCACCGCGCTGTTCGCGGCGATCATCGCCTTCTTTCTCGGCTCGGTGCTCGGCGTGCTGCGCACCACCGGTCGGCCCTGGCTGGTGCGGCTGGGCAATGCCTATGTCGAGCTGTTTCGCAACATCCCGCTGATCGTCCAGTTCTTCATCTGGTACTTCGTGCTGCCGGGGCTGGTGCCCTCGGTGAAGCGCTGGGTCACCAGCCTCGACCCCACCGAGCACCAGTTCGTCACCGCGGTGGTCTGCCTGGGCCTGTTCACCGCCGCGCGCATCAGCGAGCAGGTTCGCTCGGGCATTCAGTCGCTGCCGCGCGGCCAGCGCGCTGCGGCCTATGCCATCGGCCTGACGGAGGCGCAGACCTATCGCCATGTGCTGCTGCCCATGGCCTACCGGATCATCATCCCGCCGCTCACCTCCGAGACGATGAACCTCATCAAGAACACCGCGGTGGCCTATTCCATCGGCCTCACCGAGCTGTTCTTCCGAACCCGCGAGATGGGTGAGCTCACCTTCCGCTATTTCGAGGCCTTCGCGGCGGCCACGCTGGTCTATGTGGTCATCGCCATGACCGCCAACCGGGTGATGGCCTGGGTGGAACGCCGGGTGGCGGTGCCCGGCTACATCGGCTCGGGGCGATGATGCAGGGCCTCGAGTTCGACATCCTGGCGCGCAGCTGGCCCTACCTGCTCAAGGGCCTGCAGTACACGGTGCAGCTCACGGTGGTCGCGGCGCTGGGCGGCGTGCTCTTCGGCACGCTGCTGGCCATGGCCCGGCTCTCGTCGTTCAGGCCGCTGTCGATGCTGGCTGCGGGCTATGTGAACCTGATGCGCTCGGTGCCGCTGCTGCTGGTGATCTTCTGGTTCTACTTCCTGGTGCCGGTGCTGCTGCAGACCCTCACCGGGGCCGACCGGCCGCCGAGCATCGGCGCCGAGCGCTCGGCCTACTTCACCTTCATCATGTTCGAGGCGGCGTACTTCTGCGAGATCATGCGCGCCGGCATCCAGAGCATTCCCAAAGGCCAGGTCGGCGCCGCCTATGCCATCGGGCTGGACTACTGGCAGGCCATGCGCCTGATCGTGCTGCCGCAGGCCTTCCGCAACATGCTGCCGGTGCTGCTCACGCAGACCATCATCCTGTTCCAGGATGTCTCGCTGGTGTCGCTGCTCAACGTCACCGACTTCGTCGGCGCGGCCAGCAAGGTGGCTCAGCGCGACAGCCGGGAGGTCGAGATGTACCTGTTCGTGGCGGTGG
>CAIZPE010000288.1 GCA_903934795.1 uncultured bacterium | reverse complement strand
CGACAGCGCCAGACCATCAGCTCCTTCCGCGGCAACCCCTCCGTGTCGGTTGATGCGCTCGAGGCTACGCTCGCACGCATCGAGGACGCGGTGGGCGGGCTCACCCGCCTGAGCGGGCGCACCGGGCAAAACCTGCGCGACAACGAATGGCTGATGAGCATCCGCAGCCGCACTGGCATTGCGGGTGGCGCCTGCGAGTTTGACCTTCCCTCTTACTACGCCTGGCAAAACCGGCCGGCGGAGGCGCGCCGCGAGGACATCATCCGGTGGGCGACGCCGCTTCAGCCGCTTCAGGTGGCGCTCACTGTGGTGCTCGGCCTCCTTCGGCGTAGCGGCACCTGGGTGCGCGTCTCTTCTCAGCAGGCAAGCTACCAGCAGCCGCTAGGCGGGCGCATTTATCAGATGGTGCAGGTCCGGCTCGACCCAACCGTGGGCGCCATCCCCGAAATCAGCGCCAACCGCTATCTGCTCTGGATCCGCTTCACCTCGCAAACCGGCGACCAGCGGCCCCGTGCATTCGAGGGCGATGTCGATTTCGAGCTGGCGCTCTGCAACCTCTGATCACAGATGGCTGTGGCTGGTTCGTCCCGCACGCTGCTCGTTGACTGCCCGGCCTGCGCCCGCAAGACCGAGTACAGTCCGACCAACCGTTGGCGTCCGTTCTGCTCTGAGCGCTGTAAGCGGATTGATCTGGGCGCCTGGGCAAGCGAGCAGTACCGGATCGCAGGCGCGCCGCTCGACCCCACCGACCCGGCCGAGGCGAGCCCCGAGCCTCACCCCTCGTCAAAGAGCATGCACTAGGCTGCGCCCGCAGCGAGCCGTTCGATCACCGGTACCGACGCGGGAAGCAGTGGGCCCACCGCTACCGCAGCCGGCTGCTGCCAGCTAAACGCCTGGCCCTCGCGCGAGCTGGGCTCGCCACGCCAGCGGCTCACCACCAGGAAATGAAGACGCACCCGGGCGTGCGGATAGGAGAACTCGACCACTTCGAGCGGGTCGCCATCTTCGATCAGGATGCCGAGTTCCTCCTGCAGTTCTCGGGCAAGCGCCTCGAACACGCTTTCACCCGCCTCAACCTTACCGCCGGGGAACTCCCACCATCCCGCGTAGGGCTTGCCTTCGGGGCGTTGGGCAAAGAGGAGCGCACCATCCGCGCGGCGCAGGACGCCTACCGCCACCTCGACCGGGGCGCGTGAGTCGGCCGGCGTGGCCGACGCCGCTCCCTCGGCAGCAGCCTGGGTGCGAGCAGTCGACACGGTGCGCTGCTCGCGCCTAGCGGCGGCGGCCGGCCCGGGCCGGCTTCAGGCGCGCCTGGCCAGCCCAGTCACGCGCAAACTGCCAGGCTACCCGGCCGGAACGCGATCCACGCTCGAGCGCAAAACGAAGCGCATCGCCGCGAGCGTCTTCGATGTCGGCCGCTGAGCAGCCGAAGTGAAGAAGCCAGTGCGCGACCACCTCGAGGTATTCCTCCTGCCGGAACGGGTAGAACGACACCCACAGCCCGAAGCGCTCGGAGAGCGAGATTTTTTCCTCGACCGTTTCACCCGGATGAATTTCGCCGTCTTCCTGGTGTTTCGCCGTGAGGTTCTCGCTCATTTTCTCTGG
>CAIZPE010000287.1 GCA_903934795.1 uncultured bacterium | reverse complement strand
TCAGGGTAGCGCGTGACGTAGTCATCGATGTCGTACTTCGCTGGATTTCCCTGAAAGACCCACGCCACCGTGCGTTCTCCTTGTGAGAGCTAACGTGAAGCTAACCGGCGTGCGGCGGCGGGCGGCGGCCGGGCCAGAATGAAATGAGGCCCGGGCGACGAACGCTGTTGCACGTCCGGTTGAGCGTAGGGTTAGGCCTCGCCTGGGGCGATAGGTTCATGGCGACGGCGGGTAGCGGTGATACATGAAGAAGTCCCCGTCGCGCACCCATTGAGCAGCCTTATAGAGCTCCTGGGCCTGCACGTTGCCCTGTGCAACGTTCAGGCTCACGCGACAAGCTCCGAGCGACCATGCGTAGTCCTCAACTGCCTTGAGCAATGCGGAGCCGACTCCACGGCGGCGCCCGGATTCGGAAACGAACAAGTCGTTGAGGATGAACACCCGGGCAAGTGCGGTGGAGGAAAAGCTGGGGTACAGCTGGGCAAAACCGACAGGGCGCTCGTCCACGGTTGCGATGAACACGGTGGACTCGGCATGGTTGAACCTGTCGTGCAAGAAGGCATGGCAGGCTGAGAGATCGGATGCCTTACCTTGAAACTGGCGGTACTGATTGAAGAGGTCGGCAATGACCTCAAGGTCCGCGAGCACTGCCTGGCGAACGGAGATGGTGTTCATGCTGGGAGCGTCTGAGGGTCGTAGCGGTGGGGCCTAACTTGTATCTAGGTTTGCCAGACTGAATAACATTAGCAGCGATTTACCGCTAACCGCTCACGAGCAGTCGGTCGGAACAGCACGCCGCATCGCGCTCTTGGGTCATCCCTGTCCTCATAACGCCGATGCATCTTTCCGCATAACCTGCCAGGGAAGCCGGAGCCTTGCTGCAGCAAGATTCCTCGTCTCTGCGGCCTAGACCGACCGGCCCATTGCCGGTTCGGCGAATCCTGGAAATACTGGCTTCATGTCCAGTAACGATTCGGCCGCCCACCAGCGGCCTTCCAGTCCAGGGCCCCTCCGTCTGCTTGATCAGGTGCGTCAACGCATTCGCTATCGGCATTACAGCCTGCGCACCGAGCAAGCCTACCTGCTCTGGATCAAGGCGTACATACGGCATCACGGAATGCGGCATCCATCGCAAATGGCGGCTGCAGAAGTGGAGTCTTTCCTGAATCATCTGGTCAATACCCGTCGCATATCGCCCTCCACGCACAAGCAGGCCTTGTGCGCTCTACTGTTTCTCTATCGCGAGGTCCTCGGCGCCAACCTCCCCTGGATGACCGAAATCCAGCGCCCCGTGGTGCGCAAGCGCATTCCCACGGTACTCACGCCGCAGCAGGTTGCAGTCATTGCTTGCCCGTATGGAGGGCGAAGCCGCGGTGGTGTGTAAGGTGCTGTACGGGTGCGGGCTGCGGCTTGCCGAAGCGCTCGCCTTGCGTGTGAACGATCTCGATTTCGAGCGGAACCTGATCACGGTTCGATCAGGCAAGGGTGGCAAGGATCGTCTCGTGATGCTGCCCGTCTCCGTGATGCCCGATCTGCGCATGCAACTGGCAAGGTCGCGCACCCTGTGGGAGCAGGACCGGGCGCTGCAACGACCAGGGGTGGCGATGCCGCACGCGCTCGCCGTGAAGTACCCCAGGCGCGGCGCCACCTGGGGATGGCACTGGGTCTTTCCTGCGGACCACCTCTCCGATGACCCTATCTCCGGCATCCATCGACGCCACCACCTCTATCCGCAGACCATTCAGCGACATGTGCACAAGGCGGTCATTGCCGCGGGAATCGACGCCCCGGTCAGTGTGCATACCCTGCGGCATTCCTTTGCGACCCATCTGCTGCAGTCGGGTGTCGACATCCGAACGGTGCAGGAATTGCTCGGTCACAGCGATGTCAGCACCACCATGATCTACACGCATGTGCTGCGATTTGCCGCGACGGCGGTCGCATCGCCGCTCGATGCGCTGGCTGTCACCATCCCTTCGTCTGTCGGTGACACACCCTTGCCTTCCGCCCGCCCGCGTGCGCGGGGCAATCCGGGTAGCAACCCCCTCCCCGGCTAAAATCTCGTCATGACCGCCACCGCAAAACCCGCCCCCTTCCGCCCGCGCCAGCACCCGGTTTCACCGCTTGAGGCTTCGCTGCGCGAGGCGCTGTCGCGTCGCATCCTCGTGCTCGACGGCGCCATGGGCACCATGATCCAGCGCTACAAGCTCACCGAGGCCGACTACCGCGGCGAGCGCCTCGCCGACTTCGAGCGCGACCTCAAGGGCAACAACGAACTGCTCTCGCTCACCCGGCCCGCGGTCATCGCCGAAATCCACGAGGGTTACCTCGCGGCCGGTGCCGACATCATCGAGACCAACACCTTCGGCGCCACCTCCATCGCCCAGGCCGACTACGGCCTGGCGCATCTGGCCGATGAGATGAACCTCGCCTCGGCGCGCCTGGCGCGCGCCGCCTGCGATCGCTTCAGCACGCCCGATCGGCCCCGCTATGTGGCCGGCGCGCTCGGCCCGCAGCCGAAAACCGCCTCCATCTCGCCCGATGTCAACGATCCCGGCGCGCGCAATGTCACCTTCGATGAGCTGCGCGAGGCTTACGCCGCGCAGACCCGCGCGCTGATCGAGGGCGGTGTTGATCTGCTGCTGGTCGAGACCATCTTCGACACCCTCAACGCGAAGGCGGCGCTCTTTGCCATCGACGAGATCATGGAAGAGCGCGAGGCCGCGGGCCTGCCGCGCCTGCCGCTGATGATCTCGGGCACGGTCACCGACGCCTCGGGGCGCATTCTCTCGGGCCAGACCGTCGAGGCCTTCTGGAATTCGGTGCGCCACGCCCGGCCGCTCACCATCGGCCTGAACTGCGCGCTGGGTGCCGCGCTGATGCGCCCCTACATCGAAGAGCTCTCGCGCAAGGCCGACACCTTCGTGTGCGTGTACCCCAACGCCGGTCTGCCCAACCCGATGAGCGACACCGGCTTCGACGAGACGCCCGAGATCACCTCGGCGCTGCTCGCCGAGTTTGCTGACGCCGGCTTCGTCAATGTGGCCGGCGGTTGCTGCGGCACCACGCCCGAGCACGTCGCGGCCATTGCGCAGGCGGTGCAATCCCGCACGCCGCGGGCCGTGCCCGAGATCGAGCCCGCCATGCGGCTGTCGGGCCTCGAGGCCACGACCATCACCGATACCTCGCTCTTCGTGAATGTGGGTGAGCGCACCAATGTCACCGGCAGCAAGGCCTTCGCCCGGCTGATTCTTGCCGGTCAGTTCGACGAGGCCCTGCAGGTGGCGCGTCAGCAGGTGGAGAACGGCGCCCAGGTCATCGACATCAACATGGACGAGGCCATGCTCGATTCGGCCGCCGCCATGAGCCGCTTCCTGAATCTGCTGGCCTCTGAGCCCGACATCGCGCGCGTGCCGATCATGATCGACAGCAGCAAGTGGAGCGTGATCGAGGCCGGCCTGAAGTGCGTGCAGGGCAAGGGCATCGTCAATTCCATCTCGCTCAAGGAGGGCGAGGCCGAGTTCCTGCGTCAGGCCCGGCTGGTGCGCCGTTACGGCGCCGCCGTGATCGTCATGGCCTTCGACGAGCAGGGTCAGGCCGACACCTTCGCGCGCAAGACCGAGATCTGCGAGCGGGCCTATCGGCTGCTGGTGGAGCAGGTGGGCTTCCCGGCCGAGGACATCGTCTTCGACCCCAACATCTTCGCCATTGCCACCGGCATCGAGGAGCACGACCACTACGCGGTCGACTTCATCGAGGCCACCGCGTGGATCCGCGCCAATCTGCCGCGGGCCAAGGTATCGGGCGGGGTGTCCAATGTGTCGTTCTCGTTCCGCGGCAACGACGCCGCACGCGAGGCCATCCACACCGTCTTCCTCTACCACGCCATCCGCGCCGGCCTGAGCATGGGCATCGTCAACGCCGGCATGGTGGGCGTCTATGACGAACTCGAGCCCGAGCTGCGCCGCCGCGTGGAAGACATCGTGCTGCACCGGCCGCCCTCGCTGCCCGACGATCTGCCCGCTGATTCCCCCGAGCGCGGCAAGACCGCCACCGAGCGCATGATCGAGTTCGCCGCCACGCTCAAGGCCGGCGGCGCGCGCCGCGAAGAGAACCTCGACTGGCGCGGCACGCCCGAGGCGCCGGTGTCGGTGGAAAAGCGTCTGGCCCACGCCCTCATCCACGGCATCACCCAGTTCGTCACCGACGACACCGAGGAGGTCTGGCAGGCCATCCACGCCCGCGGCGGGCGGCCCATCGAGGTGATCGAGGGCCCGCTCATGGACGGCATGAACATCGTGGGTGACCTCTTCGGGGCGGGCAAGATGTTCCTGCCGCAGGTGGTCAAGAGCGCCCGCGTGATGAAGCAGGCCGTGGCCCACCTCATTCCCTACATCGAGGCCGAGAAGCAGGCCATCGCGGCGGCCGGCGGCGATGTCTCGGCGCGCGGCAAGATCGTCATCGCCACCGTGAAGGGCGATGTGCACGACATCGGCAAGAACATCGTGAGCGTGGTGCTCCAGTGCAACAACTTCGAGGTGGTGAACATGGGGGTGATGGTCCCGTGTTCCGACATCCTCGCCCGCGCCCGGGTGGAAGGGGCCGACATCATCGGCCTGTCGGGCCTGATCACGCCCTCGCTGGAAGAGATGCAGACGGTGGCGCGCGAGATGGAGCGCGACGAGTACTTCCGCCTGCGCAAGATCCCCTTGCTGATCGGCGGGGCCACCACCTCGCGGGTGCACACCGCGGTGAAGATCGCGCCGCACTATTCGGGGCCGGTGGTCTATGTGCCCGATGCCTCGCGCTCGGTGCCGGTGGCCCAGCAGCTGATCTCGCCCCAGACCCGGCCGAAGTTCCTCGCCGACCTGATGGCCGACTACGACCGGGTGCGTGCCCAGCATGCCGGCCGCAAGGGGCCGGAGCTCATCCCGCTCGAAAAGGCCCGGGCCAACCGGCCGGTGCTCACCTACCAGCCGGCCAAGCCGCGCTTCATCGGCCGGCGCGAGTTCCGCAACCACGACCTCGCCGACATCGCCCGTTGCATCGACTGGGGGCCGTTCTTCCAGACCTGGGATCTGCACGGCGCCTTCCCCGGCATCCTCAACGACGAGCTGGTGGGCGAGTCGGCCCGTCGGGTGTATTCCGACGGCCGCGCCATGCTCAAGCGCGTCATCGACGGGCGCTGGCTCACCGCCAATGGCGTGATCGCGCTGCTGCCGGCCAATGCCGTGGGCGATGACATCGAGATCTACACCGATGAGTCGCGCAGCCGCGTGGCGCTCACCTGGCACAACCTTCGCCAGCAGACCGTCAAGCGCGAGGGTGTGTTCAACAAGTGTCTGGCCGATTACATCGCGCCACGGGCCGATGCCGGTGGCGCTGATGACTACATCGGCCTGTTCGCAGTCACGGCCGGCATCGGCGTGGAGCGGCGCGAGAAGGAGTTCGCCGATCTGCTCGACGACTACTCGTCGATCATGCTCAAGGCGATCGCCGACCGGCTGGCCGAGGCCTACGCCGAGGCCCTGCACGAGCGGGTGCGCCGCGAGCTCTGGGGCTACGCGGCCGACGAACGCCTGAGCACCGAGGAGCTCATTGCCGAGAAGTACCGCGGCATTCGGCCGGCGCCCGGGTATCCGGCCTGCCCGGAGCACACCGTCAAGCGCGCCATGTTCGAGGTGCTGCGCTGCGAGGACATCGGCATGAGCCTTACCGAGAGCTTTGCCATGTCGCCGGCGGCCAGCGTCAGCGGCTTCTACCTCGCCCACCCGCAGGCCGAGTACTTCAATGTGGGCCCCATCGGCGAGGACCAGGTGCGCGACTACGCGCGACGCGCAGGCCGCACCGAGGAAGACCTGCGCCGGGCGCTGGCGAGCTTGCTCGGCTGAGGGCGGGCCTCAGGCCCGGCCCTCCCGCACCCGCCGCTCCACCTGCGCCTTGATGTTGGCCAGCGCGGTGGCCGCCTCGGCGTCGATGCGCCCGATCATGGCCTCGGTGGGCGCCTTCGGGCGGGCCGGGTTGCTCACGGTGCGCCGATAGCGCGTGCCCTGGCCCACCGGCTCGAAGTCGTAGCGCACGATGATCGGCCCGATGAAGCCGGCGTGGGTGCGCGCCACCCAGCAGCGCGGCGAGTCGGCCTTGAGCACTACCCAGTCGAGCTGGATCTCTTCGCGCGAGAACCACTTCTCGCGGAAGGTCTCGCCGGTGATCAGCGGGCGGTCTGGGCTGTCCACCTCGTGGGACACCGCGATCCACTCCGGCCAGGAGCGGGGGTTGCTCACATAGTCGAACACCGCCTTGGGCGGGGCGTCGATCAGGATGTCGTGGCTGCGTTCGAAGGCAACGGTCTCGGTCATGGGGTTCTCCGGGCGTGTCGAGGCACGCGCCGCGCTGGTTGACTCGGTGTCGGGCCTGTCACGATACTGCGCCGGCCCTCTCTGGCCGCAGCGGATGCGGGGCAATGCCGGCACCGCGGTGGTCCGTTTCCGGGTTTACGGGAGGCCTGATGAAGATCGTCGACGCGCAGATCCACCTCTGGTCCACCGGGCTGCCCAGTCACCCGCATCGCCAGATCACCGCCTGGGGCATCGACGAGGCGCTGGCGGCCATGGACGAGGCCGGCGTGGATGCTGCGGTGATCCACCCGCCGCTCAGCTGGGATCCTCACGCCAACGCCCTGGCCGAGCAGGCCGCAAGCCTGCATCCGCGGCGCTTCGCGGTGCTGGGTCAGGTGCCGATTGACCGCCCCGAGAGCCGGGGCCTGCTCGCCGACTGGCGCAGCCGTCCGGGGCAGTGCGGCCTGCGCTGGCCGCTGCTGCGCCCCGACCAGCAGACCTGGCACATCGACGGCACCATGGACTGGGTCTGGGCCGAGGCCGAGCGGGTGGGTCTGCCGGTGGCCACCATGGCCGGCCGCTTTCTGAAGGACTTCGGCGAGATCGCGCGGCGCCATCCGCGGCTGCGGCTGATCGTCGATCACCTCGGCCTGGTGCGCGAGGGCCGCGACGAGGCCGCGTTTGCGAAGCTGCCCGATCTGCTCGCGCTGGCGGCGCTGCCCAATGTGGCCGTCAAGGCCACCGGCGCGCCGGGCTACGCCACCGAGCCCTATCCCTTCCCGCGCCTGGCCGAAGGCCTGCATCGCATCTTCGATGCCTTCGGCCCGAAGCGCTTCTTCTGGGGCACCGACATCACCCGCATGCCCTGCACCTGGCGCCAGTGCGTCACCCACTTCACCGAAGAGCTGCCCTGGCTCGCCGGCGGCGACGACCTGGAATGGGTCATGGGCCGCGGCGTCTGCGAATGGATCGGCTGGAAAGGCCTCGAGACATGACTTCCTCCGATCGGCGTGCGCTGCGCCCCGCAACCGCCTTGCGCGAAGCGCCCGCCGCCGCACGGCGCGAACCCCTCTCAGCCGGGCGGCGCAAACCCCTGGCAATGCTGGGCGGGCTGCTGCTCGCCGCGGGTCTGTCGGCCTGCGCGCCGCTGGCCACCGGCCCGGCCGCTGACGCCCGTCCGCCCATCGTCTTCGTGCATGGCAACGGCGACACCGCGGCGCTCTGGACCACCACCGTCTGGCGATTCGAGTCGCTCGGCTGGCCGCGCGACCGCCTGCATGCCATCGACCTGCCCGATCCGCTGGCCCGCGACGATGACGCGGTGGCCCAGGCCGGACGCACCTCGGCCGCCGAGCACATGGCCTTCCTGGCCGCCGAGGTCGACCGGGTGCTCGCGCGCACCGGAGCCGCGAAGGTGGTGCTGGTGGGCAATTCGCGCGGCGGCAACGCCATCCGCAATTACCTTCGCCATGGCGGTGGCGCGGGCAAGGTCTCGCACGCCGTGCTCGGCGGCACGCCCAACCACGGCGTATGGGCCCGCGCCGAGTTCCGGCCCGGCAACGAGTTCAACGGCGCCGGCCCCTTCCTGACCGCGCTGAACACGCCGCAGGGGCCGCAGGGGCTGGAGGTCACGCCCGGCGTGCGCTGGCTCACGCTGCGCTCCGACGGCAACGACAAGTTCGCCCAGCCCACCGGCGAGTGGATCGGTCGCGCTGGCTGGCAGACCGGAGTGGACGCCCGCGGACCCGAGCTGCGCGGCGCCGACAACCGGGTGCTGCCCGGCGCCGATCACCGCGAGGTCTCGTACCACGCCCGCGCCTTCGAGCAGACCTGGCAGTTCATCACCGGCCAGCCCCCGCGCGACACCGCGATCCGGCCCGAGCCCGAGGTGGTGCTCGATGGCATGGTGAGCGGGCTGGCGGGCAGCGCGGTCACCAACCGGCCGCTGGCTGGCGCGCGGCTGCGGGTGCATCCGCTCGACTGCGCGAGCGGTGAGCGCCGGGGCGCCCCCCTGCTCGAGCGGATCACCGCGGCCGATGGCCGCTGGGGGCCACTGCGCACCGGGCCGACCACCTGCCTGGAGTTCGAGCTCTCGGCCGAGGGTTATGCCACCCAGCATGTCTACCGCTCACCGTTTCCGCGGTCTTCCGCGCTGGTGCACCTGCGCGCGGCGCGCCTGAGCGATGCCGACCGGGCCGCAGGCTCGGTGCTCAGCTTCACGCGTCCGCGCGGTTACTTCGGCCTGGGCCGCGACAGCATGAGCCTTGATGGCCGGCCGCTGCCCGGCATCGGGCCGGGCGTGCCCGGGCTGTCCAGTGCGCGGCTGGTGCTGCCGGCGGCCGCTTCGCGCACGGTGGTGGCCGAGTTCAACGGCGAGCGCATCGCCGCCCGCAGCTGGCCGGCAGCCGAGGGGCGTGTGTCGGTGATCGAGCTGCACCACTGAACCGGCTGCGCAGCCGGGGCATGCACGGCCCCGGCCGCCGCCGGGGCGATAATGCGGGTCAGACGCCCCAGGTCACCCGCTGCCTGGCGGCGATCGCCGCCTTGAAGAGATCCATCAGCGGCCAGGCGCGCTGGCGCAGGCTGACCGGGCGCGCCATCGGGGCCACCGCCTCATGGGCGTCGTCGTCTTCCGGGGTGGGCGGTGCTTCGGCATCCACCGCCGCCTGCAGCTTGCGCACCGCCTCGGGCAGATGGGTCGGTTCGAACACTCCGGCGGGCGCTGGCGCCTTGCCGATGATGCCCAGCAACTGCTCGGCCACCGGCTGGGTCATCACCACCGTGCCGCCCGCCTTGCTCTTGAACTCGTACAGCATGCCCGTCTCCCTCATTGCATCCCTGGCCAAGCATAGCCGGTCCCGACCTGCCGGGTCGCGCCTGGCCCGGGCCGTCGCCGTGCCGCTGCTGCTCGCCCTCGCCGCCTGCGCCCCCGACTACAACTGGCGCGAGGTTCGGCCAGCCGATCCGGCGGTGGCGGTGATGCTGCCCGGCAAGCCGGCCACGCTCACCCAGCGGGTGCGGCTCGACGGCCAGGACCTGGTGATGAGCATGACCGGCGCGCGCGCCGAGGGCATTGCGTTCACCGTGGCCTGCGCCGCCCTGCCCGATGCCGCGCCCGAGCGGCGTGAGCGCGTGCTGGCCGCGATGCGCGCCGGCATGCTGGCCAACATCGCCGGCACCGAGGAGCGGGCCGATGCGGTGACCATCCCGCTGATCGACACCACCGGCGCACCGCGCACGCGCTTGCCCGCCATGCGGGTGGCTGTCCGCGGCACGGTGCAGTCGCGGTCCACGGCCATGCGCGCGGTCTTCGTGGGCGAGGCCGGTCGGGCCTGTCAGGCGGTGGCCGTGGGCGAGAACCTCCCCGAGGAGGAGGCGCGGCTGTTCCTCGACTCGCTGCGCCTCGTCGCGCCGGCCGGTTGAGCATGGCGTATCTGCGCGGGCTGTCCGCGCTCACGGTCTTCGCCTGGTTTGGCGGCGCGTACTTCCTGTCCTACGCGCTGCGCTCGATCAACGCGGTGATCGCGCCCGAGCTGATCGCGCGCTTCGGGCTGAGCAATGCCCAGCTCGGCGCGCTGTCATCGGCCTACTTCCTGTCGTTCGCGCTGATGCAGCTCCCTCTGGGGGTGTGCCTCGACCGATTCGGCTCGCGGCGCACCAATGCCTTGCTGCTGCTGGTGTCGGCCTGCGGCTGCGCGGTGTTCGGGCTGGCCCAGGGCACCGGCGCGCTGTGGCTGGGTCGGGCGCTGATCGGGCTGGGGGTGGCCGGCGCGCTGATGTCGGCGCTCAAGGGTTACCGTTTCTGGTACCCGCCTGCGCGGCAGGCGCAGCTCGCGGCCTGGATGCTGGTGGTGGGCACCGGCGGGGCCATGGCGGTCACCGTGCCGGTGGAGATGGCCCTGCCCCTGGTGGGCTGGCGCGGCCTGTTCGCGCTGGCCGCGGTGGCGCTGACGGCGGTGTCGCTGGGCATCTGGCTGCGGGTGCCGCGCGACGAGGAGCAGGCGCTTGCGCCGCCGGTGCGCGGCCAGCCGATCTGGGCGGGCTATGGCGAGGTGTATCGCAGCCGCGTGTTCTGGCGCTGGGCGATCGCGGCGCTGGCCATGCAGTCGCATTTCGTGGCCCTGCAGAGCCTGTGGGCCGGGCCCTGGTTCACGCAGGTGATCGGCATGTCGCCCTCGCAGGCGGCCGGCGCGCTGCTCGCCTTCAACGCGGTGCTGCTCTGCGGCTTCCTGGGCATGGGCTGGCTTGCGCCGCGCTTCGAGCGCCGCGGCTGGACGGTGCTGCAGGTGGTGGCGGTGTGCGGCACCGGCTTCATCGGGCTGCAGGCCGCGATCGCGCTCGTGCCGGCGCCCTGGGCCTGGCTGCTGTGGCTGCCGCTGGGCGTGATGTCCACCGGCTACACCCTGGTGCAGACCCATGTGGCGATGAGCTTTCCGCCCGCGCTCACCGGTCGCGCCTTCACCGGCTTCAACCTGCTGATCTTCAGCGGCATCTTTCTGCACCAGTGGCTCTTCGGCGTGTCGGTCGACCTGTTTCGCGCCGCCCTCGGCGACACCGCGGCGGCCTTCCGCGCCACGCTGCTGGTGTGGGTGGGCATGCAGACGGTGGCCTTCGCGCTGCTGCTGGGCTGGCGCGCCGGGCCGCGCGCTTAGAATGCGCATGAGTCCACGCCTCGAGCCGACACGCCCCCGCCTGTCGTGTTGCCACGCAGCGACCCTGCGTCAGTCAGCCACTCCCGCGCCCTTTTCCCGATGATCCGCCTGAGCGAAATCAAGCTGCCGCTCGACCATGCCGAGCCGGCCCTCACCGAGGCCGCGGCGGCGGTGCTGGGCGTGCCGCCCACCGACATCGCGCAGCTCACGGTCTTCAAGCTCAGCCATGACGCGCGCAAGCGCCAGCTGCTGCTGGTCTACATCGTCGACCTCACGCTGCGCGACCCGGCGGCGCAGGCCGCGCTGCTGGCGCGTCATCGCGGCAACCCGCGCATCAGCGTCACGCCCGACATGCGCTATCACGCGCCGACGGTGCAGGCGCCTCCGGGGCAGCCCCGCCCGGTGGTGATCGGCTTCGGGCCCTGCGGCATCTTCGCCGCGCTGGTGCTCGCCGAGATGGGCCTGCGCCCGATCGTGCTCGAGCGCGGCAAGGCGGTGCGCGAGCGCACCCGCGACACCTGGGGCCTGTGGCGGCGCCATGAGCTCAACCCGGAGTCGAATGTGCAGTACGGCGAGGGCGGCGCCGGCACCTTCTCCGACGGCAAGCTCTACAGCCAGATCAAGGATCCGCGCCATCTCGGGCGCAAGGTGATGAACGAGTTCGTGCAGGCTGGCGCACCGCCCGAGATCCTGGTGGCGGCCCATCCGCACATCGGCACCTTCCGCCTGGTGAAGGTGGTGGAGAACCTGCGCGCCAAGATCATCGCGCTCGGCGGCGAGATCCGCTTCGGGCAGCGGGTCACCGACTTCCTGATCGACGACGGGCCGCAGGGCCGGCGTCTTCGCGCGCTGGCGGTCACCGATGCCGCGAGCGGCCGCACCGAGGAGCTCGCGGTCTCGCAGGTGGTGCTTGCGCCCGGCCACAGTGCGCGCGACACCTTCGCCCTGCTGCACGAGCGCGGGGTCTTCCTGGAGAGCAAGCCCTTCTCGGTGGGATTCCGCATCGAGCATCCGCAGGGCATGATCGATCGCGCCCGCCACGGCGTGCACGCCGGGCACCCCGCGCTCGGCGCGGCCGACTACCGGCTGGTGCATCACGCCGGCAACGGTCGCGCGGTCTACAGCTTCTGCATGTGTCCCGGCGGCACGGTGGTGGCCGCGGCCTCCGAGCCCGGCCGGGTGGTCACCAACGGCATGAGCCAGTACTCGCGCAACGAGCGCAACGCCAATGCCGGCATCGTGGTGGGCATCAGCCCCGAGGACTATCCGCTGATGCCGCGGGTGGGCGGTCGGGTGCATCCCCTGGCCGGCATGGCGCTGCAACGCGAGCTCGAGGCCGGCGCCTTCACCCTGGGCGGGGGCAACTACAACGCGCCCGGGCAGCTGGTGGGCGACTTCCTCGCGGGGCGGCCCTCCACCGCCTTCGGCGAGGTGCTGCCCTCGTACAAGCCGGGCGTGACGCTCACCGATCTCGGCGGCAGCCTGCCCGGCTATGCGATTGCCGCCATCCGCGAGGCGCTGCCGGTGTTCGGCCGCAAGATCGCCGGCTTCGACCGGCCCGACGCCGTGCTCACCGGCGTGGAGACCCGCACCTCCTCGCCCCTGCGCATCACCCGCGGCGAGGACGGCCAGAGCCTGAATGTGGCCGGACTGTTCCCGGCGGGGGAGGGTGCGGGCTATGCCGGCGGCATCCTGTCGGCCGGCGTGGACGGCATCAAGGCGGCCGAGGCGGTGGCGCGCACCCCCAGCACCACGCCGGCCACCAGCAGTGCCATGCCGGCCAGCGTGAAGGGCCCCGGCGCTTCCCCCCGCAGCGCGAACGCATAGCCGAGCGCGGCCAGGGTCTCGAACACGATCAGCTGTCCGGCCAGCACGGTGGGCAGGCGCTGACTGGCGCGGTTCCAGAGCACCGAGCCCAGCCATGAGGCGCCCACCGCGGTGAGGGCCATGAGCGCCAGAAAGCGCAGCGGTTCCGGGCCGAGGCCCGGGGCGGGGTCCGTCAACCCGCTCAGGACCAGCCACAGCGCGGCGGCCAGTGGCAGCGTGGCCAGGCCCTGCGCGGTGGCCCAGGTGCCCGAGCCGGCCTGCGGATTCGCCTGCAGCCAGCGGGCGTTGCGGATGGGGTACCAGGTCCAGCAGACCACCGCGCCGGCGGCCAGCAGCGCGCCTACCAGCAGCTGTTGCGCTGACTGCCCCTGGGCGCGCAGGCGCGCGAGCTCGTCGGCATGGACCAGCGCGATGCCCGCGCCCAGCACCACCAGCGGCAGGGCCAGCCGGCGCCAGGCGATCTCGCGCTGCCCGAGGTTGGCGCAGACCGCGATCACCACCGGCAGCGTGCCGATGATCATGGTGGGCAGCGGCGCGCCAGCCTGCTGGATGGCCGCTGCCAGCAGCGCGTAGTAGGCGAGGTTGCCCACCAGCGCGAGCCGCA
Source organism: uncultured bacterium (assembly GCA_903934795.1). Classification (GTDB taxonomy): domain Bacteria; phylum Pseudomonadota; class Gammaproteobacteria; order Burkholderiales; family Burkholderiaceae_E; genus Quisquiliibacterium. Next base: position 32,115 of record CAIZPE010000287.1, on the reverse strand, counting down.
GCGCCTCCAGCCAGTCGGCCCGGCGCAGCCTGGCCAGGCCGGCGCGCCCGGCCAGGGCGAGCGGCAGCGCCACCAGCCCGAAGGCGAGATAGCGGCCGGCGCTGAGCTGCGCCGCGGAGTAGCCGGGCAGCAGCAGCGGCACGATGAACACCAGACCCCAGAGCAGGCCCGCGGCCAGCGCGCAGGCCACGCCGGCGGGCAGGGCTGCGTTCACGCGGGCAGGCCGGCGAGGGTGTCGGTCAGCGCGCTGCCCAGCCGCTCGATGAGGAGGTCGACCTGGGCTTCGTCGATGATGAAGGGCGGCGCCAGCACGATGTGATCGCCCCGGGTGCCGTCGAGCGTGCCGCCCATGGGATAGGTCATCAGCCCGCGGGCCATGGCGGCCTGCTTGAAGCGGGCGTGCACGCGCAGCGCCGGGTCGAAGGGCTCGCGGCTGGCGCGGTCGGCCACCAGCTCCAGCGCCATGAAGAGGCCGCGCCCGCGGATGTCGCCCACCCGCGGATGCCCGCCCAGATGCTGGCGCAGCCCGCTGGCCAGCCGCGCGCCCATGACCCGCACCCGCTCGAGCAGGCCCTCGCGCTCGAGGGTGTGCTGCACGGCCAGTGCAGCGGCGCAGGCCACGGCGTGCCCCAGGTAGGTGTGGCCGTGCTGGAAGGAGCCCGAGCCGCCCTGGATGGCCTGGTAGATGCGCCGCGACAGCAGCATGGCGCCGATGGGCTGATAGCCCGCGCCCAGACCCTTGGCGATGGTGGCGATGTCGGGGCTGATGCCCTCGGGCTCGCAGGCCCACAGGCTGCCGCAGCGGCCCATGCCGCACATCACTTCATCGAGGATGAGCAGCACGCCGTGGCGATCGCAGACCTCGCGAATGCCGCGCCAGTAGCCCGGCACCGGCTCGAGCACGCCGGCGGTGGCGCCCCCGACGGTCTCGGCCACAAAGGCGATCACGCGCTGCGGGCCCAGGCGCTGCAGGGTGAGGTCGAGCTCGCGCACCAGCCGCTCGCCATAGGCGGCGGCCGACTCGCCGGGCAACTGGTCGCGATAGGCATAGCAGGGCGAGACCTGCTCGGTGACCATCAGCAGCGGCGCGTACTGCCGCCGCCGCGCGGCGTTGCCGCCCACGGCGAGCGCGCCCAGGGTGTTGCCGTGGTAGCTCTGGCGGCGCGACACGAAGAGCTCGCGCTGCGGCTGTCCGATCTCGAGGAAGTACTGGCGCGCGAGCTTGAGCGAGGCCTCGATGGCCTCGGAGCCGCCCGACACGAAGTAGGCATGCGACAGCCCGGCCGGGGCGCGCGAGACGAGATGCTCGGCGAGCGACTCGGCCACCTCGGTGGTGAAGAAGCTGGTGTGGGCATAGCTGAGCCGATCGAGCTGGCTGCGGATGGCCTGGGCCACCGCCGGGTGGCCGTGCCCGAGGCAGGACACCGCCGCGCCGCCGCAGGCATCGAGGTACTGCCGGCCCGTATCGTCGGTGATGTAGACGCCCTCGCCCGAGACCGCGCGCGGCGGCAGGTGGCTGAGGGCGCGATGCAGGATGGCGGTCATGGCGGGCCGGCAGGGTCGGGCGGAGCGCCGAGAATAGCCGACTGGCGGTAGTGCACGGCCTCGGTGGCATGGGCCGGCAGGATGGCCGGCTGGTCAGCGAGATCGGCGATGCTGCGGGCCACCCGGAGCACCCGATGCAGGGTGCGCGCCGACCAGTGCCAGCGCTGGGCGGCGCGCTGCACCAGGGCCAGCGCGGCCGGCTCGGCCCGGCAGTGCGCCTCGATACCCGCCGGACTCAGTCCGGCATTGGGCACGCCCTGCCGGGCCAGGGCGCGGGCCTGCGCAGCGGCCACCCGACGCGCGGTGGCGGCGCTGCCCCCGGGCCCCTCGGGCCCCTGCCCGGGCGGTGGGCAGCCGAGCAGCTCCTGCGCGCTGACCGCGGCGACATCGATCTGGAGGTCGATACGGTCGAGCAATGGGCCGGAGAGCCGATGCCGGTAGCGCGCCGGCGCCCCGGGCGGACACACGCAGGCCCGGATGCCCGAGCCATGATGGCCGCAGGGGCAGGGATTCATGGCCGCCACCAGCTGGAAGCGCGCCGGGTAGCTGGCCTGGCGCGCCGCCCGCGAGAGCGTGACCGAGCCGGTTTCCAGGGGCTCGCGCAGCCCCTCCAGCGCGGCGCGCGGGAACTCGGGCAGCTCGTCGAGGAACAGCACGCCATGATGGGCCAGGGTGATCTCGCCCGGCCGCGGCGGATTGCCGCCGCCCACCAGCGCCGCCACCGAGGCGCTGTGGTGCGGGGCGCGCAGCGGCCGGCGCCCCCACTGGGCGGGCAGGAAGCCCCCGCTCACCGAGGCGACCAGCGCGCAGGCCAGCGACTGCTCGTGGGCCATGGGCGGCAGCAGCCCGGCCAGGCAGCCCGCGAGCAGGCTCTTGCCCGCGCCGGGCGGGCCCACCATGAGCAGCGAGTGGCCGCCCGCCGCGGCGATCTCGAGCGCCCGCTTGGCCTGGGCATGACCGCGCACCGAGGCAAGATCAGGCACCGCCGGGGCGGCGGGCTCAGGGGTGCGATGCGCGGCCCGGGGCAGCGGTGCGTCGCCGCGCAGGTGAGCGCAGACTTCGGTGAGATCGCTGGCCAGCAGGGCCTGGCCGTCAGGCAGCAGCTCGGCCTCGGCCTGGCAGGCGGCGGGCAGCACCAGGCGCCGGCGAGGGTCGTCGGCCTGCAGGGCCAGCAGCATGGCGAGCACCCCGCGGATGGGCCGTACCTGCCCGGTGAGCGAGAGCTCGCCCACGAAGGCGAGGCCTTCGAGGGCCTCAGCGGGCACCTGGCCGCTGGCGGCGAGGATGCCCACCGCGATGGGGAGATCGAAGCGGCCGGAGTCCTTGGGGAGGTCGGCCGGGGTGAGGTTGACGGTGATGCGCCGGCTGGGCACCTGATGCCCGGCCTGCAGCAGTGCGGCGCGGACGCGGTCGGCGCTCTCGCGCACGGCGGCCTGTGGCAGGCCGACCAGATGCAGCGCCGGCAGCCCGTTGGCGAGGTGGACCTCGACCCGCACCTCGGGTGCCTGTAGGCCCACCAGGGCGCGGGAACGGACGACGGCAAGCGACATGCGGCTGGGGCGAGCGAGGGGTGCCCCAGTCTAGGCCGGGCAGTGACGCGGCTGGGGATGCGGGCCTCGGCCCTGCGGCTCAGCCCGATGGCCGAGGGGCAGCGCCCCGGCCAGCCTTTCGTCAGATCTTCAGGCCGAGCTCGCGGATCATGCGCCCCCAGACCTGGAGCTGGTCGCGCTGGTAGCGCAGCGCCTCGTCGCGGGTGGAGGGGATGGGCACCAGGCCCGCGCGGTTGAGCGAGGCCCGAACCTCGGGGTTGTTGAGCGCGGTGCCGGCCTCGGCATTGAGCCGGTCGAGAATCTCGGTGGGCGTGCCGGCCGGCGCGGTGAGCATCCACCAGCCGGAGAAGTCGGGGGGCGTGGGCACACCCTGCTCGGCATAGGTGGGCGTGTCGGGCAGCAGGGGATGCCGGGTGGGCCAGGGCACCGCCACCACCTGCACCCGGCCGCCGCGGATCATGGGCAGCGCGGCGGGCACATCGCTCACCATGAGCTGGACATGGCCGGCGGCGAGATCGACCAGCGCCGGCGGCGTGGACTTGTACTGCACATGGGCGATGTTCAGGCCCTGGGTGCGGGCGAGGTGGCCCATGTACGAGATGCCGCCGGTGTTGCCGCTGGCGTAGCTGAGCTTGCCCGGGTTGGCCTTCACATGGTCGATCACCTCGCGCACCGTGCGTCCCGGGATGCCCGGCGCGGTCAGCAGCACATAGTTCACCGAGGCCACCAGCGAGGCGAAGACCAGCTCCTTCGCCACATCGTAGCCAGGGTTGTCGATCATGCCGCCGGGATTGGCGGCCAGCCCCGAGTTGGTGAGCAGCCCGAGGGTGTAGCCGTCGGGCGCGGCCTTGGCCACCATCGCGCAGGCGATGGCGGTGTTGGCGCCCGGCCGATGCTCGATCACGAAGTTCTGCTTCAGCGCGCGCGACATCGGCTCGACCAGGGTGCGGGCCAGGGTGTCGGTGCCCGAGCCCGGCCCGAAGGGCAGGATCAGGCGGATGGGCCGGGTTGGCCAGGCCTGCGCCCGGCCCAGGGCAGGACTCAGCGCCAGCGCGGCGGGCAGGGCGCTGGCGAGCAGTCGGCGGGTGCGGTCCATGGCGGTCTCCTCGTTTGGCGGGCAGGCTGCGGCAGCCCACTATAGCGAGCCGGCCGCGCCGGCCATTCCGCTTCCGGCGCTATGCTTGCCGCGACAACTTCTGGAGCGTCGGCATGGGCGATGTGTATGTGGTGGGGGTGGGCATGACCGCCTTCGGCAAGTTTCTGGACAAGTCGGTCAAGGACCTCACCCGCGAGGCGGTGCTGGCCGCGCTGGCTGACGCCGGCATCGGCCGCGAGCGCATCGACTCGGCCTTCTTCGCCAATGCGGCGCAGTCGGCCATGGAGGGGCAGTTCATGGTGGGCGGCGAAATTGCCCTGCGCGACTGCGGCATCGCCGGCATCCCGATCGTCAATGTCGAGAACGCCTGCGCCAGCGCGAGCACCGCCTTCCACCTTGCCTGGACGCGGCTGAAGGCCGGCGTGTCCGACATCGCGCTCGCGGTGGGCGCCGAGAAGATGTATCACGCCGACAAGGCGCGCAGCTTCGCGATCTTTGACGGTGCCTGGGATGTGCACCAGGCGCAGGCCAGCAGCCGCGACCTGCTCGCCCTGGGCGAGGGCGTGTCGCCGCCACCGGGCACGCCCTGGGAGAGCGGCCCGCGCAGCCTGTTCATGGATGTCTACGCGGCGCTGGCGCGCTTCCACATGAAGACCTTCGGGTCCACCGAGCGGCAGCTCGCCGCGGTGGCCGCCAAGAACCACTTCCACTCCACGCTCAATCCGCTCTCGCAGTTTCGCAACGACATGAGCATCGACGAGGTGCTGGCCGCGCGGATGATCTCCTGGCCGCTCACCCTGCCGATGTGCTCGCCGATCAGCGATGGCGCCGCGGCGGCGGTGCTGGTCACCGAGCCGATGCTGCGTCACTTCGACCGCTCGCGCGCGGTGAAGGTCTGCGCCAGCGTGCTGGCCAGCGGCCAGGCGCGCGACCCCGCGCAGGTCGATCGCCACATCACCCATCTTGCGGCCAATCGCGCGTATCAGATCGCCGGCCTCGGGCCGCAGGACATGTCGCTGGCCGAGGTGCACGACGCCACCGCGTTTGCCGAGATCGTGCAGACCGAGAACCTGGGCTTCTGCGCGTTCGGCGAGGGTGGCCTGATCGCCGAGCGCGGCGACACGCGGCTGGGCGGGCGCATCCCGGTGAATGTCTCGGGCGGTCTCGAACGCAAGGGCCATCCCATCGGCGCCACCGGCCTGGGCCAGATCGCCGAGCTCACCTGGCAGCTGCGCGGCGAGGCCGGGCCGCGGCAGGTGGCCGATGCGCGCTTTGCCATCGCCGAGAACGGCGGCGGCTTCATCGGCTGCGAAGAAGCCGCGGCCTGCATCACCATCCTGGGGCGGGCCTGATGAACACCGCCGGCTTTCTCGCCGCCACCGCGCGCAGCTTCGGCGAGGCCCGCGCGGTCTCGGTCGGCGATCGCCTCATCCACACCTACGCCCAGCTGCACGAGCGGGTGGCGCGGCTCGCCGGTGGGCTGCGCGGCCATCCCGCGGTTACGGCCGGCGACCGCATCGCGCTGGTGATGAAGAACAGCGCGCCGTACTTCGAGCTGATGTGGGCGGCCTGGCATGCCGGCCTGTGCGTGGTGCCGGTCAACGCGAAGCTGCATCCGCGCGAGGTGGCGTTCATCCTCGAGAACTGCGGCGCGCGGCTGTGCTTCGTGTCGCCTGACCTGGGCATGGACTTCACTGCGATGGGCGGCCAGCCGCCGGCCCTGGCGGCGCTGATCAGCGTCGACGATGACGCCTACCGCGCGCTGTGCCGCGCCGATCCGCTGCCCATGCAGGCGGTGGCCGAACACGATCCGGCCTGGCTCTTCTACACCAGCGGCACCACCGGCCGGCCCAAGGGCGCCACGCTCACGCACCGCAACCTGCGCGCGATGGCGCTGCGCTACTACGCCGACATCGATTCGGTGAGCACCGAAGACACCATGCTGCATGCCGCGCCGCTGTCGCACGGCGGCGGCCTGTACTCGCTGCCGCAGATCGCGCGCGGCGGCCATCAGGTGGTGCCCGAGTCGCAGGGCTTCGATCCGTCCGAGATGGTCGACCTCATCGGCCGCTACCGGCAGGTGTCGTTCTTCGGCGCGCCCACCATCGTGATGCGCATCGTCAACCATCCCGGCGCCGCGCGGCTGCGCGCCGAGCACATGAAGACGCTGTTCTACGGCGGCGCGCCGATGTACCTGGAAGACCTGCGCCGGGCCATGACGGTGTTCCCGGGCTCGCTGCTGCAGATCTACGGTCAGGGCGAGACGCCCAACACCATCACCAGCGTGTCCAAGGCCATGCACTCTGACAGCGCGCACCCGCGCCATGCCGAGCGCCTGAGCTCGGTGGGCATCGCGCGCACCGGCGTGCAGGTGCGGGTGGTCGATCCCGATGACCGCGACCTGCCGCCGGGCGAGATCGGCGAGGTGATCTGCCGTTCCGAGGTGACCATGGCCGGCTACTGGAACAACCCGCAGGCGAGCGAGGCCGCGCTGCGCGACGGCTGGCTGCGCACCGGCGACCTCGGCAGTTTCGACGCCGATGGCTTTCTCACCCTGAAGGACCGCGCCAAGGACCTGATCATCTCGGGCGGCACCAACATCTATCCCCGCGAGGTGGAGGAGGTGCTGCTGCTGCATCCGGCGCTGGCCGAGGTGTCGGTGGTGGGTCGTCACCATGCCGACTGGGGCGAGGAGGTGGTGGCCTTCCTGGTGGCGCGGCCCGGTCAGCGGGTGAGCGACGCGGAACTCGATGCGCTGGTGGTGGCGCACATCGCGCGCTTCAAGCGGCCCAAGGCCTACTTCCGGCTTGAGGCGCTGCCCAAGAACAACTACGGCAAGGTGCTCAAGACCGAGCTGCGGGCCCGGCTGGCTGAGGCTCAGCGGTAGGCGGGGTCTCGCGGCGGGGTGGACAGCATGACCACCTGCGCCCCGCCGGGGCCGGCGCGCAGCAGCGGCGCCGGATCGTCGGCGGCCGCGAACAGGCTCTCCCAGGGTGTGAGGGTGAGGCCCTCGTGCTCCAGGCTGCCGGCGAGCACGAACACGAACTGGCCCTGGGCGGCCGGGATGGCCTGCGAGCGCACCGAGCCGCCGGGCGGCAGTTCGGTGACGATGGCGGCCAGACCGTCGGGCTCGGGCGCGATCAGCACCTGCTGGCGCACCGCGGTGAGCGCGGCCAGGGTCGCGGTGTCGGGCACGGCGATGGGCCCGGCGGTGGCGTGGCGGCGCGGGCCGCGCAGCAGCTTCTCGCCGGCATCGGCCACCGGCACGAAGCCGCTCTCGCACACCGGCCGGATGGTGAAGTACTTGACGCCCTGCGGCCCGGAGACCAGCGGTCCGTAGCCGGTGTAGGCGCCGGCGTAGTGCACCGTGACCGGGCCCAGCGGGTTGCGGCCGATGGTGCCGCCGCCTTCGACGAAGAGCTGGAACTGGTTCTGCCGGTGGAAGTGCGGCACCAGCGTGGTGTTGGGCGGCTGCTCGACCAGGAAGGCGGTGGGCGAGAGCACCGGATCTTCGCCGCTCTCGAGCCACTCGGACTTGTGGAAGGTGTCCTGCATCACCGGCACCGCGCGGCGGCGGCGCTGCCCGTGTTCCCTGGTGCCCAGCACGATCATGTCGGTCTCCCGGGTTCGGCCGGCGCAGCGGGGCTGCCGGCGCTGGCGCCGCTGGCGGCGGCTTCGAGTTCGGTGATCCGCGCCTCGAGCCGCTCCACCCGCTGGCGCATGCCGGCGGCCCATTGCGCATAGGCCTCGAGCTCGGAGCGGGTGGCCAGGTCGAACTGGGCGAGGCCCTGTTCGAGCACCACGCGCAGCCGGCGCGACAGGTCGGCTGCAGCCGGCGCCTCGGCCACCACCCGCGACAGGCGTGCAAGCAGCTCATCCAGCGGATCGGGTCGGTTCATGGCAGCAGGGGATTGAACGGCTGACCGGGGCGGACAACGGCGTTGGTCCAGTCTAGCACCGCGCCGACGCGCCGCATGGCGTGGTGGCGCGCCTGGCGCCATGGTGCGCACCACAACAGGGATTTGCGCCGCAGTGCACCAAAAAGGTGCTTTCACCGGGCTGGAGAGCGGGGATTGCGGGCGGATCGGGCGCAGGAAGCCGGATCGAGCGAGGTGGCACGGTAAATGCAAGACCGTGCGAACCCATCCCCGCCCCGGTGCGGGGCCGCTTTCCACGATCCCATTCACGCCAGGAGCGCCATCCATGAAAAAGCTGATCGCCGCGGCAGGTCTCGCTGCCCTCACCGCCACCCTCCCGACCCTGAGCGTCGCCCAGGACAAGAAGGAGGCCTCGCCGCACACCTTCACCGGCAATGTCGGTTTTGCCTCCGAGTACCGCTACCGCGGCATCGCGCAGACCAACGGCAAGCCCGCCCTGCAGGGCGGTTTCGACTACTCGCACGCCAGCGGCTTCTATCTGGGCACCTGGGGCAGCAATGTGAGCTGGCTCGCCGACCAGGCCACCACCGCAGCCCCGGTCAGCAACAGCCTGGAACTCGACCTCTACGGCGGCTACAAGGGCGCCGTGGGTGACCTGGGCTATGACATCGGCCTCCTGCAGTACCTCTATCCGGGCTCCTACCCCGCCGGCTTCACCAAGCCCGACACCCTGGAAGCCTATGTGGCCGGCACCTGGAAGATGCTGACCCTGAAGTACTCGCACTCGCTGACCAACACCTTCGGCTACGCCAGCAGCAAGGGCTCGAGCTATCTCGACCTGACCGGCAACTTCGAACTGCCCGCCGGGTTCACCCTCGTGGCGCACGTGGGCATGCAGACCATCGCCGCCGGCGCCGGTCGGGCCAAGTCCGACTGCTCCTACACCGACTGGAAACTCGGTGTCACCAAGGATGTCGCCGGGCTGACCTGGGGCGTGTCGTACATCGACACCAACGCCAAGGGTGGCGTGGGTCAGTGCTACCGCAACGCGTACTCCCGCGACATGGGCAAGGGCGTGGCGGTCCTGTCGGTCACCAAGACCTTCTGATTCGACTGTCATGAACCAGAGGCCGGCCCTCGGGGGCCGGTCGAGAGGGAGATTCCAGTGAAGCTGATCACCGCAATCATCAAGCCGTTCAAGCTCGACGAGGTCCGCGAGGCGCTCTCGGGCATCGGCGTGCAGGGCATCACGGTCACCGAGGTCAAGGGCTTCGGTCGCCAGAAGGGCCACACCGAGCTCTACCGCGGCGCGGAGTATGTCGTCGACTTCCTGCCCAAGGTGAAGATCGAGGCCGCCGTGGCCGAGAACCTGGTCGAGCGCGCCATCGAAGCCATCGAGGGCGCGGCGCGCACCGGCAAGATCGGCGACGGCAAGATCTTCGTCTATGACCTCGAACAGGTGGTGCGCATCCGGACCGGCGAAACCGGCAACGAAGCGCTCTGACCCACCCCGTCACCGAATCCCGGAGAACACCATGAAGAATCTGTTGAGGGCCATCGCGCTCGCGCTCGCCCTGGGCATCGCCCCGATGGGCGGCGCGCTGGCGCAGGACAAGGGCGGCCCCGCCGCCGAGGCGCCCAAGGCCGAGGCCAAGGCGGAAGCCAAGGCCGACGAGAAGAAGGACGAGGCCAAGGCCGACGCGAAAGCCGATGCCAAGGCGGAGGCTGCCAAGCCCGAGGAGAAGGCCGAGGAGGCCAAGCCCCCGGTGCCCAACAAGGGCGACACCGCCTGGATGACGGTGGCAACCCTGCTGGTCATCCTGATGACCATCCCCGGCCTCGCGCTCTTCTACGGCGGCCTGGTCCGCAGCAAGAACATGCTGTCGGTGCTGATGCAGGTCTTCGTGGTGTTCTCGCTGGTGGTCGTGCTGTGGGCGATCTACGGCTACACCCTGGCCTTCGGCGGCGGCGGCTCGTTCTACGGCAACTTCGACAAGCTGTTCCTCAAGGGCATCAGCATCGAATCGGTTGCGGCCACCTTCAGCAAGGGCGTCTACATCCCCGAACTGAGCTTTGTCGCCTTCCAGGCCACCTTCGCGGCCATCACCTGCGCGCTGATCGTCGGCGCCTTCGCCGAGCGCGTGAAGTTCTCGGCGGTGCTGCTGTTCACGGTGCTGTGGTTCACCTTCTCGTATGTCCCGATGGCCCACATGGTGTGGTTCTGGGACGGCCCGGACGCCTTCACCTCGGCCGATGTGGTCGAGAAGGTCACCGCCAACGCCGGTCTGCTCTGGCAGTGGGGCGCGCTCGACTTCGCCGGTGGCACGGTGGTGCACATCAACGCCGGTGTGGCCGGCCTGGTGGGCGCCTATGTGATCGGCAAGCGGGTGGGTTACGGCAGGGAATCGATGGCCCCGCACTCGCTGACCATGACCATGATCGGCGCCTCGCTGCTGTGGGTGGGCTGGTTCGGCTTCAATGCCGGCTCCAATCTCGAGGCCAACGGTGCGGCCGCGCTCGCCTTCGTCAACACGCTGATCGCCACCGCTGCCGCCACGCTGTCGTGGGTGCTCGGCGAGTGGATGGGCAAGGGCAAGCCCTCGATGCTCGGCGCCGCCTCGGGCGCGGTGGCGGGTCTGGTCGCCATCACCCCGGCCTGCGGCTTCGTCGGTCCGATGGGCGGCCTGATCATCGGCCTGCTGGCTGGCGTGGTCTGCCTGTGGGGCGTGAACGGCCTCAAGCGCATGCTCGGTGCCGATGACTCGCTGGATGTGTTCGGCGTGCACGGTGTGGGCGGCATCCTCGGCGCCATCCTCACCGGTGTGTTCGCTGCGCCCTCGCTCGGCGGCATCGGCTTCCCCGACTGGGTGACCATGCAGACGGCCGAGTACTCGATCGGCACGCAGGTGTGGACGCAGATCAAGGCGGTGGTCGTGGCGGTGGTCTGGTCGGGCGTCGTGGCTTACATCTCCTACAAGCTGGTCGACATGATCGTCGGCCTGCGGGTGGCCGAAGATGAAGAGCGCGAGGGCCTGGACATCGCCTCGCACGGCGAGTCTGCCTACCACCACTGATCGCTCACCTCCCTTTCCCATCTCCTCCTCGGTCGGCCCTGCGGGGCCGGATCACCGGCAGTCGACCCTCACCGGCGGCCGGTCGAGCGGGCTCCTCCTGGAGCCCGCTTTTTTTCTTTGGCTACAATCATCGGCTGCCGTTCGCAAGGCTGTTCGCGCGTCGCGCGGCGACCGGCCGCACCCTGCCTGCCGCGCAGTCCGCACAGCCCCGTCCTTGCCCGCCGAAAGCCGCCGCCCGCGATGGTTCCGCACCTGATCACCGCCCTGAAAGGCCCGTTGCTCGACCTGGAGCGGCGCTTCCTGCAGGCCACGCCGGCGATCGAGCGCTGGCTGCGCCTGGAGTGGCAGGAGCACACCCCGCCCTTCTATTGCTCGGTGGGCCTGCGCAATGCCGGCTTCAAGCTCGCGCCGGTGGAGGCCGACCTGTTTCCGGGTGCCTTCGATCAGCTCTCGGACACCACGCTGCCGCTGGCCGTGCAGGCGGCCATGGCGGCGATCGAGAAGTACTGCCCCGATGCCCGCAACCTGCTGCTCATCCCCGATCGGCGGCGGCGCGAGCCGGGTTACTTCGCAAGCATCCACCGCCTGGCGGCCATCCTGCGCCAGACCGGTCTGAATGTGCGCTTCGGCTCGCCCGATCCGGCCATCGTCAACCCGGTGCGCATCGCGCTGCCCGACGGCTCGGCGCTGCTGCTGGAGCCGCTGCGCCGTCAGGGTCGCCGGGTGGGCCTCACCGACTTCGATCCCTGCTCCATCCTGCTCAACGACGATCTGGCCACCGGCGCGCCGGCCCTGCTTGCCGACCTGCACGAGCAGGTGCTGCTGCCGCCGCTGCATGCCGGCTGGCCGGTGCGCCGCCGCTCCCAGCATGCCGTCGCCTACCGCGAGGTGGCCAAGCGCTTCGCGAAGATGCTCGAGATCGACCCGTGGCTGATCTCGCCGCTTCACGGCCTGTGCGAGCGCGCCGATCTGACCACCCGCGCCGGCGAAGACAGCGTGGCGGGCGCGGTCGATTCCCTGCTGCGCCAGACCCGCGCGAAGTACCGCGAGTACGGTGTCCAGAGCGCACCCTTCGTGGTGCTGCGGCTCGATGCCGGTGATGCGCCCTCGCCGCCGCTCACGGTGCGCGAGACCGGCGAGGTGCGCCGCCTGCCCTCGCGCGAACGCGAGCGTCTGTGCCCCGACGGCCCCTGCGCCCTGCTGCTGCAGGAGGGCGTGCCCACCGTCGAGACCCTGGGCAGCGCCACCGCCGAGCCGGTGGTCTACCTGATCGACCGGTATGTGGTCGGCGGCTTCTACCGGGTGCACGGCGAGGCCGGCGGTCAGGCGCAGGCCGCTGCGGCCGAACCGCATCATGTGCCGCTGCCCTTCGCCACCAGTTGCCACCTGCCCGACTGCGACGCCGATCCCGACCTGGCGCAGAATCGGTTCTATGCCTACGGCGTGGTGGCACGGCTGGCGATGCTGGCCGCCGCCATCGAGCTCGAAAAGACAGACCCCGACCAGTCGCTCTACGGCTGAGCCGGCCTCCGCCCCACCCGCGCGGCGCGCCTGCCGCGCCACCCCGCCTTCCGGAGATCGCCCGTGCGCATCGCCATCGTCCTCGACCCGCTCGACACGCTCAAGACCTACAAGGATTCCACCTACACGATGATGGTCGCGGCCCAGGCCCGCGGCCATGAGATCCATGTCTGCGAGCAGGGCGAACTCTCGCTGGTGGGCGGCAGCGTGGTCGCGCGCATCCGTCGCCTGCACCTCACCGATGTCACCGGTGCGCAGCCCGACTGGTATCGCCTGGAGGCCGACACCGAGCAGCCGCTGAAGGCCTTCGACGCGGTGCTGATGCGCAAGGACCCGCCCTTCGACATGGAGTACATCTACTCCACCTACCTGCTCGAGCACGCGGTGCGTGAGGGCGCGCGGGTGTTCAACGACCCGCGATCGGTGCGCGACCACAACGAGAAGCTGAGCATCGCGCAGTTTGCGCAGTTCACTGCGCCCACCATCGTCACCCGCGACCCGGCACGGCTGCGCGCCTTCGCGGCCGAGCACGGCGAGGCGGTGTTCAAGCTGCTCGACGGCATGGGCGGTGCCTCGATCTTCCGTGCCCGCGCCGATGACCCGAACCTCTCGGTGATCATCGAGACCATGAACCAGTTCGGCGCCCGCACCGTCATGGCCCAGCGCTATCTGCCGCAGATCGTCGACGGCGACAAGCGGGTGCTGCTGATCGGCGGCACGGTGGTGCCCTGGTGCCTCGCGCGCATCCCGAAGCAGGGCGAGGCGCGCGGCAATCTTGCGGCCGGCGGCACCGGCGTGGCCCGCGAACTGTCGGCCAGCGACCGCCGTATCGGCGAGGCCCTGGCACCGGTGCTGGCCGCCCGCGGGCTGCTGCTGGTGGGCCTGGATGTGATCGGCGAGAGCCTCACCGAGGTCAATGTCACCAGCCCCACCTGCTTTCGCGAGATCATGGACCAGACCGGTTTCGATGTGGCCGGCCTGTTCATCGACGCGCTCGAGCGCGCGGTCGCCGCCGGGCCGCGCTGAGGCCGGCGGCGCCGTCTCTTATCATTGCGGCCATGATCGGCATCCTGATCGTCTCCCATGAGCCCCTGGGCACGGCGCTGCTCAACTGCACGCGCCACATCTACGGCCGCCTGCCGGTGCAGCTCGCCGCCCTTGATGTCATCCCCGATGAAGATCCGGCCGCGGCGGTGCGCGCCGCCGGCGACCTCATGTCGCGCATCAATGACGGCAGCGGCGTGGTGGTGCTCACCGATGTCTTCGGCGCCACCCCCTCGCGCATCGCGCGCGGCCTGGCCGATCCCGGCCGCTCGGTGGTGATCGCCGGGGTGAACCTGCCGATGCTGCTCAAGGCCCTGGGCAACCGGCGTTCGCCTCTCGAGACCCTGGCCGCCATGCTGATCGACAGCGCCAAGGGCGCGATCATCGAAGTGCCCTGCGAGCCGCACGCGGCCCCTGTCCCCGGAGACCCCGATGCGCAGCGTTGAAGCGGTGGTGGTCAACAAGCTCGGGCTGCATGCCCGGCCCTCGGCCAAGGTGGCGCAGCTTGCCACCCGCTTCCAGTCCGATGTCTGGATGGCCAAGGGCGCACGCCGCATCAACGCCAAGAGCATCATGGGGGTGATGATGCTGGCCGCGGCCAAGGGCACCACCCTGGTCATCGAGGCCAGCGGGCCCGACGAGGACGCGGCCGCCGCCGCGCTGGCCCAGCTGGTGGCCGACGGATTCGGCGAGGAGGTCTGAGTGTTCACGCTGTGCGGCACGGGCATCGGCGGCGGCATCGTCATCGGCCGTGCGCGCGTGCTCGAGTCGCGCCGCTTCGACATCGCACGCTACCGGGTCGCCGAGGAGCTGCGCGGCGCCGAGCAGGCCCGTCTGCGGCGCGCCCTGGGCGAGGTCAAGGCCGACCTTGCCGCGCTCGCCGACGAGCTGCCGCCCGAGGCCCCGCCCGAGGCGCGGGCGCTGCTCGAGGTCCACTCCATGATCCTCGACGATCCCTCGCTCGCCGAGGCCGCGCTCGCCCTGGTGCAGGCCCAGGGCTGGAACGCCGAGTGGGCGCTCTCGCATCAGGCCGATGAGCTCGCCGAGCAGTTCGCCGGCTTCGACGATCCCTATCTGCGTGAGCGCGGGCGCGATGTGCAGCAGGTGACCGACCGCGCGCTCAAGGCGCTGGCCGGCATGCGCAGCCGTCACGGCATGGGCGAGCCGGCCATCTATGTCGCCTCCGACATCGCGCCCGGCGACATGCTGGCGCTGCGCTCGGCGCTGGGCTTTGCCATCGACCTCGGCGGTACCACCTCGCACACCGCCATCCTGGCGCGCAGCATGAATCTGCCGGCGGTGGTCGGCCTGGGCAGCGCCAGCGAACTCATCGAGGACGACGACTGGCTGGTGCTCGACGGCGAGGCCGGTGTGGTGATCGTCGCCCCCGACGAGCCGCTGCTGGCCGAGTATCGTCGTCGGCAGGCCGCCGACCTGGCCGAGCGCGAGAAGCTGCTCGGCCTGGTCTCGGTGCCGGGTGACACCCGTGACGGCACCCGCGTCGAGCTGCATGCAAACATCGAGCTGCCCGAGGAGGCGCAGCAGGCGCGCGACCTCGGCGCCGACGGCATCGGGCTGTTCCGCTCCGAGTTCCTGTTCATGAACCGGCGCGACCTGCCCGCCGAAGACGAGCAGTACGAGGCCTACCGCGCCGCGGTGCTGGCCATGCGCGGCAAGCCGGTGACCATCCGCACGCTCGACATCGGCGCCGACAAGGCGCTCGAACCGCCGAATGCCGGTCTGTCGCCCAACCCGGCGCTGGGCCAACGGGCCATCCGCTTCTGCCTGGCCGAGCCCGATATGTTCCTCGCGCAGCTGCGGGCCATCCTGCGCGCGGCCGAGCACGGGCCGGTGCGGCTGCTGATTCCCATGCTGGCCCACCGTCACGAGATCGATCATTCCCTGGCCATGATCGCGCAGGCCCGCGAGCAGCTGCGCGAGCGTGGCCTGCACGACGGCGCGGGCGTGCCGGTGGGCGGCATGATCGAGGTGCCCGCCGCGGCGCTCTCGGCGCGGCTGTTCCTCAGCCGCCTGGACTTCCTGTCCATCGGCACCAACGACCTCATCCAGTACACGCTGGCGATCGATCGTGCCGACCACACCGTGGCGCCGCTCTACGATCCCTTCCACCCGGCGGTGCTGCGGCTGATCGCCATGACCATCCGCGAGGCGCGGCGGGCCGGCAAGCCGGTGTCGGTGTGCGGCGAGATGGCCGGCGAGGTCGATGCCACCCGGTTGCTGCTCGGCATGGGCCTGCAGCAGTTCTCCATGCACACCGCCAGCCTGCTGCCGGTCAAGCGCGAGGTGCTGCAGTCGGACACCCGCTGGCTGGCCCCGCGGGTGGCGCGTCTGCTGCGCTCCGACGACCCCACCCGGGTGAGCTCGGCGATCCGCCGCCTGCGCGAGAGCGCCCCGGCCGAACTCAGCTCGGCTCGGTCGTGACCTGGTCGCGGCCGGCCTGCTTGCTGCGGTAGAGCGCGCGGTCGGCGCGGGCGATGCCCTCGCCGAGGGGCTCGGCGGCCAGTGATTCGGTCACGCCCACCGACACCGTCACCCGCAGCGCCGGCCGCGAAGCCGACAGCGGCTGCGTGGCGATCGACTGGCGGATGCGCTCGGCCGCGCGTCGGCCGCCGTCGAGATCGGTGCGGGTGAGCAGCAGCAGGAACTCCTCGCCGCCCCAGCGCGCAACCACATCATGGTCGCGGCAGGCCTCGCGCAGCCGTTCGGCGATGCCGGTGAGCACCTCGTCGCCCACGGCGTGGCCATGGGTGTCGTTGATCTGCTTGAAATGGTCGACATCGACCAGCACCAGCGCCATCGGCCCGCCTGCCGAGCCCTGGGCGGCGCGCTGTTCGGCCTGCAGCCAGAAGTGCCGGCGGTTGGACAGACGGGTGAGCGGGTCACGGGTGGCCATGTGCTCGAGCCGGCGCTCCGCGCCGCGAACCAGTCCCACATAGGCGATGGTGATCGCCGTGAACATGGCGAACACGATCGACAGGTTCAGGCCGTGCACGACGGCCAGGCTGAGCGGGGACACCGGCTGCAGCGGTCCGAGCAGCACGCACAGCCGCTCCAGCCCGAGGTAGAAGGCGAGCAGCAGGGCCAGCGCGGGCACGGCCCGGCGCGGGCGGGTGCTGACCGCGATGGCCGGGATGAACATCATCAGGAAGTAGTGGAAGCCGCTGCCCCAGCCGAGGATGAGCGAACCGAGCGCCGCGTGGCTGAGCACCTCGACCCAGATCAGCACGATCGAGACGCGATTCAACCGGTCCCGGCTGAGCCACCAGGCCAGCCCGTAGATCGCCATGCTGGCCACATTCACCCACTGCAGCAGCGACGAGCCGATCGCCCAGAAAAGCAGGAAGAAAACCGCGTCGGTGGCCGCGGCGAGCACCGTGATGCGGCGTACCGTCAGCCAGAGCGCGTTGCGCATCATCGAGGGCTGGCGCGGTCCGGCATCGGGCGGACCCGGGATGGCCGTGGTGCGGGACGGGTCGGGGTTCATGGGCAGGGCCGGATCATACCGGCCGCGGATCAGGGCGGGTCATGGTCGGTTTCCGGTATCGGTCGAGCGGCCTGCCGCGTCGGCCGCGCGGGCCCGGGCCCCGGCCACGGCTCAGCCCCGCCAGCGGATCCGCAGGTCGATCGCGTGGGCCACGCCGGCGGCCATCAGGCAGGCCACCAGCCAGGGCCAGGGCGCGCCCGCCACCACCGCGCGCAGCGCGGCCATCAGCGTGAGGCCGCTTGCCATGGTGCTCAGCAGCGGCCGGGGGGCGATGCCGCGGCCGCTGTATCGGCGCCAGGCCAGCAGCAGCAGGGTCTCGAGCAGGGTGAAGGCGATCACCGCGTCGACCAGCAGCAGGACATCGGGCATGCCCACCGCGGCGAGCAGGCCGCCCGGCCCGGCGGGCGAGGTCATGCCGCTCAGACCCGCGCCAGCCCGAGCAGGTGGGCCATGTCCTTCAGGAAGATGCGCACATGGGCGATCGGCTTGCGGCGCACCAGCTCCTTGTTCATGTACGACTCGAAGGTGAGCTGCTGCACGTCCTTGTCGCGGCAGATGCTCACGAAGCGCTCGCGTCGCGCGTCGCTCGAGTACCAGAAGCGCTGCATGATGCCCAGCACCCAGAACACCTTGCCGTGGGCGCGCATGAAGCGTCGGCGCGCGCCGGCCAGCGCGCGGGCGTCGCCGGTGCGCAGCAGTTCGTCGATCGCGTCGGCAGCCAGGCTGCCGCCGACCATCGCGTAGTAGATGCCCTCGCCGGAGGCGGGCGCGACCACGCCCGCGGCATCGCCGGCGAGCACGACATCGCGGCCGTTATCCCAGCGCCGCAGCGGCTTCATGGGCAGCGGCGCGCCCTCGCGGCGCAGGGTGGGTGCGTCGGCCAGGCCGGCGGCCTCGCGCAGGCGCCCCACCGCGTTGCGCAGCGAGAAGCCCTTGTCGGCGCTGCCGGTGCCCACCGAGAGGGTGTTGCCGTGCGGGAAGACCCAGCCGTAGAAATCGGGCGAGAGCGAGCCCTGGTACCAGACATCGCAGCGCGATCCGTCGTAGCCCGCCGGCGGCCGGGCCGGCGCGGCGATGATCTCGTGATACGCGAACACATAGCGGGTGTTCTCGGCGCCGGGCACGGCCTGGCGCGCCACGCCCGACTTCGCGCCATCGGCGCCGATGATGGTGCGGGCCCGCACCCGCGCCGGCACGCCCTCGCCGGGGCGCAGGCGCTCGCGGTGCTGGTAGTGCACCACGGCCACCCCGTCTGGGTCGCGCTCGATGCGCTCGAACTGGCCCGTGCGGCGCACCGCGCCGGCGGCAGCGGCGCGCTGGCGCAGCCACTCGTCGAACTGGTCGCGATCGACCATGCCCACGAAGCCGTTCTCGATCGGGATGTCGACATGGGCCGAGCGCGGCGAGACCATGCGCGCCGAGGTGGCCCTTGCCACCAGCTGGGAGTCGGGGATGGCGTAGTCGCGGATCAGCCGCGGCGGGATCGCCCCACCGCAGGGCTTGATGCGCCCGGCGCGATCAAGCAGCAGCACCTTGCGGCCCTTGCTGGCGAGCTCCTGCGCGGCGGTGGCGCCGGCCGGGCCACCGCCCACCACCACCACATCGAAGGTTTCGTCGGCCGGGGGCGCCGCGTGTCCGGTATCGGGCATGTCAGCCCCTTTCAAGCGGGGCAACCCGCAGTTCGCCGACCCGGGGGCCGGCGGGCCGGCCGGACTCGGCCGGGTCGATGCGGAATTCGCCGCTGTCGGCACGGCCGATGCGGGCGGCGAGCACGGCAGAAGCCACGAACAGCAGCCCCTCCAGCGCGAAGACCGTGGCGTAGGCCCAGCCGGTGGTGCTGATCAGCCAGCGGGCAAGGTCGCTGGCGGCCGCACCGGCCAGCCCGCCGATGCCGAAGGCCAGCGCCTGCGCTGCGCCCCACAGGCCCATGCGCACGCCCTCTCGGCGGGCGTGGCCTTCGCCGGCCAGGCGCATCATCGAGGCGATGGCGGCGATGGCGAAGGCGCCGTTGGCCACGCCCAGCGCGAAGACATTGGCGCGCAGCGGCCACTCGCCTTCGCTCAGGCCGGCGCCGGCCAGCCCGACCAGGGTGAGCGCCGAGGCGAGGCAGCCGCCGATGGTCCAGGCCCGCAGCGTGCCGAGCTGCCGCCCGGCCAGCCGGCTGCCGGCGAAGGCCGCGAGCAGCATGCCGGCGAAGGCACCGCCGTGCTGCAGACCAGCGAGCTGGGTGGACTCGCCCGGCGAGTAGCCGAACACTGCGCCCGCGAAGGGCTCGAGGATGAGGTCCTGGGCGCTGTAGGCGAGCATCGACACGAACACGAAGACCGTGAAGCGGCGCGCCTGGGGTTCGGCCCAGACCTCGGCCAGCGCCTCGCGAAAGCGTGGCCGCGGCTGGCCGGGCTCGGCACCGGGCGCAGCCCGGCCTTCCAGGCGAAAGAGCGCGGCCAGCGTGAGCAGCACCGCACACAGCGCGACCACGCTGGTGACCGCGATCAGCCGTTGCGGCGAGTAGGGGTCGAGCAGCCGGCCGGCCACGCCGGCCGTGACCGCAAAGCCCATGATCATCATCAGCCAGACGATGGTGGCCGCGGCCGCCCGCCGCGGCTCGGGCACGCGCTTGGCGAGCAGCACCAGCAGCGAGGTGCCGGCCGCGCTCACGCCCACGCCGATGGTGGCGAAGGCCAGCACTGCGGCCAGCGTGCCGGCCACCGGCTCGGTAGCCATCAGTGCGGTGGCGCCGGCCGCGGCCACACCACCCAGCGCCAGCACCGCCATGCCGCCGGCGATCCAGGGCGTGCGCCGGCCGCCGACATCGGAGCCGAAGCCCATGCGCGGCCGCAGCCCCTGCATGGCGTAGTGCACGCCCACCAGCAGCCCGGGCAGCAGGGCCGGCAGCGCGAGCTCGACCACCATGACGCGGTTGAGCGTGGAGGTGGTGAGCACGACGATCGCGCCCAGCGACATCTGGACCAGGCCCAGGCGGACGATGGCCCACCAGCCGAAAGGCGCACCGCTCATGTCAGTTTCCTCCGAGGGAGCGCAGCGCGAAGGCGCTGACCATCATCCCGGCGACGAACAGCGGTACGCCGAAGCCGCTGTAGGGCAGGGCGCGCCGGCTGGGCGAGGCGACGAACCAGCGCATGAGTGCCGCCTGGGCGACCAGCAGCGCGGCCACACCGGCGGCATGCGCCGGCCGTTCCCAGGACAGCAGCAGACCGATCACCGCGACCTGCGGCAGGGCCATGGTCCAGCAGGCGACGCGCGCGGCGCGGTCGATGCCCAGGCGCACCGGCAGCGAGCCCACGCCCATGCGCCGGTCGCCTTCCACCGACTTGAAATCGTTCAGGGTCATGATGCCGTGCGCGCCCAGGCTGTAGAGCGCAGCCAGGCCGAGCGAACGGGCATCGGGGATGGTGCCGCCGGCCATCACCGCCGCGCCGGTGACCCAGGCCAGGCCCTCGTAGCACAGGCCGCAGGCGGCATTGCCCAGCCAGCCGTTCAGCTTCAGGCGGATGGGCGGCGCGCTGTACGCCCAGGCCAGGACGAGGCCGACCAGCGCCGCCCCGAAGCCCCAGGGGCCGAGCGCGCTGGCCACCAGCAGCGACAGCACGCTCCAGCCGATGGCGATGTACAGGCCCCAGCGCCCGGGCATCCGGCCCGAGGGGATGGGCCGATGCGGCTCGTTGATGGCATCGACATGGCGGTCGAACCAGTCATTGACGGCCTGGCTGGTGGCGCAGACCAGCGGCCCGGCCAGCAGCACGCCCACCAGCACCATCGGCCAGCGCTCCACCGGCGACACACCCGAGGCCACCACCCCGCAGGCGAACGCCCACATCGGCGGAAACCAGGTGATGGGCTTGAGCAGCTCGGTGACGGTGGACAGCGCGGGCCGGGACATCGATGCAGTCTGCCCATGACACCGACAGGCGTCAATCTCTGCTTACATGACGCGGGCCTAAGCGGAACCGCCGAGCCCGGCGATCAGGGCCTGGGCCGCCAGCCGGCCGGAGAGCGTCGCCATCGGCACGCCCGGGCCGGGATGCACGCTGCCGCCGGCCAGCCACAGGCCCGGGATCCGGCTGGCCGAGCCCGGCCGCGCGAAGGGCGTCATCCAGCCATGGGAGGCGCGGCCGTAGAGCGCACCCCCGGTGGCCGGGAACAGCCGCTCGAAGTCGGCCGGCGTGGTGACCACGGCATTGGCCGCGTTGCGCGTCACCTGCAGCCCGCAGCGCGCGAGCAGGCCGAAGGCGCGCTCGGCGCAGGCCTCGATCTCGGGCGGCTCGAAAGCGCGTCGGTCGCCCACCGGCGGCGCGTTCACCAGGCAGAGCAGCCGCTCGCCGGCTGCCGCCGGGGCGGCGTCGTGGTCGAGCCGGTCCTGGGCGCAGAGATAGACCGTGGGTCGGCGCGGCAGCTGGCCGCGCCCGAACACATCGCTGAACTCGCTGGCGTAGTCCTGGTCGAAGAAGACATTGTGGTGCAGCAGCGGAAAGCCTTCGGTCGGCGCGTTCATCGACCAGGTCAGCGCCGACAGTGAACGCGCGCCGGCGGGCACCGGCCGCGCGGCCGGCCGGGCGGCCTCGCCGAGCAGGCCGCTGGCCAGCGCGCCGACATCGCCGTTGAACACCACCGAGTCGGCCGCCAGGCGTTCGCCGTCGGCCAGCAGCACGCCGCGCACCCGCCCGCCCTCCACGAGGATGCGTTCGCAGTGCGCCTGACAGCGGATCTGCGCGCCATGGCGTTGCGCCAGGCCGGCCAGCGCGCGCGCCAGCGCGATCATGCCGCCGCGCACCGCCCAGACCCCGTCCATCTCGACCTGGGCCACCAGCATCAGCGTGGCCGGCGCGCGCATCGGCGAGCCGCCACAGTAGGTGGCGTAGCGGCCGAAGAGCTGCTGCAGGCGCGGATCGTGGAAGTGCCGGGCGAGCGAGCGCCAGAGCGTCTGCAGCGGCCCCAGCCGCCAGAGTGTGGCCAGGCCTGCCGGGCCGAGCGCGCGGGTGAGCCCGGTCAGCGTGGGCCGGGCCGAGCGGATGTACGGGCCCTCCAGGGTGCGATAGACCGCGGCCGCCTGCTCGCAGAAGGCGAGGAAGCGGCGCGCCTCCTGGGGGCCGCTGAACTCGCCGATCGCCTGCGCCGAACGCTCACGGTCGGCGAACAGGTCGAGCCGGCCGCCCTCACCCCAGGCATGGCGGGCCAGCACGCTCAGCGGGGTGAGGGCGAGCGCCTCGTCGAGCCGCACGCCGGCATCGGCGAACAGCGACTCGAACACCCAGCGCATGGTGAACACCGTGGGACCGCTGTCGATGCCGGCGCCCAGCGCGTGCACCTGGCGCAGCTTGCCGCCGGGTTCGGCCGCGCGCTCGAGCACCGTGACCGACAGGCCGCGACGGGCGAGATCGATGGCCGCACTCAGGCCGGCCGCGCCCGCGCCGATGACCACCACACGGTGCTCAGCCAAGCGTGCGACCCTGCCAGCAGCCCTCGAGCCGCTCGGGCACGAAGCGCACGAACATCGACTCGGAGAAGAAGCCGCGCTCGGCCGCGGCGCGGATGGCGGCCTGGTGCGCGCCCTGGCGCGCGTAGTCGTTCATGTCGGCCACGCTGTCCCACAGGCTGAAGGTGGCCTGGCGCAGCAGCGGTGCTTCGCCCACGCCCACCGCCAGTCGACAGCCGCGTACGCCGGTGAGCGCGCGCTCGGCGGCCGGCTCCATGCCCCAGAAGGCGGCGGCCCGGCTCGGCCGGATGGAGGCGCGGGTGAGGGAGGCCACGGGCCCCTGGGCCGGCGCGACTGCGGTGACCGGCAGGCGCATGCCCGACCAGCTGCCGCGGCTCGACCAGGGATGCAGGCGCACGCAGAAGTGGTCGCCGGCGCGCTTGCGCCAGGCCTGCAGCGGGCCCCCGGGCGCGGTGAATGCGTTGGCGCTGGCGGCGTCATCGAAGACGCAGAACAGGCCGGTGATCGAGGCGCTGGGCTTCAGGCCGAAGCGGCCTTCATGACCGCTGCCCAGCACCTTGACGAAGCGCAGCCCCGGCACGCCGCGCAGCGCGAAGCGGCCGACCACGAAGCGCGACCAGCCCCACAGCCGGAAGCGCGGCGCGATGTCGAAGAGGCAGAAGAGCACCACCGGCGCCGGTCCGGCCGCCGGGCTGGCAGCGGTGTCGCGGGGGTGAGCGGCCAGCGGCGGCGACCGCTCCATGGCCGGCGGCGGCTAGTGCCCGTCGCCGGCCTGAGGATCGCCCAGGCCGTAGCGGCGCAGCTTGACATACAGGCTCTGGCGGGAGAGCCCGAGCATCTCGGCTGCCGCAGCACGGTTGTCGCGGGTGAGCTGCAGCGCCGATTCGATGCACATCTGCTCGATGAGGTCGGTGGTCTCGCCGACGATGTCCTTGAGCGGCATCTGCCCGACGAGATCGGCGAGCTGTCCCACCGACTGCGACAGCCGCGGATTGCCGGTGCCCTCAGGGCTCAGGCGCCGGCTGACATCGCGGATGGTGAAGCCCAGGCAGGCGAGCTTGCCGCCGTTGGCGGCGGCGGCCGAGACCTCGACCGAGGTCTCGTTGCCGAAGCGGCCGCGGATCACGGTGGGGAACAGCCGCACCGCCTCGTTGCGCCGCAGGTTGGACATCAGCACGCCGAGGTCGACACCGGAGCGGCCAAGCCAGCGGTCGAGGGGGTCGCCCACGGCCTGATCGGTGGAGTCGAGCTCGGCCATCTCGGCGAAGCTGGTGTTGGCATACAGGATCTGCCCGCCCGGGTCGGTGACCACCAGCGCATCGGGCACGGCGTCGATGGCCTGCATGACCGAACTCTGGGTGCCCGAGGGCTGGCCGACGGCGGTGCCCGCACCCACCGAGAGCCGCACCAGGAAGAGCACGCCGGCATCCGGGCGGAAGACCGTGGCCGAGACCTCCACCGGCGTCGGCTCGGGGCGGGCCAGGGTCAGCGCCAGCGGCTCGGCCTGCTTGCCGCTGCGCACGGTCTCGAGCAGCGAGAGCAGCACCGGGCGGCCACCGGCCTCGACGCAGTCGGCCACCGGCCGACCGACCAGGCGGCGCACGGTCTCGTCGAAGAGCCGCGCTGCCGCCGGATTGGCTTCAGTGACGCGCAGCGTGCCGCCATCGACCACCAGCACCGGCTCGGACACCACCTCGAAAAGCGCGCGGTAGCGCATCTCCATCTGGCGCAGCCGGGCGTAATCGCGCTGCATGGCCTGCTGCGCGCTGACCAGCCGTTGCTGGATGGCGGTGAACTGGCGCAGGTCGCGGCCGATGGCGAGCATCTGCCCGGCCGTGCCGGCGCGCACGATGGAGTACAGCACCGGCATGGAATCGCCGCGGTTGCCGGGGTGGTTGATGTGACGCCAGCGCGGCTTGGCGGTGGCGTCGGTGCCCTTGAGGAGAGCCTCGACCTTGGGCCGGCTCTCCAGGGTGACCGTGTCGAGCCAGGGCCGGCCGATCCAGTCGGGCCGCACCAGCTCGGCGAGGTCCTGGCTGGCGACCGAGACATCGCGGATGACGCCCTGATTGTCGAGCAGCAGGGCGACATCGGCCGCAGCGGCGATCAGCGAGGCTGTGTCGGCCGGACGCAGACCGGCGATGGTCTGGTCCACCGGGCGGGCTTGGGTCACAGCGACTTTCGGGGGAAGGGGGTTGCGCGAGACGGGCGACGGCGGTCGGACGCGGACATGGCTAGGACTGGCGATGCCGGGCGGCGAGGTAGGCTTGCGCGGCCGTCACCGCCGAGGCGGCGTCCGGCGCGCTGAGATCGGCGCCGACACGGGAGGACAGGTCGGGCACCTGCAGCAGCAGCGGACCGCCCACCATCACCCCGACCGTCGGATTCCGAGACGACTGACGGAGCGCGATGATAACCGAGCGCATCGGCTCGAGATCGGCCTGCAGGCTGGCTGACAGACCCACCAGATGGAATGCGTCGGCAGCCAGCAGCCGGGTCAATGCGTCGACGCCCAGGCAGGGCTCGGCGCGCACATCCCAGCCGGCGCGCCGGAAGGTGCCGGCCAGCACCGACAGCCCCAGCGAGTGCTGGGCGCCGGGCATCGACGAGAGCAGGATGCGGCCGGGGGCGAGCGCCGGCGCGGCCGGGGCATCGCCCGACTGCTCGTGATCGGCCACCAGCCGTTGCAGCCGCCACACCGCCAGGGTGACCTGGGTGAAGTCGCAGCTGTCTTCCACCCACATGGCGCCCAGCAGGCGCGCGGTGGGCACCACCAGGCGCTCGCAGAAACCGAGGAAGTCGATCGAGCCGTCACGCAGGGCGCGCTCGACCTCGGCGCAGGCACTGTCCTCGTCGGACAGCAGACGCCGGGCGAAGGTTTCCGGATCGAGGGAGAAGGTCTCTGACACGCCGGGGGCTCGCAGGCCGCGGGAGGGCGGCACTACCCGCATCATGAGCATCAGGCGCGGAATGAGTTCGGCCTCGATCGTCGCTTTGAGGCGATTCTGGAACGTCTCGCGATCGGCGGCGTCGGGCTCCTGGTCCCAGCCCTCGTAACCCATGGGGGACCTCGACCCCTGGGCCTCGGCTGCAGGACTCTCCTGTCCGGACCGGTCCATCTGCTTCCTCCTTCGCCGACCCCCGCGCGGGGACTCGGCCACCTGACACCGCATCGGCATGCGGTGGATCCCGATCGATTTTTCTTCCTGCCGTCAGAAGCCACCGCTCGCAGGGTCTGTAACGCCGACCGGGACTCGGTTCCACGAGGAGCGGAACCAGTGTCGCGGTTGTCATCCGGCAGTGTCAAGCCAGCGAACGGAGTGTCACGGTAGTGTCATGGACAATTGATGTCAAGAATAATTGACATCAGGGAGGGCGGCGTCTAGATTGCGCTCATGGACACCACGCCGACAGGCCTCGTTCAGACCCGGTCGTCCCCGCTCGACGGACCGCGTCGCGGGCTCTACACCCCTGCCGAACGCGCCCGCCGCGACGCCTCGCGCTGGACGCTGGTGCAGGGCGTGCTGGCCCCCATCCAGTTCCTGGTGTTCCTGGTCAGCCTCGGCCTGATCGCGCGCTTCCTGATCACCGGCGAAGGGCAGCTTGCGGCGGCTGTCTCGGTGGTGGTCAAGACCCTCACCCTGTACACGATCATGATCACCGGCTGCCTGTGGGAGAAGGACGTGTTCGGCGTCTACCTCTTCGCCCCGGCCTTCTACTGGGAAGACATGGTGAGCATGGCGGTGCTGGCCCTGCACACCGCCTACCTGGTGGCCCTGGTCACCGATGTCCTGGGCGCGCGTGAGCAGATGCTGCTGGCGCTCGCCGCCTATTTCACCTATGTGATCAATGCCGGGCAGTTCCTGCTCAAGCTGCGCGCGGCCCGGCTCGAGGCGGCCGGTCTGGCCGGCCAGCCCCGTCGAGGTGTCGCATGAACGCGCGTGTGCCCATCCCGGTGGTCGCCGAGGGCGGCTGCGAAAGCGCGCCGGTGCTGCGCGAGCGCGGCCAGCGCGAGGTCTTCTGCGGCCTCACCGGCATCATCTGGCTGCATCGCAAGATCCAGGACGCGTTCTTCCTGGTGGTCGGCTCGCGCACCTGCGCTCACCTGATCCAGTCGGCCGCCGGCGTCATGATCTTCGCCGAGCCGCGCTTTGCCACCGCGATCATCGACGACCGCGATCTCGCCGGCCTGGCCGATGCCAACGAAGAGCTCGATCGGGTGGTCAGCCGGCTGCTGTCGCGCCGGCCCGAGATCAAGCTGCTGTTCCTGGTCGGCTCGTGTCCCTCGGAGGTCATCAAGCTCGACCTCTCCCGTGCCGCAGCGCGCCTGTCGCAGCGCTTCTCGCCGGAAGTGCGCATCCTGAGCTACTCCGGCAGCGGCATCGAGACCACCTTTACTCAGGGCGAGGATGCCTGTCTCGCGTCGATGGTGCCGGCCATGGCCGAAGCCCCTGCCGAGGCGGCCGAGCTGCTGGTGGTGGGCGCGCTGCCCGATGTCGTCGAAGACCAGTTCCGTCGGCTGTTCGGCGAGCTGGGCATCGGCCCGGTGGATTTCCTGCCGCCGCGTCGTTCCGGCGCGGTGCCGCGCGTGGGTCCGGGCACCCGCTACCTGCTTGCCCAGCCTTTCCTGGCCGACACCGCCCGCGCCCTCGAAGACCGCGGCGCCACCCGTCTGGCCGCGCCCTTCCCCTTCGGCGAGGAGGGCACCACCGCCTGGCTGCGCGCAGCAGCCCAGGCCTGGGGCGTGTCCGACGAACGCTTCGAGGCGGTCACCCGAGCGCCGCGTGACCGCGCCCGCCGGGCGCTGGCGCATCACCGCGAGCGTCTGAGCGGCCGGCGCATCTTCTTCTTCCCCGATTCCCAGCTCGAGATCCCGCTGGCGCGTTTCCTCGCCCGTGAGCTCGGCATGCTGCCGCTGGAGGTGGGCACGCCCTACCTGCACCGCCAGCATCTTGCTGCCGAGCTGGCGCTGCTGCCCGCGGATGTCCAGTTGTCCGAAGGCCAGGATGTCGAACGCCAGCTCGATCGCTGCCTGCAGGCGCAACCCGACATCGTGGTGTGCGGCCTGGGTCTTGCCAATCCCCTGGAGGCCCGCGGCATGACCACCAAGTGGTCGATCGAGCTGGTCTTCACGCCGGTGCACGGCTATGACCAGGCCGGCGATCTCGCCGAGCTGTTCGCCCGGCCCCTGGTCCGTCGCGACCGCCTGGCCATCTGATCGGCCGACCCCATGCAGCTCACCCTCTGGACCTATGAAGGCCCGCCGCATGTCGGCGCCATGCGTGTGGCCACCGCCATGCGCGATGTCCACTACGTGCTGCATGCGCCGCAGGGCGACACCTACGCCGACCTGCTCTTCACCATGATCGAGCGGCTGCCGCGGCGCCCGCCGGTCACCTACACCACCTTCCAGGCGCGCGACCTCGGCGGCGACACCGCCGAGCTGTTCAAGAACGCGGCGCGCGAGGCCTTCGAGCGCTTCTCGCCCAAGGCGATGCTGGTGGGCGCATCGTGCACCGCCGAACTCATCCAGGACGACCCCGGCGGTCTGGCTGCGGCGCTCGCCCTGCCGGTGCCGGTGGTGCCCCTCGAGCTGCCCTCCTACCAGCGCAAGGAGAACTGGGGCGCGGCCGAGACCTTCTACCAGGTGGTGCGCCGGCTTGCCTCCACCGAGGCGCGGGCGCCGCGCGCCGAGGGCGAGCGGCCCT
Source organism: uncultured bacterium (assembly GCA_903934795.1). Taxonomy (GTDB): domain Bacteria; phylum Pseudomonadota; class Gammaproteobacteria; order Burkholderiales; family Burkholderiaceae_E; genus Quisquiliibacterium. Next base: position 3,739 of record CAIZPE010000287.1, on the reverse strand, counting down.
CGTGCAATCTGCTCGGACCCACCGCCCTGGGCTTTCGTCACCGCGATGACGTTCGCGAGATCACCGGCCTGCTGGCCGAGATCGGCATCGATGTGAATGTGGTCGCGCCTCTGGGCGCCGGCCCCGACGAGATCGCGCGGCTCGGCCAGGCCGACTTCAATGTGGTCCTCTATCCCGAGACCGGCATGCAGGCGGCGCAGTGGCTCTCGCGCACCCTGCGCCAGCCCATGACGCGCACCGTGCCGATCGGCATCGCGGCCACGCTGGCCTTCCTGCGCGAGGCCGCAGCCCTGGTCGGCATCGACCCCGAGCCGGCGATCGCGCGCCTGCCGCAGAACGCGCGCTGGTACTCACGCTCGGTCGATTCCACCTACCTCACCGGCAAACGGGTGTTCGTCTTTGGCGATGCCACCCACGCCGTGGCGGCGGCCCGATTCGCCGCCACCGAGCTCGGCTTCACGGTGGTGGGGCTGGGCACCTACAGCCGCGAGTTCGCCCGCGAGGTGCGCGAGGCCGCCAAGGTTTACGGCGTGGAGCCGCTGATCACCGACGACTACCTCGAGGTCGAGGAGCGGGTGGCCGCCCTGCAACCCGATCTGGTGCTCGGCACCCAGATGGAGCGCCACATCGCCAAGCGCCTGGGCCTGCCCTGCGCGGTGATCTCCGCGCCGGTGCACGTGCAGGACTTCCCCGCCCGCTATGCGCCGCAGATGGGCCTGGAGGGCGCCAATGTGCTCTTCGATACCTGGGTGCAGCCGCTGATGATGGGCCTCGAGGAGCACCTGCTGGGCATGTTCCGCGACGACTTCGAGTTCCACGCCGAGGCGCCGGCCTCGCATCTCGGTCGGGCGATGCCGGGCCGGGGCGAGTCGGCGGTCGCGGTGGTGCAGGAGCCGACGACGCTTGCCCCCGCGCGGGCCGAGGCCGGCAGCCCCGCCGCCGAGTCGCAAGCGGCTGCCGCCAATGACCTCGCCTGGTCCGACGACGCCCGCGCCGAGCTCCAGAAGATCCCCTTCTTCGTGCGCGGCAAGGCACGGCGCAACACCGAGCGGTTCGCCCAGGAACGCGGCGTGGCGCTGATCACCGTCGAGACCCTCTATGACGCCAAAGCGCACTTCGGCCGCTGACCGGACCCCGGTGCGCGTCGTCATCGTGACGATGGACACGCACCTGGCCAGCGCCACCGAGCGGGCGGCCGCCGGGCTGCGACGCCAGTTTCCCGGGCTGGTGCTCAGCCTGCACGCGGCCTCCGAGTGGAGCGCCGATCCGGCCGGCCTGGAGCGCTGCCTCGCCGACATCGCCGCGGGCGACATCGTGATCGCCACCATGCTCTTCATGGAGGATCACTTCCTCCCCCTGGTGCCGGCGCTGCAGGCGCGTCGCGACCAGTGCGACGCGATGATCTGCATGATGTCGGCCGCCGAGGTGGTGCGCCTGACCCGCGTCGGCCGCTTCGACATGGGCAAGCCGGCTTCCGGGCCGCTGGCGCTGCTCAAGCGCCTGCGCGGCGACAGCCGCCAGAAGGCGGCCACCGGCGGCGCGGCGCAGATGAAGATGCTGCGGCGCATTCCGCAGATGCTGCGCTTCATTCCCGGCACCGCGCAGGATGTCCGCACCTACTTCCTCACCCTGCAGTACTGGCTCGGCGGCTCCGAGGAGAACGTGCTCAACATGGTGCGCGCCCTCATCGACCGCTATGCCGACGGCCCGCGCCGCGGGCTGCGCGGCCAGGGCCGCGCCGGCGACCCGGTGGAGTACCCCGAGGTGGGCGTGTACCACCCGCGCATGCCGGGCCGGCTCTCCGAGCGTGCCGACGACCTGCCCGCAGCGCCTCCCCAGGCCGCCGGCACGGTGGGTGTCCTGCTGCTGCGCTCCTACCTGCTCTCGGGCAACGCCGCCCACTACGATGGCGTGATCGCCGCGCTCGAGGCCCGCGGGCTGCGGGTGGTGCCGGCCTTCGCCGCCGGGCTCGACGCCCGACCGGCGATCGAGCGCTTCTTCATGAAGGACGGCCGCAGCCTCGTCGACGCGGTGGTCTCGCTCACCGGCTTCTCGCTGGTCGGCGGCCCGGCCTACAACGACTCGCATGCCGCCGAGGAGGCGCTGTCGCGCCTCGATGTGCCCTATCTGGCGGCCCATCCGGTGGAGTTCCAGACCCTCGACCAGTGGGGCGGTTCGGGCCGCGGCCTGATGCCGGTGGAGAGCACCATCATGGTGGCCATCCCCGAGCTCGATGGCGCCACCAGCCCCATGGTCTTCGGCGGCCGCCCCGGCGCGCAGGGCGTCACCTGCACCGGCTGTTCGCACCGCTGCACCTTCGGCCCCGCCGACACCGCGCAGGACATGCGCTCGTGTCCGGAGCGTGCGCTGATGCTGGCCGCGCGGGTATCGCGCCTGGTGGCGCTGCGTCGTGCCGAGCGCGCCCGCTGCCGGGTGGCGATCGTGCTGTTCAACTTCCCGCCCAACGCCGGCAACATCGGCACGGCCGCGCACCTTTCGGTGTTCGAGTCGCTGCACCACACCCTGGCCGCGCTGAAGGCCGACGGCTACTCGGTCGAACTGCCCGACACCGTCGATGCCCTGCGCGAGGCCATCCTCAGCGGCAATGCCGCGCAGTACGGGGCCGACGCCAATGTCATGGCCACCATTCGCGCTGACGATCATGTCCGCCGCGAACCCTGGCTGGCCGAGATCGAGGCGCAGTGGGGGCCGGCGCCGGGTCGGCAGCTGAGCAACGGCCAGTCCATCCTCGTGCTCGGCCGGCAGTTCGGCCAGGTGATGGTCGGCGTGCAGCCGGGCTTCGGCTACGAGGGCGACCCCATGCGCCTGATGTTCGAGAAGGGGCTCGCGCCCACCCATGCCTTCTCGGCCTTCTACCGCTATCTGCGCGAGGACTTCGGCGCGCACGCGGTGCTGCACTTCGGCACCCATGGCGCGCTCGAGTTCATGCCCGGCAAGCAGACCGGCATGAGCGGCGGCTGCTGGCCTGATCGCCTGATCGGCGACCTGCCCAATCTCTACCTCTACGCCTCCAACAATCCTTCCGAGGGCGCCGTGGCGCGGCGTCGCTCCGGGGCCACGCTGATCAGCTATCTCACGCCCCCGCTGGCGCAGGCCGGCCTGTATGCCGGTCTGCTCGATCTCAAGGATTCGCTCGAGCACTGGCGCGGCCTGCCGCCCGATGCCGAGGGCGCGCGCACCGAAGCCGCGGTGCTGATCCAGGCGCAGGCCGCGGCCATGGAACTGGTCGATGCCGACCCGGTCTGGTCGGCCGCCGAGGCGCCGGCCCGCATCACGCAGCTCGCACGGGATGTGCTCGAGCTCGAGCACACCGTCATCCCCCACGGCATGCATGTGGCCGGCCGCCCGCCCTCGCCCGAGCAGCGCATCGACCTGCTGGAGATCATGGCGCAGGCCGCCGGTGGCGCGTCGCTGCCGCGTGAGTGCCTGGCCGCGCTGGTGCGCGGCGAGACTGCCGAGCGCGCGCTGGCCGCGGGCGGCCAGCGTGCCGAGCCGTCCACCGTCACGCTGCTCGAAGACCTGGCCCGCACCGCGCGCCTGCTGGCCCACGACACCGAGGTGCCGGCGATCCTGCGCGCGCTGCGCGGCCGCTTCATCGCGCCCGCGCCGGGCGGCGACCTGCTGCGCACGCCCGATGTGCTCCCCACCGGGCGCAACCTGCACGGCTTCGATCCCTTTCGCATTCCCAGTGCTTTCGCGATGCGTGACGGTCACCGCC
>CAIZPE010000286.1 GCA_903934795.1 uncultured bacterium | reverse complement strand
GCGGCTGCAGGGGCGGCTGCAGGCGCGGAGGCGGGCGTGGAGGCGGGCGCCGATGCCGGCGCGGAGGCGGGCGCCGCAGCCGCCGGGCTGCCCGCCCTGGCCGCACGCGCTGACGACGCGGCACGCCCACCGGCAAGCGCCCCTCCCCGTCCAGCCGTTGCGGCACGGGCCGGCGCCTCGCTGACGCGGACCAGATCGTCGTAGAAGATGAACTCGTCGCAGTTGTTGATCAGCAGCTCGGAGGTCGAGTTCTTGACCCCGACGCCGATCACCGTGCGGGCGTTCTCACGCAGCTTGCTCACCAGGGGCGAGAAGTCGGAGTCGCCACTGATGATCACGAAGGTGTCGACATGCGACTTGGTGTAGCAGAGGTCCAGCGCGTCGACCACCATGCGGATGTCGGCCGAGTTCTTGCCCGAGAGGCGCACATGCGGAATCTCGATCAGCTCGAACGAGGCCTGGTGCATTGCGGCCTTGAACTCGCGGTAGCGCTCCCAGTCGCAATAGGCCTTCTTGACCACGATGCTGCCCTTGAGCAGCAGGCGCTCGAGCACCTTGCTGATGTCGAACTGCTTGTAGCGGGACTCGCGCACGCCGAGCGCGACATTCTCGAAATCGCAGAACAGCGCCATGCTCCGCGTGTCGGGGGTGTGATCGTTCATGGATGACCCGTTGGCGCCGCCCACCATCGGGCGGCGCGTCGACCCTACCACAGCGGAGCCAGCGGCCTGACGGCGCCGCTCAGAGCCGGTGCGTGTGGCCGCCCTGCTCGCGCTCGGCGCGCGCCTGGCAGTCCAGGCAGCGCAGGGCCAGGGGCTGCGCCAGCAGCCTCTGCGGCTCGATCGGCTCGCCGCAGCGTTCGCAGCTGCCGTAGGTGCCGGCATCGATGGCCAGCACCGCCCGGTCGATCGCCTGCAGTTCGTGCAGGTCCCGCGAGGCCTCGGCGAAGTCGAGGCCGCTCTCGGCCAGGGCAAACGACTGTTCGCCGCTGTCGTGCCCGCCACGCCCGTCCTGGGCATCCTCGGCGGCATCGACGAGCTTGCCGGCCACCTCGCCGCGCAGTCGCCGCGCCCGCGCCCGCAGCCCGTCCAGCAATGCCGCCTGTTCCTCGTGTGTGAACGCCATGACCGCCCCTGAATTCCGGTCGGCGACCGGTCTGACATGCACTATCGCGCGCGCGCGCTGCTGGCGCATTGACCGATCGCAATGCGCAGGATCCAGGCAGCCGCAGGCGCGAATCCGGCCAGCGGCAGGGCAACCGCGAGTCAGGCGAAGGCGATGCGATCGACCGCGTCGGTGATCACCAGGTCGAGACCGATGCCGGTGAGCATGGCGGCGCGCGCGGGATCATTGACCGTGTAGGCGAGGACCTTCAGGCCATGGGCATGGGCCGAGTCGATCAGCCCGGCATCGAGCAGTTCATGATTGAGGTCGATGGCCACGCAGCCCAGCGCACGCGTCTGGGCGAGCCAGTCGTCGGGCAGCCGGTGCATGAGCAGCGCCCTGGGCAGTTCGGGGGCGACCGCCGCCGCCGCAGCGAGCGCCGGCGGCGAGAAGGAAGACAGCAGCGGCGGCACCGCCGCACCCGCCCACAACGCACGCGCCTCGAGCGCCACCGCGGCGCCGGTCTCGGCCTCTCGGCCCGGGCAGGGCTTGATCTCGATGTTGGCCAGGCACTGGTTGGCACGCAGCCAGGCGGCCACGCCGGCCAGCGTGGGCACCGGCTCGCCGGCGAAGGCCGGCGAGTGCCAGCTGCCGGCATCCAGGCGCGCGATCTGGCCGAGCGTAAACGAGGCCAGCCGGCCGTGGCCGCTGGTGGTGCGATCGACGGTGGGGTCGTGCATCAGCACCAGCACGCCATCGGCGGAGAGCTTCACATCGAACTCGAACATCCGGTAGCCGAGCGCCGCACCGTGACGGATGGCCGCCAGCGTGTTCTCGGGCGCGAGCTTGCCGGCGCCACGGTGGGCGCAACGCGCGGGATAGGGCCAGGCAGGGACGCTCATGTCACTTCTCCGTGTCGACCAGGCCCCGCACGAACCAGCGCTGCATCAGCACCACCACCAGCACCGGCGGCAGCATCGCCAGCATGGCGGTGGCCATGACCAGGTTCCACTCGGTGGCGGCGTCGCCGCCGGCGATCATGCGCTTGATGCCGATCACCACCGTGTACATGGATTCCTGGGTGGTCATCAGCAGCGGCCAGAGGTACTGGTTCCAGCCCAGGATGAACAGGATGACGAACAGCGCCGCGATGTTGGTGCGCGACAGCGGCAGCAGGATGCTGAAGAAGAAACGCATCGGCCCCGCGCCATCGATGCGCGCGGCCTCGGCGAGTTCCTCGGGCACGGTGAGGAAGAACTGCCGGAACAGGAAGGTGGCGGTGGCCGAGGCGATCAGCGGCAGGGTGAGGCCGGTGTAGGTGTCGAGCAGCCCGAGGTCGGACATCACCTGGTAGGTGGGCATGATGCGCACCTCCACCGGCAGCATCAGCGTGACGAAGACGATCCAGAAACAGGCCTGGCGGAAGCGGAAACGGAAGTACACCAGCGCGAAGGCCGACAGCAGCGAGATGAGGATCTTGCCGATGGCGATGGTCAGCGCCATGACCAGGCTGTTGAAGAGCATGGCGCGCACCCCGGCCTGGCTGGCCCCGGCACCGGTGGCCAGCACCTCGGCATAGTTGGCCAGCAGGCGGTCGCCCGGCAGCAGCGACATCGGCGCGGCCATGACCTGCTCCTGGGTCTGCGTGGAGGCGACGAAGGCCACATAGAGCGGCAGCATCACCACGAAGATCCCCAGCCCGAGCACGAGATAGGTGAGGACATCGAGGAAGCGGTTGCGCTCGACCATGCTCAGTACTGCACCTTCTTCTCGACATACCGGAACTGCAGGAAGGTGAGCGCCACCACGATCACCATCAGCACCACCGACTGCGCGGCCGAACCGCCGATGTCAAGCGCCTTGAAGCCGTCGTGGTAGACCTTGAACACCAGGATCTCGGTGGCATTGGCCGGCCCGCCAGAGGTCACCGCGTCGACGATCGCGAAGGTGTCGAAGAACACGTAGACGATGTTCACCACGAACAGGAAGAAGGTGGTGGGCGAAAGCAGCGGAAAGATGACGAACCGGAAGCTGCGCCACGCGCCGGCGCCGTCGAGCGCGGCGGCCTCGATCAGCGAGCGCGGGATGGATTGCAGCCCGGCAAGGAAGAAGATGAAGTTGTAGCTGATCTGCTTCCAGACCGTGGCCATGATGATCAGCAGCATCGCCTGGTCGCCATCGAGGACATGGTTCCAGGTGACACCGACGCCGCGCAGCCAGTGGGTGACCACGCCGAGCGTGGGATTGAACAGGAACATCCAGAGCACGCCGGCGATCGCCCAGGCCACGGCGTAGGGCCAGATCAGCAGGGTGCGCAGCAGCAGCCGGGCACGCAGCGCCCGATCGGCGAAATAGGCCAGCGTGAGGCTGAACACCAGGCCGATCACCGTGGCCGAGATCGAGAACACCGCGGTGACCCGCATGGCGTTCAGGTAGAGCGGATCGGCGAACAGCCTGGCGAAGTTCTCGAGGCCGACGAACTCGGCATTCCCGCCGAACGCGTCCTGGATGAAGACCGACTGATAGAGCGCCTGGACCGCGGGCCAGTAGAAGAACACCGCCACCACCGCGAGCTGCGGCAGCAGCAGCGCCCAGGGCAGCCAGCCCGAGGGAAAAACGGCGCGCTTGATCATCGATCAGTCAGGGCGCGGGCAGCCGGTTCGGGTGGCCGCGCCACCGGCCTCACTCCTTCGCGGTGCGCTCGAAGCGCGCGAGCAGATCATTGCCGCGGCTGGTGATCTTGGCGAGCGCCTGCTTCGCGTCCTGCTTGCCGGCGAACAGCGCCTCCATCTCCTCGTGGACCACATCGCGGATCTGCACGAAGTTGCCCAGGCGCACGCCGCGCGACTTGTCGGTGGTCTTGACGATCATCTGCTCCACCGAGACATCGGTGCCCGGGTTCTTCTCGTAGAAGCCGGACTTGCGGGTGAGCTCGTACGAGGCGATGGTGAGCGGCAGGTAGCCGGTCTGCTGGTGCCACTCGGCCTGCAGCTCGGTGGCCGACAGGAAGGCGAAGAACTTCGCGATGCCCTTGTACTCGGCCGGCTTCTTGCCTGCCATCACCCACAGGCTGGCGCCGCCGATCACCGAATTCTGCGGCGCGCCCTGCACATCGGTGTAGTAGGGCAGGCGTGCGATGGCGAAGTTGAACTTCGCATTGCGCTTGATGTTGGCATAGGCCGCCGAGCTGCCGGTGAACATGGCGCACTCGCCGCTGAAGAACTTGGAGTCGCCCTCGCTGGTGCGGCCGGCGTAGGTGAAGTAGCCCTTTTTCGACCAGTCGGCGAGGTTGGCGAGGTGCTTTTCATGCAGCGGGGTGTTGATGGCCAGCCGCGCCTTGAGGCTGCCGAAGCCGTTGTTCTCGGTGGCAAAGAGCACGTTGTGCCAGGCCGAGAAGTTCTCCATGTGCACCCAGCTCGGCCAGCTGGTGGTGTAGCCGCAGCGGGCTGCGCCAGCGGCCTTCACCTTGGCCGCGGCGGCGGCCACCTCGGGCCAGGTCTCGGGCGCCTTGGTGACACCGGCGGCGGCCAGCGCATCCTTGTTGTAGTAGAAGACCGAGGTGGAGCTGTTGAAGGGGAAGGACATCATCTCGCCCTGGCGGGTGGTGTAGAAGCCCGCCACCGCCGGCACATAGGCCTTGCGGTCGAACTTCTCGCCGGCGTCCTTCATGATCTTCTCGACCGACACCACCGCGCCCCTGGCCGACATCATGGTGGCGGTGCCCACCTCGAAGACCTGCACGATGTGCGGCGCGTTGCCGGCGCGATACGCGGCGATCGACGCCGCCATCGACTCGGGGTAGGTGCCCTTGAACACCGGCACCACCTTGTACTCGGTCTGGCTCTTGTTGAAGCGGTCGGCCAGGCCGGTGAGCCGGTCGCCAAGGGCGCCGGTCATGGAATGCCACCACTGGATCTCGGTCTGGGCGAGCGCGGGCAGGCTCGCCGCCATCAGCGCGGCGAACACGCCGGCACGGGCAGAAAACGATTTCATGATCTCCTCCGGGTCAAAACCGTGATTGTCGATGGGTCAGACGACAAGCATACGACAGCGCCTGTCGGGCCCCTCGGCGTCAGCCGCGGCCGGCCAGCACATTGCGGGCCACCACCCAGCGATGCACCTCGGTGGGCCCCTCGTAGACCCGCATCAGGCGGACATCGTTGGCCATCTGCTGCAGCGGCAGCTCCTTGGTCATGCCCATCGCGCCGAAGGTCTGCATGGCGCGGTCGATGATCTCCCAGGCCATCTCGGTGGCGTAGGCCTTGATCATGGAAACCTGGCTGCGCGCGTCACGGCCGGTGTCGACGCGCCAGGCGGCCTCGTGGGTCATCAGGCGGCAGGCATGGATGCGCGTGGCCGCATCGGCGATCCACCACTGGATGGCCTGGCGCTCGGAGAGCGGCACCCCGAAGGTGGCGCGCTGCGGTGCGTACTCGACCATCATGTCGAGCGCGCGCTGCGCCCGGCCGGTGCACCAGGCCGCCATCTGCACCCGGCGGATGGACAGACGCTCCTGCATCGGCGCGAAGCCCTTGCCTTCCTCGCCGAGCATGGCGGTGTGCGGCAGGCGCAGATCCTCGAGCGCGATCTCGTAGGTGAAGTGGCCACCCAGCATGGGGATGCGGCGCAGCACATTGAAGCCGGGCGTGCCCTTGTCGACGATGAAGGCCGAGATGCCCCCGCGTGCGCCCTTCTCTCGGTCGGTGGCCGCCATCACGATGGTGAAGTCGGCCTTGGCCGCGCGGCTGATCCAGATCTTGCGCCCGTTGAGCACCCAGTGATCGCCATCGCGGACCGCGCGCGAGCGCATGGCCGCCGGGTCGCCGCCGGCGCCCGGCTCGGAGATGGCGATGGCCGAGACCATCTCGCCGCGGGTGTAAGGCTCGAGGTAGCGGGCACGCTGCTCGGCGGTGGCGGTGAGCAGCAGCATGCGCAGGTTGGGCGAGTCGGGCGGCAGGTAGTAGGGCACGATGGTGCGGCCCATGGCCTCGTTGACCGCGACCATGGCGCTCACCGGCAGGTTGGAGCCGCCAAGCTCCTCGGGCGCATCGAGCCCCCACAGGCCGAGCTCGCGCGAGCGGGCGTCGATGCGCTGGTGCTCCTCGGCGGTGAGCTCATGCCCCTGCCCGGCAGCCTCGCGCTCGAGGACGGTCTTCTCGAGCGGCATGAGCTCCTCGTCGACGAAGCGCTTGACCAGGTCGGCGAGCATGCGGTGTTCATGGGGGAGTTCGAAATTCATGGCCTGTGGTCTCCGCGAAGGAATGGCTGCCGGTCCGGCGCGGACGCGGCGAGAAGGTCGTGTCGATGCATGCGTGTTCCGCGCGAACGCCCGCCGCTCAGCCCGACACGCCCGGGTCGAGCCCGACCACGCGATCGGCGGCCAGCGCGGCGATCTGTGCCGGGCTGTAGCCGGCCTGCGCAAGGATCTCGGCGGTGTGCTCGCCCAGGCGCGGCGCAAAGGAGCGCACCCCGGCCGGGGTGCCCATGAAGCGCACCGGCGGCCGGGTGTAGCGGATGCTGCCCTGGCCGGGCATCTCGGCGCGCTGGAAGAAGTCCACCGCCGCCAGATGCGGATGTGCGGGCAGGTCCTCGAGCCGGTAGATCGGCGTGGCCGGCACATCGAGCTCGTCGCAGATCGCCATCCATTCCGCGGTGGTGCGGGTCAGGGCGATCTCGGCAAGATGCGCGTAGAGCTCGCGCAGGTGCTGGTTGCGCTTGTGCCGGTCGGCGAGCTGGTAGCGCTCGATGAGCTCGGCACGGCCGGCCATGCGGAAGAAGGCCTCCCAGTGCTCGCCGGTGTAGGGCAGCATGGCGATGTGGCCGTCGCGGGTGGCCGCCGGCTTGCGACCGCCGGTGAGCAGCCGGGCATAACCGGCCGGGGCGGTGGGCGGCTCGAAGCTCAGGCCCCCCAGGTGCTCGGCGAGCACGAAGGCGGTCATGGTCTCGAGCATGGGCACTTCCACCTGCTGGCCGCGGCCACTGCGCTCGCGGTGGAACAGTGCCGCCAGCACCGCGCTCACCACCGCCATGCCGGTGGTCTTGTCGGCGATCAGGCTGGGCACGTAATCGGGCAGCGACTGCTGGATGAGATTGGCACCGACCAGCCCGCAGGCGGCCTGGATGATGTCGTCGAAGGCCGGCCGGTCGCGGTGCGGACCGTCCTGGCCGAAGCCGGTGGCCGCGCAATAGACCGCGCGCGGGTTGAGCGCAGCCACGCGCGCATAGCCGAAGCCCAGCCGCTCGATGGCGGCCATGCGCATGTTGTGCACCACCACATCGACGCCCGGGATCAGACGCTCGATGATCTCGCGCCCTTGCGCGGTCTTGAGGTCGACGGCAAGCGAGCGCTTGTTGCGGTTCAGGGCCAGGAAGATCGAGCTCATACCCTTGACCTTCGAGACCCCGTTGGCCCGCATCAGGTCGCCCTCGAGGCCCTCGACCTTGATCACCTCGGCGCCGTAGTCGGCCAGGATCTGGGTGGCGAGCGGACCGAGCACCACGGCGGTGAGATCGAGAATGCGTACGCCCGCAAGCGGGCCGGTGGCCCGGGTGGCGTCCGAAGGCATGGCGGAATCGGGGGGCTGCATCATGGCGGTGGCGCTCGGGCGCTTGGCTCAGCGCCCCTGAAAGACCGGCGGCCGGCGCGCGTTCATGGCGGCCACGCCCTCGGCGAAATCCTGCGAGCGGAACATCACGCGCTGTTCGGCGGCCTCGTGGACGGTGGCCGCAGCCACCGCATCGGCCAGGCCAGCGCGCAGGGTCTGGCGGGTGGAGACCACGGCAAGCGGTGCCGAGACCGCAAGCTCGGCGGCCAGGGCGCAGGCCGCTTCGCGCACCTGCGGCTGCGGCACCAGCTGATCGGCGAGCCCCATGGCCACGGCCTGTTCGCCACCGACGCGCCGACCCGTGAAGCAGAGCAGCGCGGCCTGCTGCGCGCCCACCAGCCGGGGCAAGGTGACGCTCAGGCCGAAGCCCGGGTGGATGCCCAGCCGGTTGAAGTTGGCCGAGAACCGCGCCTGCGCGCAGGTGACCCGGAAGTCGGCCACCAGCGCAAGCCCCAGCCCGCCGCCCACCGCGGCGCCGTGCACCGCGGCCACGATCGGCTTGGCCACACGGAACAGGCGCACCGCCTCGGCATACAGGCCCCCATCGGCACCCGGATCGGCCAGACCCTGCACCGCGCCTGGCGCGCTGAAGTTGCCGCCCGCGCAGAAGGCGCTGCCTTGCGCGGCGAGCACCATGGCCCGGCAGCCCGGATCGCGGTCGAGGGCATGCATGGCGTCGGCCAGGCTGCGCAGCAAGGGAATGTCGAGAAAGTTGCTGGGCGGACGCCGCAGCTCGAGCACCGCGACAGGGCCTTGCCGGGTGACACCGATTTCGCCTTGCGCCATGGTGGACGGCCTGCCCGCTGCACTGAGTCGATCGACGATAGCACAGGGCTGCGCACAGCCCGGCTGCCGGCGTTCCGCTCCCGGCGGATGCATCCGGGCGCCGTCGGCCGGCCCCTGCGCCGGCACCGGACACACCGCGCGATCGGCCCCGTGCGGGTTGCGGGTCACGGCGCGCCGCGACAAGATGCGGCACCGCCCTTCCCCGACACCCGAGCCCCATGACCATCCTGCTGATCCGCCACGGCGAGACGCCGCTCAATGCCGCACGGGTGATGCAGCCGCCCGACACCCCGCTGAGCGAGCGCGGCGCAGCCCAGGCCCAGGCTCTCGCGCAGCGCCTGGGCACCGAGCCGCTCGCCGGCATCCTGAGCAGCGATCTGCGCCGGGCCCATGACACCGCGCGGGCACTGGCGGCACGCACCGGCCTGCCGCTGCAGACCACGACGCTGCTGCATGAACGCAACTTCGGGCGCCTGCGTGGCCAGCCCTATGACCACCTCGGCTTCAATCCCTTCGAGATGCAGGAAGCGCCGCCCGAGGGCGAGTCGATTCCCGACTTCCTGGCGCGGGTGGCGCAGGCCTTCGAGACCGCGATCAGGCTGCGCGCCAGCCTGGACGGCCCGCTGGCCGTGGTCACCCATGGCCTGGTGATCAAGGCAATCCTGCGCGGCCATGTCCGGCTGCCCGATGGCGTCACCGTGCCCGACCGGATCGGCAATACCTCGATCAGCGTGCTCGAGGCCCAGCCCCCGCACAGGCTGAGCCTGCTCGACTGCGTGGCCCATCTCGATGGCAAGCTGCTCGAGGATGGCAGCAGCCTGTCCGGCGGCTGAAAGCCGCCGTCAATACCCGAACGCGCTGCGGGGAAAAGCCGCTTCTTGGTACCGTGCGGGACCTTTCCCCCCCCCCGGAGTACGCACCATGACCTCCCGCCGCACCTTCATCATGCAGATCAGCCTCGGCGCCACCGCGCTGGCCAGCGCCCAAGCCAGCGCGCAGGGCGCGGCGCTCTCCGAGACCGACGCCCAGGCCGCCTCGCTGGGCTACAAGGCCGATGCCACCAAGGTGGACAAGGCCAAGTTCCCCAAGTACGCCGCAGGCCAGAACTGCGCCAACTGCTCGCTCTACCAGGGCAAGGCCGCCGACGCCATGGGCGGCTGCCCGATCTTCGCGGGCAAGCAGGTGGCCGGCAAGGGCTGGTGCAGCGCCTGGGTCAAGAAGGCCTGAACGGCCTGAAGCCCGCGGTCGGCCGTCCTGGCCGGCCGCCCGTGCAGGTCCGCGCCGATCCGGCGACGGAACCTGCCGCGGCCGGTATCACCCGGTCGCCAATCCCCCCAGGAATGCCACGAGCAGGCGGTTGACCTCGTCGGCACTTTCCTGCTGCACCCAGTGGCCGGCCCCGGGCAGGATGTGACAGCCGCGGATGCCCGGCAGGGTCTTGGGAAAACTCTCGATCTGCTGGCGCGACGCCGGAAATTTCAGCACGCCATCCCGTTCGCCGGCAATGAACAGCGACGGCTGATGGATCACGCAGCCATGCCAGGGCGCGGTCAGGCGCCAGTTGCGGGTGAGGTTGCGGTACCAGTTCAGGCCGCCCCTGAACCCGGCCCGTGCAAACTCCCCGGTGTACCAGTCGAGATCGGCCTCGCTCAACCAGCCCGGCAGCACCGCGGGATCGGCGGTGTTGGCGAGCACGCCGCCGTCGGGCGGCAGCTGGGCGAAGCCCTTGCCGGGCTGATCGAGATCGCCGCTGGCGGTGTAGTAGAGCCGGCGCAGCGAGGCGCGCGGATCGGCGTCGAGCTCGGCCTCGGCCACGCCAGGCTCCTGGAAGTACTGCATGTAGAAGCGGGTGACGCCCAGCCTGGCCAGGGCCGACAGCAGGTCGATGCCGCCGCGCGGCGCCCAGGGCACGCTCAGCCCGGCCACCGCGCGGAACAGGTCGGGGCGCAGCAGCGCGCAGTGCCAGGCCACCGGCGCGCCCCAGTCATGACCGACCACCACGGCCTGGGTGGCGCCAAGCTCGCGCACCAGCGCGACCATGTCGCCGACCAGGTCGAGGATGCTGTAGCGCTCGATCTCGGCGGGCGCATCGGTGCCGCCGTAGCCACGCATGTCGGGCGCGACGCAGCGCCAGCCGGCATCGGCCAGGGCCAGCATCTGATGACGCCAGGAGTACCAGCTTTCGGGCCAGCCGTGGCAGAAGAGCACCAGCGGGCCGCTGCCGCACTCGGCATAGCGCTGGGTGATGCCGTTGGCGACCACGGTCTGCAGGCGGATGCCATCGATCGGTGAAGGAATCATGGGGGCTCCGGAAAGGGTGACGGGCAACCCGCGTCAGGCGCGCAGGATGACCTTGCCGAAATGCCGGTTGGCCCGCAGGTGGGCCAGCGCCTGCGGCGCCTGCTCGAGCGGGAACACCTGATCGACCGGCAGGCCGATGGCGCCGCTGGCCAGCGGCTCGGCAAGGTCGGCGATCATGCGCCGGTTGATCTCGCGAACCTCGGCCACCGAGCGGGTGCGGAAGGTGACGCCCACATAGGTGATGCGGCGCAGGGCGTGGAGGTCGAAGTCGAACTCGGCACGCATGCCACCGAGCCGGCCCACATTCACGATGCGCCCCAGGATGCGGGTCGCGTGCAGGTTGGGCGTGGCCTGCGCACCGGAAACCTGATCGACGACCAGATCGACGCCGCGTCCGCCGGTGGCCTCGAGCAGCTGCGCCACCCAGCCCGGATCGGTGGCATCGAGCGCGAGCTGCGCGCCGAAGGCCGCAAGCCGGGCCCGCCGGCCGGGGTCGGTGGAGGTGCCGGCCACCAGCGCCGCTCCGCGCCAGCGGGCGATCTGCATGGCCATCAGGCCCACGCCCGAGCTCGCGCCCTGGACCAGCACCGTGCCGCCGGGCGCGAGTTCGCCATGGGTGATCACCGCGTCATGCATGGTCTGCAGGGCCACCGGCAGCCCGGCGGCCTGCTCGAAGCCCATGCCGGCCGCCGGAATGGGCATGACCCGGCCGTGATCGCTCACCGCGTACTCGGCGAAGGCGCCCCCGCCCGAACCCATCACCCGGTCACCCTCGCGCAGGCCTCGCACCGCCGCGCCGGTGCGCACCACCTCGCCGGCCCACTCCAGGCCGAGCACCGCGCCCGCGCCGCCGGCCGCGCCATGACGCAGGCCGGCCGCCATGCCGAGGTCGGCGCGATTCAGGCCGCAGGCCCGCACCCGCACCAGCACCTCGTGCTCGCCGGGCACCGGCACCGGCACATCCTCGGCCAGCGCCGGGCCGCCGGGCCCCACCACCACGGCCTTCATGATCGCACCCCGGCCAGCGGCGGCAGGTGCAGGCAGGCGATGCCGTGCTCGTCGCCGGGCACCTGCGGATAGCGTTGCAGCACCAGCGGATCATGACCGGGGATGACATGCTCGGCGGAGTCGGCCTCGCGGCGCAGCCGCCGATGGCCGTCGAGCATGTCGGCCACGTTGTAGACGATCGGGAAGGGGCGCGCCGCCTCCATGTTCTCGTAGTAGTGGCTGGCGTCGGAGGCGAGCACCACCGTGCCGCGGGCGGTGCGCACCCGCACCGACTGCAGCCCCTGCGTGTGACCGCCGATCAGCATGACCGAGACCCCGGGCGCGATGTCGGCATCGCCGTCATGGAACTGGACCCGGTCAGCATAGACATGGCGGATCAGGTCGGTGACATCCTGGACATCGTAGGCATGGCGCAGCGGGCCGTGGCACATGCAGCGCCCGGTGGCGAAGGACACCTCGGCGTCCTGCACATGGAAGCGGGCATGGGGCAGCTTGCCGATATTGCCGGCATGGTCGTAGTGCAGGTGGGTGATGATCACATCGGTGACCGCCTCGGGCGAAACCCCGAGCGCCGCCAGCGCGGCGATCGGACAGCGGCGCAGGCGGCGCTCGCGTCGCTGCGCGGCCTCGGCACCGAACCCGGTGTCCACCAGAATGACGCGGCCCGGCGCACGCAGCAGCCAGACATAGAAGTCCATGGGCATGGGCCCGTCGTGCTCATCGCGCACGATGAAGTTGGCGCTGCGATTGCGCTCGTGGCTGGCGTAGCGCACGGCGTAGATTTCCCAGTCGATGTCGGCATTGGTCATGGCACCCTCCCGCCGGCAGTGTAGTGTCCGGGACGAGCCTGTCCATCGCCATGAGGCCGCGCCGTTCCGAAGCGGCAGCCGGCAGGCACGGCCCGATGCTAGAGTGCACGGGCATCGTGTCCGATCGCGGAGGCCCGACCCGTGAGCTTCGAATGGCCCAGACTGCTCTGGCTGCTCGCCCTGCTGCCGCTGTGCGTGCTCGGCCATGTCTGGCTGCTGCGGCGCCAGCAGACCCTCGCCCGGACCTGGCCCGGCCTGATCGGGTCGGCGCAGCCCGCCGCGGGGCCGCTTGGTGCGCTGAACACCCACCTGCCCGCCCTGCTGCTGCTGGCCGCGCTCGGCTGCGGGCTGTTCGCGCTGTCGCGGCCCCAGGCGCCGATCGTGCTGCCCTCGCAGCAGCAGACCGTGATGCTGGCGCTCGATGTGTCGCTGAGCATGCGGGCACGCGACGTCGAGCCGGATCGCTTCACGGCCGCGCGCGGCGCCGCGCGCGCCTTCATCCAGGACATGCCCGACGATGTCCGGGCCGGCATCGTCGCCTTCGCCGGCACCGCCACGCTGGCGCAGCGCCCCACCTCGCGACGCGAGGATCTGCTCGCCACGGTCGACCGGCTCGAGATGCAGCGCGGCACCGCCACCGGCAATGCACTGGTGGTCGCGCTGGCCACGCTGTTCCCCGATCACGGCCTCGACCTGGAGGCCATGCAGTTCGGCGGTGCGCGCCCCGGCGCCGAGCGCCCCCCCGCGGCCAGGCCCTTCAAGGCGGTGGAGCCGGGCTCGCATCCTTCGGCGGCGATCATCCTGCTCAGCGACGGCCGACGCACCACCGGGGTCGATCCGATCGCCGCGGCGCGCCTTGCCGCCGAGCGCGGCGTGCGGGTGTACACCGTGGGCATCGGCACGGTGCAGGGCGGCGAGGTCGACTTCGGCGGCATGTCGATGTACATGCGCCTGGACGAGGAGGCGCTCAAGACCATCGCCGGCATGACCGCCGGCGAGTACCGGTATGCGGCCACCGCCGAGGATCTTCGCAAGGTCTACCAGGGACTGAGCTCGCGGCTGGTGCTCGAACGCCGCCACACCGAACTCAGCTTTGCCTTGGCAGGGCTCGCGGCGCTGCTGGCCAGCGCCTCGGCCGGGTTGTCGCTGTGGCGACGAGGACGGGTGTTCTGAGCCGGGGACCGGCGGATCAGACGCGGCCGCACGGCGCCGGGCACCCGCGCACCCGCGCCTGCGGTCAGCGCGCTCAGCGGGTCCGGGTGCGCACCAGGCTCACCCGGTGGGCCTGCAGCCCCTCGGCCGCCGCCTCGACGATGAATCTCACCGCCATGCCGGGCGCCACGCGTTCGAAGTCACCGTTGGCCAGGCTGGCGCGCCCGAAGTAGTACTCGCCGCCCTGCGCGGTGCGGATGAAGCCGAAGCCGCCCTCGGCATCGAGACGGTCGATCACCCCATCGAGCCGCTCGGGATGGGTCTTCAGCTCGCCGCGCTGCTGTCGCACGGCCTCGTCGAGCCTTCGGCGCATGTCGTCGAAGGCATCGCGCAGCGCGACATAGGCATCCTCGTCGGCCACCCGGTCGACCACCAGCTCGCGCCCCGGCAGGGTGAGGTCGATGCGTACGCTGACCGGCCGGCCCTGCCGGCTGTGCTTCTGGGCCAGCTCGAGCGCCACCCGGCAGGCCGAGATGTCGGGGGCAAGGCGCTCGAGTCGTGCCGCGCGGGACCGTACCGCCGCCTCGAGGGCCTCGGAACGGTCCATGCCGAGAAACTGGATCTGCAGAGGCAATCGCATGGGGCGCAACTCCACGGTGGAAACACGGGCAGCCGGGCGGGCCGGCGCCTCGGGCAGGTTCTCGAGGATCAGACGGGCGAGCGACTCGAGCTCGGCACTGCACAGCGCGAAGACATCGCCCACGGCCACGGCGCCGGTCGGACGCCCGGCGCGGTCGACCACCGGGGCCAGCAGCGGCTCGTCGGGCGCGGACTGCGGCATGCTCAGCCTCCGGCCGCGAAGAGCTGCGCCTGCGGCGACGGCACGGTGACCGACGGCACCAGCGCCGCCCGGATCGCGTCATCGACATGGTCGAGCCAGACCAGCACCAGATCGGCACGGCTGGCCGCGGGCACATCGACCAGATCCTTGCGGTTGCGCGCCGGCAGCAGCACCGTGGCGATGCCGGCCCGGCGCGCGGCGAGCACCTTCTCCTTGATGCCGCCCACCGGCAGCACCAGACCGCGCAGGCTGATCTCGCCGGTCATGGCCACATCGTGCCGCGCGGCCCGGCCGGTGAAGAGCGAGGCCAGCGCGATGAACATCGCCACCCCGGCGCTCGGGCCGTCCTTGGGAATGGCGCCGGCCGGCACATGCAGATGGACATCGACGCCGTCGAAGGCCAGCGCCGACAGCCCGAGCGCGGGCGCGCTGGACTTCACCAGCGTGAGCGCCGCCTGGGCGCTCTCCTTCATGACGCTGCCGAGCTGGCCGGTGAGGATGAGACGCCCCTCGCCAGCCATCCGGGTGGCCTCGACGAACAGGATGTCGCCACCCGCCGGCGTCCAGGCCAGACCGGTGGCCACGCCCGGCAGGCCGCTGCGCAGCGCGGTCTCGTGTTCGAAGCGGGCCGGCCCGAGGATGTCGGCCAGCGCGGCGGCATCGACCGTCGAGTCGCTGGCATCGCCCTGCGCCACGCGGGTGGCGGCATGTCGCATCACCCGGCCGATCTCGCGCTCGAGCTGTCGCACCCCGGCCTCCCGGGTGTAGTGCGACACCAGCAGCGCCAGCGCGTCATCGGTGAGCTGGCATTGCGGGCCGAGCAGTCCGGCAGCCTGCAGCTGCCGCGGCACGAGATGGACCCGCGCGATCTGCAGCTTCTCCTCCTGCGTGTAGCCGGGCAGCTCGATCACCTCCATGCGGTCGCGCACGGCGGCGGGCACATGGTCCATGACATTGGCGGTGGCGATGAACACCACCCGGCTGAGGTCGAAGGGCACGCCCAGGTAGTTGTCGCGGAAGCTGCCGTTCTGCTCGGGATCGAGCACCTCGAGCAGCGCGGCCGAGGGATCGCCGTGAGCGCTGGCCGAGAGCTTGTCGACCTCGTCGAGCATCATCACGCAGTCACGGGAGCCGGCCTTGCGCAGGCCCTGCACCAGGTTGCCGGGCAGGGCCCCGATGTAGGTGCGCCGATGGCCGCGGATCTCGGCCTCGTCATGCACCCCGCCGAGCGACACCCGCACGAAGGGCCGCTGCAGCGCGCGCGCGATGCTCTGGCCAAGCGAGGTCTTGCCCACCCCGGGCGGCCCGGCAAAACACAGGATGGGCGCGCGGCCGGTGGGATTGAGCTTGCGCACCGCCAGGAACTCGATGATGCGCTGCTTGATGCGCTCCAGGCCGTGGTGGTCGGCATCGAGGATCTGCCGCGCCTTGACCAGGTCGATCGGCGCCTCGGCCGGCTCGGCCCAGGGCAGCTCGGTGAGCCACTCGAGATAGGTGCGCAGCATGGCGTGCTCGCCGGAGGACTCGCTGCTGCGGCGCAGCCGGCCGAGCTCCTTGCGGGCATGGACCTGCACATCGGCGGGCATGCCCACCCGGGCGATCGCCTCCTCGAGCTGGCGGGTGTCCTCGTCGCCGTCACCGGCCTCACCGAGCTCCTTCTGGATGGTCTGCAGCTGCTCGCGCAGCAGGAAGCGGCGCTCGCGATCGTCGATCTGTTCGCGGGTGCGATCGCGGATCTCCTGCGACAGCCTCAGCACCTCGATGCGACGCATCACGATCGTGAGCACCCGCTGCAGGCGGTCGTCCACGCCCAGGGTCTCGAGCAGCCGCTGCTTCTCGGCCACCTCGGCATCGAGCAGACCGGCGACGATGTCAGCGAGATGGCCCGGGGCGCGCGGCGTCTGCAGCGAGTGGGCCAGTTCGGCCGGCACCCCTGGCAGCAGGGTGAGGATCTCGGTGGCCTTCTCGCGCAGCTGGATCGCCAGGGCCTCGGCGCGGGTGGACACCGTCGCCGGCTCCTCGATGGGCACGATGTGCGCGGCGAGGAAGGGATGACCCTCGACCATGGACGCGATGCGCATGCGCTGCACACCCTGGCAGATCAGGTGCAGGGGCTCGCCCTGCGGATCACCCACCTGCGCCACACGCGCCACGGTGCCGACCTCGAAGAGGCCGTCCTGACCGGGCTCGTCGGTCTCGGGCTCGCGCTGCAGCACGATGCCCAGCGAGGTGCCGCTCGCCAGCGCATGGCGCACCGCCGCCATCGAGCGCACCCGCCCGACAGTGATGGGCAGCAGCACCTGCGGGAACAGCACGACATTGCGCATCGGCACCAGGGCAAGCGCGTCGGCAGGCAGCGGGAGCACAGGCCCGTTCATCGCACGGCCTCCGCCAGGGACGAGCACCGGCTGCGACCGCTCACGCCGGCACCTCGTGCGCCGCGAGCAGCGGCTCGGCGCGCCGCTCGCCGATCAGCCGCAGGAACTCGTCGAGCCGGGCGCCGTACTGGCGCCAGACGATCTCGTGCTCGCGCAGGGCCAGCGTGGCCACCGGCGTGCGGCCACACAGCGCGGCCATGTCGCGCAGCACCGACGCGCCGCCCGGCCAGCGGCTGGTGCAGAAGAGGGCGACCGCCGGGAACTGGCCGGCGTGGGCGTGCAGGTAGCTGCGCACCGGGCCGCAGACGCTGCGGCACCAGACCGGCGAGCCGATCACCACCAGATCGTAGTCGGCCGGCCGCCGCAGGCTCGGGGCGATCGGCGGCCGCGCACCGGCCATCGCCTTCAGGCCGTCGAGCAGGTCACCCCAGGCGCCCGGCCGGGGTTCTCGCACGACGATCTCCTCGATCTCGGCGTCGCAGCCTTCGGCGATTTCCTCGGCGATGCGGCGGGTGTTGCCGGTCTTGGAGTGATGGACGACCAGGATTCTCGGCACTCGATGCTCCAGGAAGGACGCGGACGGCCGCCGTGATGACGGGCCAGCGCAGTGTGTGGCCCGGGCCGGACGGCCGGCTGAGCCTGCTCAAGCCGGGCGACGCGGGCATGGCGGCGGGCTGCGCAGGCGCAGACCGCAGGCCGGCGGCCACCTGGTCGCAGCAGCGCCAGGAGGCGCGACAAGCCGACTCAATACTGTGTTTAAATATAGTATTTTCGCGACCTGTCCGAGCGGTCATGCATCCCTACGCCGAACTGCACTGCGTCAGCAATTTCAGCTTCCTGCGGGGCGCCTCGCATGCCGAGGAGCTGGTCGCGCGGGCCCTGCGGCAGGGCTATGCGGCGCTGGCCATCACCGATGAATGCTCCCTGGCCGGCGTGGTACGGGCTCACCTTGCCGCCCGCGAGGCCGGCCTGCCGCTGATCATCGGCGCCGAGTTCAGCCTGCAGGCAGTCTTCGGTCTGCCCCCGCCTCCGGCCCATGGCCGGCCCGAGACCGGCCCGCCCCGGCTGGTGCTGCTCGCACGCACGCGCGAGGGCTACGGCCACCTCGCCGAGCTCATCACCCGCGCCCGCCTGCGCGCGCCCAAGGGCGAGTACCGGCTGCTGGACTCAGACCTCGAAGGCGGCGTGCCGGGTTGCTCGGCCCTGCTGGTGCCCTCGCCGCCAGTCGCGCTGGTTGACATCGACCAGCCCGCGCCAGGCACGGGGGGCCGCAGCCTGCTGCAACAGGCGCACTGGCTGCGCGAGCGCTTCGGCGCCCACGCCTGGCTGGCCGCCGAGCTGCTGCTGCGCGGCCACGATGGCGCCCTGCTCGAGCGTCTGCGTCAGGCCGGCGAGCGCACCGGACTGCGGCTGGTGGCCGCCGGCGATGTCCACTTCCATGTGCGCTCGCGCAAGCGGCTGCAGGACACCCTCACCGCCATCCGGCTGGGCCAGCCGCTGGCCTCGCTGGGCACCGCCATGGCGCCCAATGCCGAGCAGCACCTGCGCAGCCGCCTGCGGCTGGCGCAGATCTATCCGCCGGCCCTGCTCGAGGAAACCCTCGAGGTGGCCGCGGGCTGCGGCTTCTCGCTCGACGAACTGCGCTACGAGTACCCGCACGAGATCGTGCCGCCCGGCCACACCCCGGCCAGCTGGCTGCGTGCCCTCACCCTCGAGGGCATCGGGCTGCGCTACCCCGAGGGCGCGCCGGCCGCGGTGCTGGCCCAGGTCGAGCATGAGCTCGCCCTGATCGCCGAGCTGCGCTACGAGCCCTACTTCCTCACCGTCGCCGACATCGTGCGCTTCGCGCGCGGGCGCGGCATCCTGTGCCAGGGCCGCGGCTCGGCGGCCAATTCGGCGGTGTGCTACTGCCTGGGCATCACCGAGGTCGATCCCGCCCGCATGAGCGTGCTCTTCGAGCGCTTCATCAGCCGCGAGCGCAACGAGCCGCCCGACATCGACATCGACTTCGAGCACCAGCGCCGCGAAGAGGTCATCCAGTATCTGTACCAGCGCTACGGCCGCGACCGGGCGGCGCTGGCGGCCACGGTGGTCACCTACCGCATCCGCTCGGCGCTGCGTGATGTCGGTCGTGCCCTGGGCATCGACGCCCAGCGTGTCGACCGGCTCACCCGCTCGCAGCAGTGGTGGGATGGCAAGGGCCTGAACCCGCAGCGCCTGGCCGAGAACGGCTTCAACCCCGAGGCGCCGCTGGTGCGGCACTGGGCCGAACTCAGCGACACGCTCGCCGGCTTCCCGCGGCATCTCTCGCAGCACAGCGGCGGCTTCGTGATTGCGCAAGACCGCCTCACCCGGCTGGTGCCGGTGGAGAACGCCGCCATGAGCGGGCGCAGCGTCATCCAGTGGGACAAGGACGATCTCGATGCTCTCGGTCTGCTCAAGGTCGATGTGCTCGCGCTGGGCATGCTCTCGGCGATCCGGCGTGCGCTCACGCTGATCGGCGAACGCCGCGGCCAGCCCTTCCGCATCCAGGACATTCCCGCCGAAGATCCGGCCACCTACGAGATGCTCTCGCGCGCCGACAGCGTCGGGGTGTTCCAGGTCGAGTCCCGCGCCCAGATGACCATGCTGCCGCGGCTGCGCCCACGCTGCTTCTACGATCTGGTCATCGAGGTCGCCATCGTGCGGCCCGGCCCCATCCAGGGCGGCATGGTCCATCCCTATCTGCGCCGCCGCCAGGGGCTCGAACCGGTGACCTATCCCCAGGAGGCGATCAAGCCGGCGCTGGAGCGCACCCTGGGGGTGCCAATCTTCCAGGAGCAGGTGATGCAGATCGCCATGCTGGCCGCCGGCTTCTCCGCCGGCGAGGCCGACGCCCTGCGCCGCTCCATGGCCGCCTGGCGGCGCAAGGGCGGGCTCGCGCCCTTCGAGGTCCGGCTCACCGAGGGCATGCTCGCCCGCGGCTACAGCCGCGAGTTCGCCCAGAACCTCTTCCGCCAGATCCAGGGCTTCGGCGAGTACGGATTCCCCGAGTCGCACGCGGCCAGCTTCGCGCTGCTGGTCTATGTCAGCGCCTGGATCAAGCGTCACGAGCCCGCGGCCTTCCTGGCCGCGCTGCTCGACAGCCAGCCCATGGGCTTCTATGCCCCGGCGCAACTGGTGCGCGACGCGCGCGAGCACGGCGTCACGGTGCGCCCGGTGGATGTCCTGCTGAGCGCGACGGGCTGCAGCCTTGAAC
This sequence comes from uncultured bacterium, assembly GCA_903934795.1. GTDB lineage: Bacteria > Pseudomonadota > Gammaproteobacteria > Burkholderiales > Burkholderiaceae_E > Quisquiliibacterium. Next base: position 2,935 of record CAIZPE010000286.1, on the reverse strand, counting down.
CCGACACCGATGCACCGGCCTTCGGCGACGCGCATCGCCATGAGGCAGGCACCCAGCCCGCGGTACGGCTGGGCCTGAACCAGATCCGGGGCCTGTCGGCCCAGGCCGCCGAGCGCCTGGTGCAGGCCAGGGCGCAGCGCATGGCGGCCGCGCCGGCCCACGGCTTCGCCTTCGACAGCGTCGAAGACCTCGCCCGTGCCGCAGCGCTCGGCGCAGCCGATCTCAAGGCGCTGGCCGATGCCGGCGCGCTGGCGCCGCTGGCAGGGCATCGCGGCGCGGCCCACTGGGAGGTGGCCGGTGTGCAGGCCCTGCCCGCGCTGCTCGCGCCGGCCGGCTTCGACGAGCCCCTGCCGGTGCTGCCCGAGCCGCCCGAGGCGCACGACATCCTGGCCGACTACCGCGCCATCGGGCTGTCGATGGGGCGGCACCCGCTGGCCCTGCTGCGCGTTCAGCTCGGGCGCTACCAGGTACAGCCTGCCGGGGTGCTCAGAGACTACCCGGCCGGGCGCCTGGCCCGGGCCAGCGGCCTGGTCACCCACCGGCAACGGCCCGGCACCGCCAAGGGCACGATGTTCGTCACCCTCGAGGACGAGACCGGCACGGTCAACGTGATCATCTGGCCCGACATCCTCGAACGCTACCGACAGGAGATCCTCGGGGCCCGGCTCATGACGGTCTACGGCATCTGGCAGACCGACGCCGCCACCGGTGGGCGGGTCACCCACCTGGTGGCCCGACGGGTGGCCGACCACAGCGCGCTGCTCGGGCGGCTGGCCACCCGCAGCCGCGACTTCCACTGACGCCGCCACCGGGCAAACCGGCGGCGGTGGCCGCAGCCAGGCCGGAAAACCCGACCGGCGGCGGCGCAGGCAGCGGTCAGGCCGCCTTCAGGTTGGGGTAGCGCACATGCTCCACCAGCTCCTGCGTCTCGCGCGAGGGTGCCGGCGTGATCAGGCTGACCAGCACGATCACCGCGAAGCCGAGCGGCACACCGAACACACCGGCCGAGATCGGCTGGATGTCCCACCACAGCGAGGTCACCGGCGCGGACTTCGGAATACCCAGGAAGACCTCGCGCAGCCAGACCTGGTTGATCGCCATGTAGTAGAAGGTGACCGCCACGCCGGCCACCATGCCCAGGGAGGCGGCGATGCCGGTGGTGCGCTTCCAGAAGATGCCGAGCACCAGCGCCGGGAAGAACCCGGCGGCCGCCAGCGAGAAGGCCGCCGACACCAGGAACAGGATGTCAGCAGGCTTCTGCGCGGCCACCAGCGCCGCCAGCACCGCCACCACCAGCAGCAGCACCTTGGAGAGCAGCACACGGCGGGAGGTGGGCGCGTTGGGGTCGATCATCTTGTAGTAGAGATCGTGCGACAGCGCGTTGGCGATGGTGAGCAGCAGACCATCGGCAGTGGACAGCGCCGCCGCCAGACCGCCGGCCGCGACCAGACCCGAGATCACATAGGGCAAGCCTGCAATCTCCGGCGTGGCCAGCACCACGATGTCGCCACCGATGCTGATCTCGGCAAGCTGCACGATGCCGTCCTTGTTGACATCGACCACCGAAAGCAGCGAGGGGTCCACCTTGGTCCAGCTCTGGATCCACGCGGGCAGGCTGGCGAAGGCCGTGCCCACCACATCGTTGTAGACCACGTACTTCACCAGCACCGCCAGCGCCGGCGCGGTGAAGTAGAGCAGGAAGATGAAGAACAGCGACCAGGTCACCGAGGTGCGCGCCTCCTTCACCGATGGGGTGGTGTAGTAGCGCATCAGGATGTGCGGCAGCGCCGCCGTGCCCACCATCAGGCAGAAGACCAGGGCCAGGAAGTTGCGCCGGGAGATGTCACGCGCCTTCTCGTCCTTGCCCGGGAAGGCCTCGCCGTGGCGCAGCGGCGGATTGGCCCGCGGCGCCACCGCCTTGTCCTTGGTCCAGGCCGCCTTGGCGTCGGCCTCCGACTTCGGATACTTCGCCAGCGCCTCCTCGGCCTTCTTCAGCGCGTCGGCATCGCCACTCGCCCTGGCATCGGCAACCGCCTTGTCGAGGTCCGACTTGCCGGCGGCATAGGCATTGGAATCCTTAAGCTTCGCATCGGCATCGGCAGCGCGTTTCTTGAAGATCTCGCGGACCTCCTTCTCCTTGGGATCATCGGCGAGCTTCTTCTCGATCTGGGTGACCTTCTCGAGCTGCGAGCCGTAGACCAGCTGCGGGATCGGAATGCCGGTCTGCTTGATCGAGAGCCAGACCACCGGGATCAGGTAGGCGATGATCAGGATGATGTACTGCGCGACCTGGGTCCAGGTGACCGCCTTCATGCCGCCCAGGAAGGAGCACACCAGGATGCCGGCCAGGCCCAGGAAGATGCCGATGGTGAAATCCACCCCCGAGAGCCGGGTAGTGATCAGGCCCACGCCGTAGATCTGCGCCACCACATAGGTGAACGAGCACAGGATGGCGATGAAGATGCCGATCAGCCGCGGCACATGGCCGCCATACCGCGCCCCCAGGAAGTCCGGGATGGTGAACTGCCCGAACTTGCGCAGATAGGGCGCGAGGAACAGGGCCACCAGGCAGTAGCCGCCGGTCCAGCCCATGATGAAGGCCAGGCCGTTGAAGCCCTGCAGGTACAGGCCGCCGGCCATGCCGATGAACGAGGCCGCGCTCATCCAGTCAGCGCCGGTGGCCATGCCGTTGAACAGCGAGGGCACCCGCCGGCCGGCCACGTAGTACTCGGCCGCGTCGTTGGTGCGGCTCATGATGCCGATGCCGGCATAGAGAAGCACCGTGGCTGCGAGGAAGACATAGCCGATGGTCGCGCGGGGCAGACCCATCTGCTCGAGGATGGCCAGCACCACCACGAAGAGGGCAAAGCCGCCCGTGTACCAGATCGGAAGAGCACACGTCTGAACTCCAGTCACTCTCGCGCATCTCGTATGC
>CAIZPE010000285.1 GCA_903934795.1 uncultured bacterium | reverse complement strand
CTCGTTGAGCCGGGTGCTTCCGTGCAGCGCCCGCAGCATCTCGACCGCCTGCCGGGGCAACGGCACTGCATGGTGCCTTGCGCTGCTTCATGCGCTCGGCCGCGATGCGCCGCTGCATCGAGCAACCCGCCGGTCATGCTGCGCTTGGCCTCGACGGCGACGCTCTGCCCGTTCCTGCGGGCGCCGGTGGTGGTCTCCTCCCAGCTTTTCATGGTCAGCCAGTCGCGGGCCTTGGCCAGCGTGAAGCGGCCGCCGTCAGCGAGCGTGCAGGCCTTCTCTCGCGAACGGGCCGCGCGGCACTGGGTATCGGTGAGCATGGGCGCCTCGAAGGGTTGGCGACCGTACCCACCGATTGTCGGGGTGGCGAACGGTCCGTACCCGCGACGCCACTCACTTTCGGATTGGCTGGCAACGGCAACGGATGGCGCCGACCTGACCTGTGATCCTAGGAAAATCAGGAACTTGATGCTCTGAAGGAGGCCCGCAAGAACCGCCGGAATTCCCCCTGACCGTCAGACGTTGAACCGGAAGTGCATGACATCCCCGTCGTGCACCACATACTCCTTGCCTTCCAGCCGCATCTTGCCCTTCTCCTTGGCGCCGGCCTCGCCCTTGCAGGCGATGAAGTCGTCGAAGGCGATGGTCTCGGCGCGGATGAATCCCTTCTCGAAGTCGGTGTGGATCACGCCTGCGGCCTGCGGCGCGGTGGCGCCGATGCGCACCGTCCAGGCCCGCACCTCCTTCGGGCCGGCGGTGAAGTAGGTCTGCAGACCCAGCAGCTTGAAGGCGGCCCGGATCACACGGTTCAGGCCGGGCTCGTCCATGCCCATGTCTTCGAGGAACACCGCCTTGTCCTCGTCGGGCATGTCCGCGATCTCGGCTTCCACCGCCGCACATACCGGCACCACGATCGCCCCGGTGGCCTGCGCATGGGCGCGCACCGCCTCCAGGTGCGGATTGTTCTCGAATCCGCCTTCCTTCACATTGGCCACGTACATGGTCGGCTTGGCGGTGATCAGGCACAGCGGCTTGAGCAGCGCCTTTTCCTCGTCGTAGAGATCGAGCGAGCGCACCGGCCGCGCCTGATCGAGCACGGCCTGGCACTTCTCCAGCACCGCCACCAGGCGCGCCGCCTCCTTGTCGCCGCCGGCGCGCGCCACCTTGCCGTAGCGCACCAGCGCCTTGTCCACCGTGGCCATGTCGGCCAGCGCCAGTTCGGTGTCGATCACCTCGATGTCGGAGAGCGGGTCGATCCGGCCGCTCACATGGATCACATTGCCGTCCTCGAAGCAGCGCACCACATGCACGATCGCGTCGGTCTCGCGGATGTTGGCAAGGAACTGGTTGCCCAGACCTTCACCCTTGGAGGCCCCGGCCACCAGACCGGCGATGTCGACGAACTCCACGGTGGCATGCAGCAGTTTCTGCGGCTTGACGATGCCGGCGAGCAGATCGAGCCGCGGGTCGGGCACCTCGACGATGCCGACATTGGGCTCGATGGTGCAGAACGGGTAGTTCTCGGCCGCGATGCCGGCCTTGGTGAGGGCGTTGAACAGGGTGGACTTGCCGACATTGGGCAGGCCGACGATGCCGCACTGGAGAGACATGGCGCGTTTCCTTGGGGACGGGCCGCGGCAAGGCGAGGGCTGCCCGGCAAGAAGCGAATTGTACTGGCGCGCCTGGCAGGGCCGGCCGCGCGGGCGTCAATCGCGCGTGGGCGGCGCGGCAGCGGCGGCGAGCGCGGCCGCGAGATGCCCGGCGATGACTGCCTCCTCGTCGGTGGGGATCACCCAGACCCGCACCGGCGCCCCGGCCGGGCTGATCAGGCCCTGGCTGCCCGCGCCCTGCGCGGCGTTGGCCATCGGCTCGATCCGCAGCCCCAGGAAGGCCAGGCCCTCCACCGTCTCGGCGCGGGTGAGCGGGTCGTGCTCGCCGATCCCGCCGGTGAACACCAGCGCATCGAGCCCGCCGAGCGCTGCGGCCAGCGCGCCCACCGCCTCGCGCAGGCGCGCCACGAAGTGCGCGATCGCCTCCCGGGCCTGGGGCAGGTCGCTCTCGCGCAGGCTGCGCATGTCGGCGCTCAGCCCGCTCAGACCCTTGAGGCCGCTGCGCCGGTAGAGCAGGTCGGTGAGCGCGGCCGCATCCATGCCGCGCTCGGCCATCAGCCACAGCAGCACGCCCGGGTCGAGGTGGCCGGGCCGCGTGCCCATGGGCAGGCCGTCGAGCGCGCTGAAGCCCATGGTCGAGGCGAGCGACCGGCCCGCGCGCAGCGCGCAGGCCGAGGCGCCGCTGCCCAGGTGCGCCACCACCGTGCGCCCGGCCGCCGCGGGCGGATCGAGCTCGGCCAGGCGCCGCGCGATGTACTCGTAGGAGAGCCCGTGGAAGCCGTAGCGACGCACGCCGGCGGCATGCAGTTCGCGGGGCAGGGCATAGGCATCATGCTCGGGCGGATGCCCGTGGTGGAAGGCGGTGTCGAAGCAGGCGAGCTGCAACGCTTGCGGAAACCGTTCGCGCGCCGCGCGGATGCCGGCGAGGTTGAAGGGCTGGTGCAGCGGCGCAAGCGGGCCGAGCCGCTCGAGCGCCGCCAGCACCGCCTCGTCCACCACCACCGGGGCGGCGAAGCCCGGGCCGCCGTGCACCACCCGATGCCCCACGGCGCGCACCGCGCGGCCGGGGGCCCACACCGGCAGACCGGCGAGCACCCGGGCAAGCGCGGTGTCGAGGTCGCGCACCGCCTGCGGCCCCTGGCTGACAAGCGGCTCGCGCGTGCGCGGCCTCCCTGCGGGCGCAAGCTCGAGCCTCGGCTGCGCGTCCAGCCCGGCGATCTGGCCGGCGAGCAGCTGCCGGGGCGCGGCGCCGGCGTCGTCGAAGAGCGCGAACTTCAGCGACGAGGAGCCGGCGTTGAGCGTGAGCAGGCTCACGGCGTGGCGGATGCGCCGGCGGCAGGCAGCGCGCTGGCGCCGGTGGCCTGCCAGTGCTGCAGCAGCACCGCCAGCGCGCAGGAGAGCAGCCGCGCGCGCGCCGGGTCGGCGCGGCTGGTGAGCATCACCGGCACCCGCGCGCCCAGCACCAGCCCGGCCGACTCGGCATGGGCGAGAAAGCTAAGCTCCTTGGCGATCAGGTTGCCGGCTTCCAGATCGGGGGCGATCAGCACCTCGGCCCGCCCGGCCACCGGCGAGTCGATGCCCTTGGCGCGCGCCGCGCCCGCGTCCACCGCGTTGTCCATGGCGAGCGGCCCGTCGACCAGGCCGCCGCTGATCTGGCCGCGCTCGGCCATCTTGGCCAGGATGGCCGCGTCCAGCGTGGACGGGATGTCGGGGTTCACGGTCTCGACCGCGGAGAGCACCGCCACCCGGGGCTGCGCCAGCCCGCAGGCGCGGGCGAGGTCGATGGCATTGCGCACGATGTCGGCCTTGGTGGCGAGGTCGGGCGCGATGTTGATCGCGGCATCCGAGATGAAGAGCGGATGGTCCACGCCGGGCACATCCATGAGGAACACATGGCTCATGCGCCGCGCCGTGCGCAGCCCGGCCTCGCGCGCCACCACCGCCGCCATCAGTGTGTCGGAGTGCAGCGAGCCCTTCAGGATGGCCGCGGCGCGCCCTTCGGCGCACAGCGCGACCGATCGCTGCGCGCAGGCCGCCGCCGAATCGGCGCTGACGATGGCCACGCCGGCGAGCGACCGGCCGGCGGCATGCGCCAGCTCGGCGATGCGCGCCGGATCGCCGACCAGGATGGGCGTGATGAGGCCGGCCTCGGCCGCGAGCAGCGCGCCCTCCAGCGAGGGCAGGTCGTGCGGCAT
>CAIZPE010000284.1 GCA_903934795.1 uncultured bacterium | reverse complement strand
CGGCTGCCGGCGCCGGGGCAGGCGCCGACGACTCGCCGGCCGGCTTGTCGGCCGCTTTGTCGGCGGCATCACCTCCCGCCTTGCCTTTGCCGTTGTCACGGAAGTCGGTGACATACCAGCCCGAGCCCTTGAGCTGGAAGGCGGGCGCGGTCAGGCGCTTGGCGAAGGATTTCTCGCCGCAGGACGGGCAGGTGTCCAGCGGCGGGTCGGAGCGCTTCTGCAGGACGTCTTTCTCGAAACCGCAGCGCTCGCAACGATAGGCGAAGATGGGCATGGCGTGACTAGGATGAAGGGACGACCGCGCGGCACGCGGACCGCCCGGCCTGCGATTGATCCGCGATCTGCCCGCGATCCGCCGCAGGCGGCGCCAGGCGGGACCGGGGCCGGGCCTCAGGTAACCCGCCATTATAGGCGATGGCAGGCCGTCAGCGCCGAAGCGGCTGCGGCGGCATGGCATAGGCCCAGACCGGCTTGCCGGCCACCGGCTCCAGACGCGCCTGCGGCTGCCACCCGGGCACCGGGAACTCCAGGCTGACCAGCCAGGCGCCGGCGGGCAGTTCGGCCGCCGCCTTGGCGCCGGCACGGGCCATGGATTCGGGCCGCTGGAACAGATAGACCATGCGAAAGGGCGACCAGTCGGCGTCCCAGAGGCTGCCGCGGCGCACGCTGGCGAAACGGCAGCGCCAGCGGCAGGCCAGAGCGAGCGGCCGGCTGAACTCCAGGCCCTGCAGCCGCGCCTGGGGATATTGCTCGCGCAGGGCGCGCAGGCCGTGACCGAGGCCGCAGCCGGCCTCTAGAACGATGGCGCCGGGCGGCAGCGGCACGGCGGCCGCCAGCCCACCCAGCGCGCCCGGCGGCGTGGGAAAGAGCGGCGCGTCACGCCAGGCCCCCAGCGGATAGAGCAGCAGCAGCAACCCGAGCGGCAGCAGCCAGGTGGCCGCCGGCAGCCCGGCCGGCCCCACCAGCAGCATGGCCGAGAGCGGGAAGCCGCCGGCGATGAAGACCTGACGCCAGCGACTGGCGGCTGGCAGTGCGCACAGCAGCCCGGCCAGCGTGGCCAGGGGCAGCGAGAGCAGCATCGGCAGGCCCCAGGCACGAAGCCCGAAGAACACGGCCCAGGCCAGCGCCCAGGCGAGCAGCGCAGGAACCGGCCAGGGCATCAGCCGGCCGGCGGCCACCGCCGCCGGGAAGCGTCAGAAGGGGATGTCGTCATCCATGTCACCGAAGGACGGCGCTGCCGGCTTGCCGCGCGGGGCCGGGCGACCGCCACCACCACCACCGCCGCCGCCACTGGCTGCGACCGGCTCGCGGGTGTAACCGCCGCCATCATCCCCACCACCCCCGCCGCCACCACCACCGCCATCGCGCGAGCCGAGCAGTTGCATCTCCTCGGCGATGATCTCGGTGGTGAACTTTTCCTGGCCGTCCTTGTCGGTCCACTTGCGGGTCTTGAGGCGGCCCTCGACATAGACCGAGCGGCCCTTGCGCAGATACTCGCCGGCGATCTCGGCGAGGCGGTCATAGAAGACCACCCGGTGCCATTCGGTTTCTTCCTTGCGCTCGCCGGAGGCCTTGTCCTTCCAGTTGCGGGTGGTGGCGACAGAGACATTGCACACCGCAGACCCGCTGGGGGTGTATCGGGTTTCGGGATCGCGCCCGAGGTTGCCGACCACGATCACCTTGTTCACCGAAGCCATCTCGCCCTCTCCTGCGCGACCGGATCGCGCCCTGTGTTGTATTGCCCGCGACGACACCCGCCGCCGCGACACCCATGCCTCAGCCGGCAGCGCGCTCGGGGGCCATGACACCGCCACGCACCGGCCAGCGCTTCTGGCCGAGAGCCGCCACCAACCATACCACCACCATGGCGGCGCACAGACCGAGCACCGCCGATGCGCCCCAGCGACCCTGCACCCAGCCACCCACCGCCCCGCCGGCGAACATGCCCACCGACTGCACGGTGTTGTAGACACCCAGCGCCGCACCGCGGGCGTCAGCCGGGGCCATCCGGGATACCAGCGAGGGCAGCGAAGCCTCCAGCACATTGAACGCCGTCAGGTACAGGGTCATCAAGACCACCAGAGCGACTAGGCCACGCGGCTCGGCCATGAGCGCGAGGAGCACCGCCAGCAGCAGACCCACCCCGCCGGCGAACACCGGGCGCATGCGGCCGCGGCGCTCGCCCCAGCCCAGCGGCCCCACCATGAGCAGCAGCGAGGCGGCCACCGCCACCAGGTAGAGCAGCGGGTGACCACTGAGCGGCACGCCGGCGCGCTCGACCAGCCAGCCCGGCACGATCATGAAGAAGGCGATCTGCACCGCGTGCAGGGTGAACACCCCCACATTCAGCCGGAACAGGTCGGGGGTGAGCAGCAGCGCACGCAGCGGCGTGGCCCGGGCCGGCGCCGGCACCCGCGGCGCCGGCGGCACCACCCAGATGGTGACCGCGGCGGCCGCCAGGGCCATGAGCACGGTGAGCTCGAACATGCCGCTCAGCCCGGCGCGCGCCACCAGCCAGGGCGCAGCCACCAGGGTGAGCGCAAAGCTGAGCGCCACCGACACCCCGATGAAGGCCATGGCCTTGGTGCGCTGCGACTCGCGGGTGCTGTCGGCCACCAGCGCGCTGACCGCCGCCGACACCGCGCCGGCGCCCTGGAGCGCCCGACCGAGGATGATGCCCAGCACATCGTCGGCCATGGCTGCCAGAGCGCTGCCGAGCGCGAAGACCAGCAGGCCGGCGACGATCACCGGCTTGCGGCCGATGCGGTCGGAGGCCATGCCCAGCGGCAGCTGCAGCAGGGCCTGCACCAGCCCGTAGGCGCCCAGGGCGATGCCGATCAGGGTGGGGTCGTCACCGCCGGGCAGGCGCCGCGCCTCGACCGCGAACACCGGCAGCAGCATGAACAGGCCGAGCATGCGCAGACCGAACACCGCCGACAGCGCGAGGCTGGCCCGCAGCTCGGTGGGGGTCATGGCGGTTGGCGAGGCGGACATCGGGGAACAGGGGAAATGGGCGCCGAGAGGGGCCCGCCCGGGAGCCCGCGCGGGCCGCGGCGGGCAACGCCGGACAGACCGCTCATGATAATCCATGCCCACCCCGGCGCCCCGGTCTGGCGGCCGCGCGCAGGTATAGTTGCCGATTGCCCTGACGCCGCCGATGGACCAGATCCGCATCCGGGGTGCGCGCACCCACAACCTGAAGAACCTGT
>CAIZPE010000283.1 GCA_903934795.1 uncultured bacterium | reverse complement strand
TGGTGGGGTCGTATGCCGGCCTGGTGAGCGCCGGCGTGGTCGCCGCGCTGCCTCCCGGCCGGGTGGTGGGCCACTGGCTCCGGGCGACGCGGCCGATCTGGCTGCCGGGCTGAGAATGGCCGGCTACACTGCCGGCATGACCGCCGCGCGCCCCCGCCATCCGGTCCTGCGATCCCTGTTCACTGCCTGGGCTCTGCCTCACGACGGGCCGCCCTGGGCGCCCTGGGTCTGGACGATGCTGCTCAACCTGGGCATTGCGATCGTGCTGACCGCGACGCTCTCCTGGCGCCATTCAGGCGGCGATTCGCCCCTGAGCGGCTTCTGGGCCAGTCTGCTGATCAGCCAGGCGATCGGGCTGAGCATCCACAGCCTGTTCCACTGGAGCGGCCGCTTGCTGGGCCAGGACATGTTCGGGCTGCGCGGTCTGATGCGTGTGGGCTTTGTCACTGCCGTGGTCATCGCCGGCACCTGGATCGGCTTTTCCGGCGCGGTTCTGCTGCTCACCGGCGGCCGGTTCGAGCAGACCGCGCTGATTCTGGGCAGCGCCCGCGGCAGCCTGGTGTTCATTCCGCTCTTCTGGGGGCTGTTCGTGGTGATGCTGCTCGCGGCGATCGGCCGGATGCGGCTGCGACAGCTCACCGCCGAGCGCGACAGGGTAGAGCTGATGCGGGCCGAGCGCGAGGCGATCGCCGCGCGGCTTGCCCTGCTCAGCGCGCAGATCGAGCCACACTTCCTCTACAACACCCTGGCCCATGTGCGCGCGCTCATCACCACCGACGGCGCCGCCGCGCAGCGGATGATCGATGCGCTGATCGCGTACCTCCGGTCGGCCTCGCGCAACATGGCCCGCAGCCTGGTGCCGCTGTCGGAGGAACTCGACTCGGTGCGCGGCTATCTCTCGGTGATGCAGCAGCGGCTGGGCGAACGGCTGGCGGTCGACTGGCAGGTGCCGGCCGAGGCGCTGAGCCTGCGGGTGCCGCCGGCCTGTCTTCAGACCCTGGCCGAGAACGCCATCAAGCACGGTATCGAGCCGGCCGCCGGGGGCGGGCGCATCCGCATCGATGCCGCAAGGGTAGACGCGCATCGCGAACCCGGCTGGACCATCACCGTGCTCGACACTGGCGCCGGGTTCGACGCCCCGGCCGATGGCCGCGGCGACGGCACCGGGCTCGCCAATCTGCGCGAGCGGCTGCGCCTGGCGCTGGGGCCCTCGGCGTCGGTGGTGCTCGAGCGCGAGGCCGGGGTCACGCGGGCCACGCTCTTCCTGCCCGATGCCGCCCTGCCGCTGGCGCACACCGCCGCGCCGGTCGGGTCGGTCGCGCCGTCGGCTGTCGCGCCGCCGGCGCCATCGCGGGCCGGCGAGGCGCGGCCATGACCCGTCCCCCCGGCGGGCCAGCCGCCGCGGGCGCGCCCACCGCGCTCATCGCCGAGGACGAGCCGGTGCTCGCCCAGGCGCTGCAGACCCAGCTCGCGCAGGTCTGGCCGGCGCTGCGCGTGCTGGCGCTGGCCGGCGACGGCGACCAGGCCCTGGCCGAGACCACGCGGCTGGCGCCCGACATCGTGTTCCTGGACATCCGCATGCCGGGTCGCAGCGGGCTGGCCGTGGCGCGTGCCCTCGCGGAGGGAGTGCCGGCCAACGGCCGGGCGCCGGGCTGGGCGCCGCTGGTGGTCTTCGTGACCGCCTACGATCAGCATGCCATCGAGGCCTTCGACTCGGCCGCGGTCGATTACCTGCTCAAGCCGGTGTCCACCGAGCGCCTCGCCCGCTGCGTGGCCCGCCTCCAGGCGCGCCTCGAACCCGGGCCGGCGGCGGCCGAGGCGGGAGGGGAACTGCGCGCGCTGATGAAGGCGCTGTCCGGTCTGTTGCCGGCGGCGGCCGGCGCGCTGAGCGGCGCTGCCACCGCGGCTCCTGGCGCGTCGGGCAGCGCCACGCCCGCACCCGCTTCAGGCGCGGCCCCGCTGCGCTTCATCCGGGCAAGCCTGGGCGATGTCATCCGGCAGATCCCGGTGGACGAGGTGCTCTACCTGGAGGCGCAGGACAAGTATGTGGCGGTGGTCACCCGCGATGCCACCGCCCTGGTGCGCACGCCGCTGGCCGAGCTGCTCGCCGGCCTCGACCCGCAGCGCTTCGTGCAGATCCACCGCTCCACCGTGGTTCGCGTCGATGCGATCGACACCATCCGCCGCGACCTCACCGGGCGGCAGTTCGTGCATCTGCGAGAGAAGTCTGGCGGGCGCGAGGTGAAGCTCGCGGTCAGCCGACACTACGCCGCGCAGTTCCGCGGCCAGTAGCGCCAGGCGCGCTCAGACGATGTCGATCATCACCACCTTGCGGAAGGCCGGCCGCTGGGCGAGCCGGGCATGCCAGTCGGTGACGCGGGGCAGGCTCACCGGGGTGTGGCCTGCGCGCGACCAGGGCAGGTGCAGCCAGCGGTAGACATGCATGCCCAGCGCGATCTCGGCCAGGGTGAGTTCATTGCCGCACAGCCAGGGCCGGTTTGCCAGCGTTGCCTCGACCACGCCCAGCACCGTGGCGGTCTTCTCGCCGCTGGCGCGGATGGCGGCCGGGTCCTGGTCGGCGGGCGCAGTGCGGATCAGCCCCCAGAAGCCGGCATGCAGCGAGGGCGCGAGCAGGCTCTGTCCCCAGTCCATCCAGCGCTCGACATCGGCGCGCGCGCGCCAGTCGGTGGGGTAGAGGGTTTGCAGCCCATGCCGGTTGGCGAGATAGCGGCAGATGGTGTTCGACTCCCAGAGGGTGAAGTCGTCCTCCTGCAGCGTGGGCACCAGGCTGTTGGGATTCATGGCCAGGTACTCGGGCGTGCGCGTGCCGCCGAAGGGGCCGCCCACCACGACATGGCGGTGGGCGATGCCCGCCTCCTCGACCAGCCACAGCACCTTCTGGACATTGGACGAGGTGCCTCTTCCCCAGATGGTCAGCATGGATGTGGCTCCGGCAGATGGCGTGGGCCCGGGTGAGGGCAGGGGCGGGAACGGCGGCGCGCGGGCTTGGCCGGGCCGCCGATCAAGTATGCATAGAATGACCCACCATGCCGGACGCCGCCTACATCAAACGACACATCCGCACCGTGCCCGACTGGCCCGAGCCGGGCGTGATGTTCCGCGACATCACGCCGCTGCTCAGCCAGCCGCGCACGCTGCGCGTGCTCATCGATCTCTTCGTGCACCGCTACATGGATGCCCGGCTCGACCTGGTTGCCGGCATCGATGCCCGCGGCTTCATCCTGGGCGCGATCGTCGCCTACGAGCTGAACCTCGGCTTCGTGCCGATCCGCAAGAAGGGCAAGCTGCCCTTCACCACCGTGGCCGAGGAGTACGAGCTCGAGTACGGCAGCGCCACGGTCGAGCTGCATGCCGATGCCTGCAAGCCCGGCGACCGGGTGCTGCTGATCGATGACCTGATCGCCACCGGCGGCACCATGATGGCCGGCAAGAAGCTGCTCGAGCGGCTGGGCGCGGTGGTGGTCGAGGGTGCGGCCATCGTCGACCTGCCCGAGCTCGGCGGCTCGCGCCGGCTGCGCGAGGCCGGTCTGGCGCTGCACACCCTGGTGCGGTTCGACGGTCACTGAGCGGGCAGCCAGGGCATGGACGAGCTGCGCATCGACAAGTGGCTGTGGGCGGCGCGGTTCTTCAAGACCCGCAGCCTCGCCCAGGAGGCGATCGAGGCCGGTCGGGTGCAGGTCGGCGGCGTTGCGGTCAAGCCCTCGCGCGCGGTGCGGCTGGGCGAGCGCATCACGGTGCGCGGCGGCGAGACCCCGCGCAGCGTCGTCGTCATGGGGCTGTCCGGCCATCGCGGCCCGGCGCCGGTGGCCCAGGCGCTCTACCAGGAGACCGATGAATCGATCCGCGATCGCGTGGCCGCCCAGGCGCGGCGCGCCCTTGCGCCCGAGCCGGCGCTGAGCATCGATGGCGGCCGGCCCACCAAGCGCGAGCGCCGGGTGCTCGATCGGTGGCGCGATGGCGGCTGAGTCGACCGATCGCGACGGCCGCGCAGCGCTTGCCGGGCGGGCAGAGCGCGCTGGCCAGGTCGCGCATGCCGAGTCGGCCGAGCGTCGACGGGTGCTGGTCGGGCTTTCGGTGCTTGCCGGGGCGCTCGCCGCGCCGCGCGCCGCCTCGGCCCAGCGCTCGACGGCCAGCGCGGGCGTCCCCGGCTCCGACCGGCCTGCGGGGGCTGATGCCGCCCGCGTGCAACCTGGCCCGGGGCTGCTGGCCGCCGCGCGCCGGCTGGCCAGCGGCCCGCATGTGCTCATGATCCGCCACGCCGAGACCGAGCCCGGGGTGGGCGATCCGCCCGGCTACCGCCTGGACGACTGCGCCACCCAGCGCAACCTCTCGGCGGCCGGGCGCATGCAGGCGCGCCGCCTCGGCGAGGCGATGCGTGCGGCCGGGCTTCTCGTCGGCGAGGTTCGTGCCAGCGTCTGGTGCCGCTGCCGCGACACCGCCGACCTCGCCTTCGGCCGCCATCAGGTCTGGCCGGCGCTCAACTCCTTCTTCGACGAGCGCGACGGCCAGGCCGCTCAGACCGCCGCGGTGCGCGCCTTCATCGCGGCCCACCGCGGCGCCGTGATGCCGGTGCTGGTCACGCACCAGGTCAACATCAGCGCCGTCAGCGGCACCGGCGTGGCCATGGGCCATGTGGTGGCCTTGCCGGCCGATGGCGGGCCGGTGTTCGGCTTCGATCCGCTGGGCTGAGCGGGCGGCGCCACCGCGGCGTTCCGGCATCCGCCGCGCCGCGAGCCCGCGCCAAGCCTGAGCCGCAGGGCCTCAGCGCCAAGCGAAGTCGGGCTGCTCGAAGTGGGCCACGCGGGTGGCCTGCCCGCGAAGGCACACCTCACGGAACTGGTAGAGGATGGCCGCGGTGGGCGCGGCGATCCAGTTGTCGCCCACCGGCATGCGCAGCACCGGCGCACCGCCACCGGCCACCGGCTCGAGCATGGGCGCGTCCTCGCGCATGAACTCGCTCACCGGGATGCGGTGGATGGAATCCACCTCGTCGGGGTTGGGCGCGAGATCGCGGCGCGAGCCCGCCCAGATCACCACCGGGGTCATCACGAAGCCGGAGCGGGTGACGAAGTCGTCGAGCCGGCCGATGACATCGGTCGGCGCCAGGCTCAACCCCACCTCCTCGCGCAGTTCGCGCAGCGCGGTCTGTTCGGGCGTCTCGCCGGGGTCGATGCGCCCGCCAGGCAGGGCCCACTGGCCGGGATGGTTGCGCAGTCGCATCGAGCGACGGGTGAGGATCAGCGCCGCGCTGGCCTGCCACTGCGCGTGGCTCGGCATGCCGGAGAGATCGGCGCCGTGCCCTTCGTCGGTGACGGTGACCGCGACCGCGGCCGCCCGGGCTCCCGGCGCCGCGGCCTGGACTTCGAAGGCCGCGAGATGGCGGGTGAGGGTGTCGCGCAGGAGGGCATCGCAGTGCATCGGCCGATCATAAATCGGCGGCGGGGTTTGGCCGCGCCCTCGGCCTGTGAGAGTGTTCCGGGTCTGCCCGCCGCATGGGGGCACGGAGACCGGTCATGCATGACATCCTGATTCGCGGCGCCACCCTCGTCGACGGCCTGGGCGGCTCGCCGGTGGTGGGCGACCTCGCCATCGCCGACGGCCGCATCGCCGAGGTGGGCGGGCGCATTCGCACCCCCGCGCGCGAGACCCTCGATGCCGCAGGCGCCCTGCTCACCCCGGCCTGGGTCGACATCCACACCCACTACGACGGGCAGGTCACCTGGGACTCTGCCATGGACCCCTCCGCCAGCCACGGCGTGGGCACGGTGGTGATGGGCAACTGCGGGGTGGGCTTCGCACCGGTGGCGCCGGGCGCCGAGAACGCCCTGATCGAGCTGATGGAAGGCGTGGAGGACATCCCCGGCACCGCGCTGCACGAGGGCATGCCCTGGGGGCGCTGGCAGTCCTATCCCGAGTATCTTGATCTGCTGGCCGGTCGCGCGTACGCGCTCGATGTCGGCTCGCTGATGGCCCACGGCCCGGTCCGTCACCATGTGATGGGCGAGCGCGGCCGGCGCAACCTGCCGGCCACCGCAGACGACATCCGTGCGATGGCGCAGGTGGTGGCCGAGGGGGCGGCCGCGGGCGCGCTGGGCTTTTCAACCTCACGCATCGCCGGACATCGGGCGGTCGACGGCGCGGCGGTGCCCGGCACCTTCGCCGAGGATGCCGAGGTGCTTGCCCTGGGTCGGGCGCTGGGCTCGGCCGGCCACGGCGTGTTCCAGATGATCCCGGCCAGCACCCTGGGCAGCGCGCCGCAGTTCGGCGGCGAGCGCCATGCCCTGATGGCCGAGGTCGAGCTCATGGCCCGCATCTCGCGCGAGAGCGGCCGCCCGCTGACCTTCACGCTGATGCAGGTCGACGAGTTTCCCGACCAGTGGCGCGAGGTGCTGACGCGGGTGGCCACCCTCAACCGCGAAGGCGCGCAGCTGCATCCGCAGGTGGGTGCGCGGCCCACCGGCATCGTGATGAGCCTGGACACCTACCATCCCTTCATGCGCCGGCCGAGCTGTCTGGCGCTGCGCGAACTGCCGGTGGCGCAACGCGCCGCGGTCATGCGCCAGCCCGCAGTGCGTGCGGCCATCCTGGCCGAGACCAGCGTGCCGCACGAGCAGCCCGGTCGCATGGAGAACGTGGTGGCCTTCGCCCGGGCCAACTATCCGCAGACCTGGGCGCTGGCCGATGTCGAGGCCGCCGAGCCCTTGCCCGAGCGCTCCTTCGCGGCGCGCGCTGCCGCTGTGGGGCAGGACGAGGAGTCCTTCCTGTATGACTGGCTGACCGCTGGCGAGGGGCGCGACTTCGTCGTGCGCTTCTTCACCAACTACAGCGGCCACAGTCACGAGGCGCTGCGCGAGATGCAGCTGAGCGAGCTCACCGTCAGCGGGCTGAGCGACGCCGGCGCGCATGTCAGCGTGATCTTCGATGCCGTGGCGCCCACCTTCCAGCTCACCCACTGGGTGCGCGACCGGCACCGCGGCCCACGCCTGCCGCTTGCGCATGTGGTGCATCGACAGACCCTGCGCAATGCCCGGCTCTTCGGCCTGCACGACCGCGGCGCGCTGCTGCCCGGGCTGCGCGCCGACATCAACCTGATCGACTTCGAACATCTCGCGCTCGGCCCGCTGGCGCTGCACCGCGACCTGCCCGCCGGGGGCGCTCGCCTGCTGCAGCCGGCCCGTGGCTATGTCGGCACCTGGGTGAACGGTGTGCGCACCCGCCGCGATGATCGCGACACCGGCGCGCGGCCAGGCCGGCTGGTGCGGGGTGGTCGCGTGGACCAGGCGGGCTGAGCGCGCGATGGGTGCGCGCGGCTGCTGCGTGCCGGTCGAGTCCCGGGCCCGGTCCGGCGATCCGCGGCCCGGCACGGCCGGCGCGGTGGCCACCGCGCTGTCCGACCTGCCGCTGATCGTCCTGCCCGGCGGCGAGTTCCTCATGGGCAGCGATGCCGACGAGGGCGAGCCTGGTGACGGCGAGGGGCCGGCGCGACGGGTACGGCTCGAGCCCTTTCGCATCGCGCGCACCGCGGTCACCAACCGCCAGTTTGCGGCCTTCGTGCAGGCCACCGGCCATGTCAGCTATGCCGAGG
>CAIZPE010000282.1 GCA_903934795.1 uncultured bacterium | reverse complement strand
TAGGTGAACTGCGTGACCTCCATGCCGTTGAGCCAGACCTCCCAGCCCAGGCCCCACGCGCCCAGCGTGGGCGATTCCCAGTCGTCCTCGACGAAGCGGATGTCGTTGCGCTGCGGATCGATGCCCAGTGCCTGCAGCGAGCCGAGATACAGGTCGAGGATGTCGGGCGGCGACGGTTTGAGCACCACCTGGTACTGGTAGTAGTGCTGCAGCCGGTTGGGGTTGTCGCCATAGCGGCCGTCCTTGGGGCGGCGCGAGGGCTGCACGTATGCGGCCCGCCAGGGCTCGGGACCGATCGCCCTCAGGAAGGTGGCGGTGTGAAAGGTGCCCGCCCCCACCTCCATGTCATAGGGCTGCAGCAGGGCGCAGCCCTGGCGGTCCCAGTACTCCTGGAGCCTGAGGATGACTTGCTGGAAGGTGAGCATGGCGGTCCCGGATGAGGTCAGCCCGCGATTTTACTGGAAGGCTTCGTCGCGTCCGTCGCCCCGGCTCTGCGCAGGCCCAGCGATGTTGCGAGCAGGCCGGCCGCCAGCAGCAGCACGGGAAGGTTGCCCAGTCGCGCGTAGGGCGTGAGCCCGGCGGTGGCCTGCACCTGCGTGTCGATCACGCCCGCCTGCAGGTTGGGCAGGCGCGCCAGAACCTGCCCGCGATGATCGATGAGCGCGGTGACGCCGGTATTGGTGGCGCGCAGCATCGGCCGGCCGGTCTCGAGTGCGCGCATGCGCGAGATCTGCAGGTGCTGCGACAGCGCGTGCGAATCACCGAACCAGCCGAGGTTGCTCATGTTCACCAGCATCCCTGCCGACACCGGTGCGCGAACCTGCTCGGCGATCTCCTCGCCGAACAGGTCCTCGTAGCAGATGTTGGCGGCGATGCGCTGGCCGTCGACGAGGAAGGGCGGCTGCGGCGGCGCACCCCGGCCGAAGCTGCCCAGCGGTATGTTCATCAATCGCACGAACCATCCGAAGCCCCAGGGGATGAACTCGCCGAAGGGCACGAGGTGCTGCTTGTCGTAGCGCGAACCCGGTCCGCCGCCTGCCATCAGCAGCGCGCTGTTGCTCACCCGTGGAGCCGCGCCCGGTACCGGGTCGACGATGGGCACGCCCAGCAGCAGCGCGCCGCCATTCGCGCGCAGACCCTCGAGCACCGTGTCGGCGATCTCGGGCGGGGTATGGGTCCAGGGCACCACCCAGGCGGTCTCGGGCAGCACGGTCAGGCGGGCTCGACTCGTGGCCACCTGGTCGGCGTACCACCGCATGGCCCGCACGGCGCCCTGCGGATCGAACTTCATCGACTGGGCGATGCTGCCCTGGACCAGCCGAACGCTCAGCGGCTCGCCTGCGGCCTGCGTGAAGCGAAGCTCGCCGAGTGCGAGACCGGTCAGCAGCGTCATGGCGGCCACGATGGCCGGGGCGCGCCAGCCGCGGTTGCGCCGACCGAGCGCGCCAAGCGTGAGCAGTGCGGCCACCCCCGCCGCGGCCAGCCCCACGCCGTAGACGCCCACCAGTGGCGCGAGTCCGCCGAGCGGCCCGTCGATGTGGGCATAGCCGATCGACAGCCACGGAAACCCGGTGAAGACCCAGCCGCGCGCTGCCTCGGCCAGTGTCCAGGCCCCGGCCACGCCGGCCACCCAGCCCCATCCGGGGCGGTCGTGGGCGAGCATCAGCGCGAGCGCCGGCCACAGGGCGAGATAGGCGCAGAAGAGCAGCAGCGCGAGCGCCGCCAGCAGCCAGGGCATGCCGCCATGGTCGTGCATGCTGACATGCAGCCAGCACAGACCGACCGCGAAGTGCCCCATGGCGAACGCGAAGCCGCTCAGGCCTGCCTGCCGTCGGCTTGCGGCGCCCGCAGCCAGCCACAGGCCCACGGCGAAGCTGAGGATCTGCGCCGGCCAGGCCAGGGGGCCCGGCAGGAACGACAGGGTGAGGGCATGGGCCGCCCCGGCCGCCGCTGCCGCCAGCGCGCGGCGGCCAACCCGGTGACGCGCGGAGCCCGGGCCGATGGCGACCGGCGGCGTGCTCGGGTCAGCGGCCGGCGTCGACGGCGGCCGCGGCATCGGCGATCGCGGTGCTCAGCCGTTCGGCCAGCAGCAGATGGGCCTGTCGCGCATCGGCGCGCAGCACCTCGAAGCGGAAGCCCTCGAGCGTGACGAGATCACCGCGGCGCGGCACCCGGCCGAGCTGCGCGGTGAGCAGCCCGCCGATGGTGTCGAGCTCCTGCTGCGACAGGTGGGTGCCGAAGTGCCGATTGAAGGCCTCGATCTCGGTGTCGGCGCGCAGCCGGAAGCGGGGGCCGTCATGGCCCTCGCCGGCGGGGGTGATGGCATCGGCCGAGGGCTCGGCGTCGAACTCGTCCCGGATCTCGCCCACGATCTGCTCGAGCACATCCTCGATGGTGACCAGACCGGCCACCGAACCGTACTCGTCGACCACGATCGCGAGGTGGCTGCGGGTGGCGCGGAACTCGCGCAGCAGCACATTCAGCCGCTTGGATTCCGGGATGAACACCGCCGGGCGCAGCAGCGCGCGCAGCGGCGGCGGTTCGGCGCCGAACAGCCTGAGCAGGCTCTTGGCGTGCAGGGTGCCCAGCACATTGTCGAGATCGCCGTCGATCACCGGGAAACGCGAGCGCGCGGTGCTGATGACCTGGGGCAGGAACTGCGCCGGCGTCTGCGCGATGTCGATCACATCCATGCGGGCGCGCGGCACCATGATGTCACCGGCACACAGTTCGGCCACCTGGAGCACGCCCTCGATCATCGAGAGCGCGTCGTCATCGAGCAGTTCGCGTTCGTGGGCGCCGCGCAGCAGACTCAGGAGCTGCTCCCGGTCATCGGGCGCGCGCAGCAGCAGCGTGGACAGTCGTTCGAGCAGCGAGCGCCTTGGCTCGCCCCCCGACGGAGCATCGGACATCGATGGAACCGGAGGTTGCGAAGCGGCCAGCATACCCGATGGCCGCGGCAGCGCTCAATCCGGCGCGCGACGGGCGCCTGTGGCAGGCCGCGCGAGGTAGGGGTCGGGGATGCGCAGCCGGCGCAGGAGCGCCGTCTCGAGGGCCTCCATGCGCGCCGCTTCGCCGGGGGTCTGGTGGTCGTGCCCCTGGGCGTGCAGCACACCGTGGATCACCAGATGCGCGAGATGGTGGTCGAAGGGCTTGCGCTGTGCGCGGGCCTGCTCGCGCACCACCGGTATGCAGATCACGATGTCGGCGGCGCAGGCCGCGCCGGCATCACCCGGCGCCGGCGGGTAGGTGAAGGTGAGGACATTGGGTGCGTAGTCGCGGCCGCGGAACGTGCGGTTCAGCGCGATCGCCTCGGCGCGGGCGCTGAAGCGCAGGGTCAGTTGCGCGTCGGCGGCCAGGGCGAGCCGCACCCAGCGGCGAAGCCGGGCCGGCGCCACCGGCCAGTCGGGCACCCGCGGGCCGCGCTGCAGCCCGAGCGCGAGCGCCGGCTCAACTGCCGCTGCCGGCACGCTCGTAGGCATCCACAATGCGCGCGACCAGCGGATGGCGCACCACATCGCTGCTGTCGAACCGGGTGAAGGCGATGCCGCGCACATCACGCAGCACATTCACCGCCTCGACCAGTCCGCAGGCCTGGCCGCGCGGCAGGTCGACCTGGGTGGTGTCGCCGGTGACCACCGCGCGCGAGCCGAAGCCGATGCGGGTGAGGAACATCTTCATCTGCTCGGGCGTGGTGTTCTGGGCCTCGTCCAGGATGATGAAGGCATGGTTGAGGGTGCGCCCCCGCATGTAGGCGAGCGGCGCGATCTCGATCGCCTGCTTCTCGAACATCCGGGCGGTGCGCTCGAAGCCGAGCAGGTCGTAGAGCGCGTCGTAGAGCGGCCGCAGATAGGGATCGACCTTCTGCGCGAGATCGCCCGGCAGGAAGCCCAGGCGCTCGCCGGCCTCCACGGCCGGGCGGGTGAGCACGATGCGCTTGACCGCGTCGCGCTCGAGCGCATCGACCGCACAGGCCACCGCGAGGTAGGTCTTGCCGGTGCCCGCCGGCCCGACGCCGAAGGTGATGTCGTGCGAGAGGATGTGGCGCAGATATTCGCGCTGCCGCGGAGTACGACCCTGCAGGTCGGCGCGACGGGTGTGCAGCACCGGGGTGTCCGCCTCGTCAGGCGTGGCGGTGAGGGTGGCAGCGCCGGCATCGGTGCGGGCGCCAGCCCGCAGCTCGACCAGGCCGAGCTGGATCTCGTCGATCGACAATGCGCGCTGCGCCAGCCCGTGGAAGTGTTCGAGCGCAGCCCGGGCAGCTCGCGCCGAGGCCGGCGCACCCTCGATCAGGAAGTGCTCGCCGCGTCGCTGGATGCGCGTGTCGAAGGCCTCGGCGATCTGGCGCAGGTGGGCGTCGAGCGGCCCGCAGAGATTGGCCAGCCGCTGGGTGTCGGAGTCGGCCGGGCGGTATTCCAGCGCCTTGCCGCGGGCGCCGGCGGCACCGCTCATGCCGGCCGTTGCACGGCGTTGCCGCGCAGGGAATGGGGCAGGGCGGCGACGATCTCGAGCTCGATGAAGTGGCCGATCAGCCGGGGCTGGCCCGGGAAGTTGACCACGCGATTGTTGGCGGTGCGCCCGGAGAGCTCGCTGCCGT
>CAIZPE010000281.1 GCA_903934795.1 uncultured bacterium | reverse complement strand
GCGGCTGATGGGGCCGCGCGGCCGGCCCGCGTCAGCGCGCGGTGTAGCCGCCGTCGATGGTGTAGTAGGAGCCGGTGATGAACGAGGCCTGGTCGGAGGACAGGAATGCGATCAGGTCGGCGATCTCCTGCGGCTGGCCCAGGCGTCCGATCGGATGCTGCGAGATCAGGTGCTCGGTCATCGCCGGGTCGGCGAGGGCGCGGCTGATGAGCGGGGTCTCGATGAAGCCCGGGCCGATGGCATTGACCCGGATGCGGTCGGCGGCGTGGTCGAGCGCGGCCACCCGGGTGAGGCCGACCACGCCATGCTTGGAGGCGGTGTAGGCGGCCGTGCCGGCCAGACCCACCGAGCCGAGGATGGAGGCGAGGTTCACGATGGCCCCGCCGTGGCCGGCGGCGACCATGGCGCCGATCTCGGCCTGCAGGCACAGGAACACCCCGGTGAGGTTGATGCCGATGATGCGCTGCCAGTCGGCCACGCCATGGGTGGCCACCGGCTGGCGAACGCCACCCACGCCGGCGTTGTTGACCGCGATGTCCAGGCGCCCGAAGGCCTTCACGGTGGCGTCGACCATCGCCTGCACCGAGGCCGGATCGGCCACTTCCACCGGCACGAAGAGCGCCTCGCCGCCAGCCTGACGGATCTGCGCGACGGCGGCCTCGCCGGGCTCGGCCTGGCGGTCGGCCAGCATCACGCGGGCGCCACCGCTGGCCAGGGTGTGGGCGCAGGCCAGGCCGATGCCCGAGGCGCCGCCGGTGACCAGCGCCACGCGGCCCGAGAAATCATGGGGTGTCTTCATGCGCCGACTCTACCCGGGGCACCCCCGGCGCAGCCAGCGCCGGTTTGGTGCCGGGCATCCGAATCCGCATAATCCGTCTGCGATGCCGTGCCGGAGTGGTGGAACTGGTAGACGCGCCGGACTCAAAATCCGGTTTCCGAAAGGAAGTGCGGGTTCGATTCCCGCCTCCGGCACCACACCTCGAGTCCCTGGTCGTTCGCAATGCCGCTGCCTGGCGCGGTGTCGATTGCGTGCGTGCCCCGGGGCTAGAGCGCGATCAGATGGTGGGGCGTCTCGCCATCGGCCTCGCGGCGCAGGTTCGCGGCCACGGTGCGGGCCAGGCGAGCCAGACCTTCGGGGCCGCTGGAGCCCGAGACATGCGGCGTGATGATCAGGTTGGGCGCATCCCAGAGGGGATCTTCCGGCGTGAGGGGTTCCGGGTCGGTGACATCGAGCCCGGCCGCGGCGAGCTGGCCGCTGCGCAGGGCCTGTGCGAGCGCGGCCGAATCGACGACATTGCCGCGCGCGACATTGACCAGCATCGCCCCCGGCCGGCAGGCGGCCAGGCGGGCGGCGTCGATCAGTCCCCGCGTGGCCGGGCTGGAGGGCACCGCCACCAGCACCATGTCGGCACGGCCGAGCGCGGCATCGAGCTGGTCGGCGGCGAGCACCTCGTCGACATCGGGCATCGGCCGCGCGGTGCGCGCCACCCCGATCACCCGCATGCCCAGGCCGCGCGCCCGCCGCGCGGCTTCTCGCCCGATGCTGCCGCAGCCGACGATGACCAGGGTGCGGTCCTGCAGCGTGCCCATCCGCGGGCCGATGCGGCCGGCGTCCCAGCTGCGCCGGGTCTGCGCCGAGAAGGCAAGCGGCAGGCACTTGACCATGGCCAGCATCAGCGCCACGGCGTGCTCGGCGACGGCCGGCGACCAGCTGTCGCCGGCGTTGGCCACCCTCACACCCGAGGGCACGCCGTGCTCGAGCAAGCCCTCGTAGCCGGCGGTGAGCAGCTGGATGAAGCGCAGCGCGCCGGCCTGCTCGCGCAGCACCCGCGCCACCTGGGCGTCGTAGGAGCTGCCCGGCATGACCAGGGCCCGGGCGCCGTCGAGCGCGGCCCGCAGGCTGTCGGCGTCGTCGACGAGGTGGCAGTCGAAATCCGGCTCCCGACCGAGTTGGTCGAGCAGCGGGGCGCGGGCAAAGCGGGGCCAGAGGGCGATCTTCATGGTGGGCGGACCATAGCCGCGTGGTGCGGCCAGCGTCAACCCGAGCCCGCGGCGGCGGGCCGATCGAACCCCCGCACGCGTCGGGGTGGCGGCGCTCGGACTATGATGGCCGCCGGCCGACCGGTCGCAGCGCTGCCCGACCGCCCCGCGCCGCCGCGCCGGCGTGCCCGACAACCCAGGAGCCCCTCGCGATGAACATTCCGCCCCGATCCCGATTCTCCCGCCGCCGCGCCCTGGTGATGGCGGCCGCTGCCTCGCCCGCCCTGCTCGGTGCGCCGGCGCGCGCCCAGGCCTGGCCTGCGCGACCGATCCGGCTGGTGGTGCCCTACGCCCCTGGCGGTGCCACCGACATCATCGGCCGCGCGATGGCCGCCGAGCTCACCAGGCAGCTCGGCCAGCCGGTCAATGTCGACAACCGGCCCGGCGCCGGCGGCAACATCGGCTCGGAGTTCGTGGCGCGCTCGACCCCCGATGGCCACACCCTGGTGGTCTCGCCCAGCAGCCTGCATGGCATCACCCCGTTCCTGTACTCCAAGCTGACCTACGACCCCAACAAGGACCTCGCACCGATCATCGTGATGGGAGCCTTCGCCAACGTGCTGGTGGTCAACACCTCGGTGAAGGCCGGCAGCGTGGCCGAACTGGTGGCGCTGATCCGCGCCAATCCCGGCAAGTTCAGCTACGCCTCGAGCGGCAGCGGGTCGACCATCCACCTGTCGGGCGAGATGTTCCGGCAGATGCTCAACCTCGACATCGCGCACATCCCGTACAAGGGCAGCGGGCCGGCCCTTACCGACCTCATCGGCGGTCAGGTGCAGCTGATGTTCGACAACATCCCGTCGGCGATCTCGCAGATCCGCGCCGGCAAGCTCAAGGCGCTGGCCACCACCGGTCCGAAGCGCGCCGCCGCCCTGCCGGATCTGCCGACCATGATCGAGGCGGGTTTCCCGAACTACCAGTCCACCGCCTGGTTCGGCCTGTCGGCGCCGGCGGGCACGCCGCGCGACATCATCGAGCGCCTCAACGCCGAGGGCCAGAAGGCGGTGCGCGCGCCCGAGTTCGTCAAGCGCATGAACGAGCTCGGCTACGAGATCGTCGGCGGCACGGCCGAGCAGATGGCCGCCATGATCCAGGACGAGTTGCGGCGCTGGGGGCCGGTGGTCAAGGCCTCGGGCGCCAAGGTGGACTGACCCCTCTTCCCTTCCAACCCCGCGAAAGCCTCGTCATGAAAACCCGTATCACCGAACTCTTCGGCATCGAGCATCCGATCATCCAGGGCGGCATGCACTATGTCGGCTTCGCCGAGCTCGCCGCGGCGGTCTCCAACGCCGGCGGCCTCGGCCTCATCACCGGGCTCACCCAGAAGTCGCCCGAGGCGCTGGCCAACGAGATCCGGCGCTGCCGCGAGATGACCGACAAGCCCTTTGGCGTGAACCTCACCTTCCTGCCCACGGTCTCTTCGCCCGACTATCCCGGCTACATCCGCGCGATCGTCGAGGGCGGCGTGAAGGTGGTCGAGACCGCTGGCAACAATCCGCAGAAGTGGCTGCCCGGTCTGCACGAGGCCGGTGTCAAGGTGATCCACAAGTGCACCTCGGTGCGCCATTCACTCAAGGCCGAGGCGATCGGCTGCGACGCCGTCAGCGTCGACGGCTTCGAGTGCGGCGGCCACCCGGGCGAGGACGACATCCCCAACTTCATCCTGCTGCCGCGGGCTGCCGACGAACTCAAGATCCCGTTCGTGGCCTCCGGCGGGATGGCCGACGGGCGCTCGCTGGCCGCGGCCCTGTCGCTCGGCGCCGACGGCATCAACATGGGCACGCGCTTCATTGCCACCCAGGAGGCGCCGGTGCACGAGAACGTGAAGAAGGCGATCGTGGCCGCCAGCGAGCTCGACACCCGTCTGGTGATGCGCCCGCTGCGCAACACCGAGCGCGTGCTGCGCAATGCCGCGGTCGACCGCCTTCTCGAGAAGGAGAAGACCCTCGGCGCCAACCTCAAGTTCGAGGACATCATCGACGAGGTCGCGGGCGTGTATCCGAAGATCATGCTCGACGGCACGATGGATGCCGGCGCCTGGTCCTGCGGCATGGTGGCCGGTCTCATCCATGACATCCCCACCGTCAAGGAACTGATCGATCGCATCATGGCGCAGGCCGAGTCGATCATCCGCGGCCGGCTCGCGCGTTTCGTCGCCTGAGTCCATCCGCGCGCGCACCGGCACCCGCCGATGCGCGCGCTCAAGGCGGCGCCGGGTGGGGGCGCGTCCAATGGAGGCGTGCCCCGTGCCCCGCCCGCCATGATCTTCCAGGACCGACTCGACGCCGCCGACCAGCTCGCCACCGCGCTGGCGCATTACCGCGACCGCCAGGCGCTGGTGCTGGCGATTCCGCGCGGCGCGGTCGCGATGGGCCAGCGGATCGCGCAGCGGCTTGGCGCCGATTTCGATCTGGTGCTGGTGCGCAAGCTGCGCGCACCCTTCTCGCCGGAGTTCGCGGTCGGCGCGGTCGACGAGACCGGCTGGTGCTGGCTCTCGCCCCATGCCCACGAGGTGGGCGCCGATCCCGGCTACCTTGCCGGCGAGCGGGCCCGGCAGCTCGATGAGCTGCACCGGCGGCGGCTGGCCTACTGCGGTGGCCGCCCGCCCGCGGACGCCGCGGGCCGCCTCGCGATTGTGGTCGACGATGGCCTTGCCACCGGCGCGACCATGATCGCGGCCCTGCATGCGGTGCGGGCGCAGGCACCGGCGCGGCTGGTGTGCGCGGTGCCGGTCGGCGCGCGCGAGAGCCTCGAGACGGTGTCGGCCTTTGCCGACGAGGTGGTCTGCCTGCACCGCCCGGCGCTGTTCGGCGCGGTGGGCGCCTTCTACCGCGATTTCCGGCAGGTGGACGATGCCGAGGTGGCCGCGCTGCTCGGCCTGCGGGAGCCATCGTGAACGGCCCGCGCCGCGTGGCGCAGAATGCCCTGGTGCGCATCGCCGGCGCGGCCGGGTTCCTGGAGGGGGAGCTCGCCTTGCCGCTGCAGCCCGCCGGCGTGGTGCTGTTCGCCCATGGCAGCGGTTCGTCGCGGCATTCGCCGCGCAATCTGGCGGTGGCCGCGCAGCTGCGCGAGGCCGGGCTGGGCACGCTGCTGGTGGATCTGCTCAGCGCGCAGGAGGATCAGCGCGACGAGGCCCGCTTCGACATCGATCTGCTCACCCGGCGACTGGCGGAGGCGACCCGCTGGCTGAGCACCGATCCGCGCACTGCCGGCCTGCCGCTGGGCCTGTTCGGCGCGAGCACCGGCGCGGCCGCAGCCTTGCGGGTGGCGGCCGACGCGCCCGGGGCGGTGACTGCGGTGGTGTCCCGCGGCGGCCGGCCCGATCTGGCCGATCGCGCCGCGCTGCGGGCAGTGCGTGCCCCGGTGCTGCTGGTGGTGGGCGGCAATGACGATATCGTGCTGGCGATCAACCGCGAGGCGCTGGCCGAGCTGCGCGGCCCGAAGCGGCTGTCCATCGTGCCCCGGGCCACCCATCTCTTCCCCGAGCCGGGCGCGCTTGCCCAGGTGGGACGGCTGGCGGTCGACTGGTTCGGGCGCTGGTTCGAGGCCGCGCTGGCCGACGCGCCCGGCCGGAGCGCCGGCCGGAGCGCCAGGCTTCAGTCGCCGTAGCGCTCGCGGGCCAGCCGGGCGCCTTCGCCGAGCGCGGCCAGCTTGCGCCGGGCCACCTCGGGGTCCATGGGGGCCATGCCGCAGTTGGTGCACGGAAACAGCCGCTCGCGCGGCACATGCTGCAGGGCGCGGCCGATGGTCTCGGCCACCTGCTCGGGCGTCTCGACCGCGTCACTGGCCACGTCGATCACACCGACCAGCACATCCTTGCCCTTGAGCAGGCTCATCAGTTCGATCGGCACCTTCGAGCCCGCGCACTCGAGCGAGACCTGGTTGATGCGGCTGGCGGCCAGCGCCGGAA
This sequence comes from uncultured bacterium, assembly GCA_903934795.1. GTDB lineage: Bacteria > Pseudomonadota > Gammaproteobacteria > Burkholderiales > Burkholderiaceae_E > Quisquiliibacterium. Next base: position 2,520 of record CAIZPE010000281.1, on the reverse strand, counting down.
AGATCTTCTCGTACTGGCGCCATTCCTGGCCGAGCGACTCCTTCCAGTCGATGTTGGCCTGGATGCCGTAGCCGTAGCAGATGTGGACCGCGGTGGTGCAGCTCAGGCCCTCGGTGGCCCGGTGAAGCGCCTCGATGCCCCAGTCGGTGACCTCGTCCATGAACACATTGAAGGCGGGTTCGTCGAACTGGATCACGTCGACCCCGTCGTCCTGCAGGCCGCGGGCCTCCTGGTTGAGCAGGTCGGCGAAGGCCATGGCCATGCGCACCTTGTCGCCATAGAAGCGGTCGGCCACGGTGTCGACGATGGTCATCGGGCCGGGCAGGGTGAACTTCAGCCGACGGCTGGTGTGGGCCCGCGCCAGTCTGGCCTCGGCCTGGTGCACGCGGCCCTTCAGGCGCAGCGCGCCGGTGACCTGCGGCACCATCGCGTCGTAGCGGTTGTTGCGGATGCCCATCTTCACCTTGTTGGCGAAGTCGATGCCCTCCACCGCCTCGAGAAAGCCGTGCACGAAGTGCTGGCGCGACTGTTCGCCATCACCCACCGTGGCCAGCCCGGCGTCTTCCTGCAGCTTGAGCCACAACAGCGTGGCGTCGGCCTTGGCCGCGGCCAGTTCGGCGCCCTGGCTGCGCCACTGCGGCCAGAGCTTGTGGGTCTCGGCCAGCCAGGCGGGTTTGGGCAGGCTGCCTGCCAGGGTGGGTTCGAACATCGCACGCTCCGATCGGGACCGCGCCCTCGCGCGGATTCGGCGGCAAGGGTACTCTCGGGGCCCGGCCGAGGCCAATGCGGGGATTTCCCGCATTGGCCTCACCCTTGCACACCCTTCCGAAGAGAATCAGGCTGCCATGGATTTCGCCCTCACCCAGGAACAGGAAAGCATCCGCGAGTCGGTCACCCGCATCTGCGAGCGTTTCGATGACAACTACTGGTCGCGCAAGGATCAGGAGGGCGGCTTTCCGCATGAGCTCTATCACGCGCTGGCCGAGGCCGGCTGGCTGGGCGTGTGCACGCCGGAGGAATACGGCGGTTCGGGCCTGGGCGTGGTCGAGGCCTGCCTGGTGGCGCGCGCGATCAGCGAGTCGGGCGCCGGCATGTCGGGTGCCTCGGCGGTGCACATCAACATCTTCGGCCTGAACCCGGTGGTGGTCTTCGGCACCCACGAGCAGAAGCTGCGCATGCTGCCGCCGATGGTGCAGGGCCGCCAGAAGGCCTGCTTCGCGGTCACCGAGCCGAACACCGGCCTGAACACCACGCAGCTCAAGACGCGCGCGGTGCGCAAGGGCGACCGCTACGTGGTCAACGGCCACAAGGTGTGGATCTCCACCGCACAGGTGGCCGACAAGATGCTGCTGCTTGCCCGCACCACGCCGCTCGAGGAGGTCAAGCGTCCCACCGAGGGCCTCAGCCTGTTCTACACCGACTTCGACCGCACCCGGATCACCGCGCGCGAGATCGACAAGATGGGCCGCAAGCCGATCGACTCCAATGAGCTGTTCATCGAGAACTTCGAGGTGCCGGTCGAGGACCGCATCGGGGAGGAAGGCCGTGGCTTCGAGTACATCCTGCACGGCATGAACCCCGAGCGGGTGATGATCGCCGCCGAGGCGATCGGCCTGGGCCACGCCGCCTTGCGCCGCGCCACGCAATACGCCAAGGAACGGGTGGTGTTCAATCGCCCGATCGGCCAGAACCAGGCCATCCAGCATCCGCTGGCGGTCAACTGGATGGAGCTCGAGGCCGCCTGGCTGATGACCCTCTCGGCCGCCTGGCAGTACGACAACAACCTGCCCTGCGGCGCTGCGGCCAACGCGGCCAAGTACCTCGCCGGCGAGGCCGGTTTCAACGCCTGTCAGCAGGCGGTGATGACCCACGGCGGCTTCGGCTATGCCAGGGAATACCATGTTGAGCGCTATCTGCGCGAGGTGATGATTCCGCGCATCGCGCCGGTCAGCCCGCAGCTCGTCATGTGCTTCATCGCCGAGCGGGTGCTCGGCCTGCCCAAGTCCTACTGAGGCGCGCTTGGCTGTCGCGCTGCCTGACCCGATCGAGCCGGGCACGCTCGACCTGGGCGCCTTGCTGCGGCCTGGCGACCGGGTGGTCTGCGCGCAGGCCGGCGCCGAGCCGCTCACTCTCACCCGCGCGCTGGTCGCGCAGCGCGCCGCCCTGGGCGGCGTGTCGGTGTTCCTGGGCGCCACCTTCTCGGACACCTTCGCGCCGGCGCACGCCGATCACCTGCGCTTCGAGTCCTACGGTGCGATGGGCGCCACGGTGCCGCTCGCCCAGGCGGGCTGCCTCGAGGTGCTGCCCGTGCACTACAGCGAGCTCGACGACGCCTTCCAGAGCGGGCGATGGCGCGCCGATGTGGTGCTGCTGCAGCTCGCCCCGGGCGAGGGCGGCGGCTCGCCCAGCCTGGGCCTGGGCAATGATTACGCGGCGGCCGCGGCGATGCGGGCCCGGGTGGTCATCGCCGAACTCAATCCCCAGGCTCCCTGGACTCACGGCGCGGCCCTGCCGGAAGGC
>CAIZPE010000280.1 GCA_903934795.1 uncultured bacterium | reverse complement strand
CTCGGCAACCGCGAGGCCCGCATCTGGGTGCACATGGTCAAGGCCATGGTGCCCGAGAAGGTCTGCAAGATCATCGACCAGGCCATCCAGATGCACGGCGCCACCGGCATCTCGCAGTGGACCCCGCTCGCCGGCATGTACACCGGTCAGCGCACGCTGCGTCTGGCCGACGGTCCCGATGAGGTCCACCACCTGGTGGTCGGCCGCAACGAGGTCCGCCGCCTCGAGAGCGACGACGAGGAGATGACCTCCTCGATGGTCTGGCGCAACTGAACCGGCCCGGCCGTCATCTGACCCGCCCACGGGGCCGTCCGGCGCGAGCCGGCCGGCCCCGTTTCTTCACCGTCACGGAGCAACCCGCATGAATCCGTCATTCGACGATCTCTTTTCCATCAAGGGCAAGGTCGCCCTGGTCACCGGCGGCTCGCGCGGCATCGGCGAGATGATCGCCGCCGGGTTCATGGCGGCCGGCGCCAAGGTCTACATCTCCTCGCGCAAGGCCGATGCCTGCGAGGCCACCGCGCGCCGTCTCGAGCAGGCCTATGGCGGGCAGTGCATCCCGCTGGCGGCCGACCTCTCCCGCATCGAGGGCGTGGGCTCGCTGGCGCAGCGTCTGTCGGCCCTCGAGCCGCGGCTGGATATCCTGGTGAACAACGCCGGGGCGGCCTGGGGCGCGCCCATCGACGAGTTCCCCGAGATCGGCTGGGACAAGGTGATGGACACCAATGTGAAGGGCGTGTTCTTCCTCACCCAGAAGCTGCTGCCGCTGCTGCGCGCCGCGGGTGCCGGGCCCAGCCCGGCGCGGGTGATCAACATCGGCTCCATCGATGGCCTGAAGAGCGCGATCTTCGACACCTTCTCCTATGGCGCGTCCAAGGCGGCGGTGCACCACCTCACCCGGTTCCTGGCCGCCCACCTCACCCGCGAGCGCATCCTGTGCAATGCCATCGCGCCGGGCCCCTTTCCCACCTGGATGCTCAGCACCGGGGTGGGCTTCGGCGGTGCCACCGAGGGTGTCGACTGGGAGAGCGTCGGCGCGCGCAACCCGAGCGGTCGGGTGGGCACGCCGCAGGACATCGCCGGCCTGGCGATCTTCCTGAGTTCGCGGGCCAGCGAGTTCATCGTCGGGCAGGTGATCGCCTGCGACGGCGGGATCGTCGGCACCTCCTGAATCGCGTGCCATCGGGGCGCGGTCATGCCGCGCCGGTGGGGTGCCGGCACCGGTTTCTTCGGTGCCGCCGTCCTCGCAGGCCGGCCGCTCAGGCGGCCTGTCTCACCCGCTCCACCGCCTGCTCGGCGAGCGTGAGCGCCGTGCCGATGCGCCCGCGCATGTGTTCGAGATCGATGCCGGCGCTGCTCTTCTTGCCCTCGAGGTAGCGGGCATAGACGCCGTGCACGATCATCGCGGTCTTCCAGCGGTTGAAGCCCAGGTAGTAGTCGATGCGCGAGAGGTCGCGGCCGCTTCGCTCGGCATAGCGCTGCGCGAGATAGGCGCGGTCAGGAAAGCCCGGCACCGAGGTGGAGGCGTCGGAGGCCTGCGGGATCGCGTCGCGCGGGTCGGGCCACCAGTTCAGGGCATAGGCGAGGTCGGCGAGCGGATCGCCCAGCGTGGAGATCTCCCAGTCGACCACCGCGGCCACCGTGGCCTGCGGACCGACCAGCACATTGTGGGTGCCGTAGTCGCCGTGCACCACGCGCGCGGGTTCCTGCGCGGGCAGGTTCTCGAGGAAGAATTTCTGCAGCGAGTGCGCGCGCGGGTCGTCGTACTTCGCGGCCGCGGCCGAGGCGGTCCAGGAGCGGTACCAGGCATTGAGCTGGCGACCCACATAGCTGTCGCGCTTGCCCAGTTCGCCCAGCCCGACCGCATCGGGATCCACCGCATGCAGGTCGGCCAGCACATCGATGAAGGAGTGGGCGAACACCATGCGCCGGTCGGCGGGCACCCAGCGCAGGGTGTCGGCGGCGCTGTAGAGCGGGTGGCCGTCGACCATGCCCATCACATAGAAGTTCGCGCCGGTGACCGCGCGGTCGGTGCACAGCCCGAGCGCCGCCGGCACCG
>CAIZPE010000279.1 GCA_903934795.1 uncultured bacterium | reverse complement strand
CTGGCCCTGCAGCGCGCCTTCTGGCGCGAGCGCCCGCGCCAATGAGCCTGCTTGCGCCAACCCCGCCTGACTTCGCGCTGAGCCCGCACCGCCGTCCGGCCGATGCCCAGCGTGCCTGGGATGCGGCCGGTGGCAGCGCGGTCTTCGCGGGCGGCGCCACCGCGCTGCAACTCGCCTGGACGGCCGGTGCCGCGCCCGCGCCGCAGACCCTCATCCCGGTGGCCGCCTGCGCCGGCAGCACCGGCATCTCGCGGGACAGCTCCTGGCTGCGCCTGGGCGCGGCCGACAGCCTCGAGGCAGTGCGCAGCCACGCGCTGGTGCGCGCGCATGCGCCGCTGCTTGCCGCGGCCTGCGACCGGATTGGCTCGCTCGCCCTGCGTCGTCTGGGCACGCTCGGCGGCAACCTCGGCTGGCGCTTCGGCGATGCCATCGGCGCCCTGCTCGCGCTCGACGCGCAGGTACTCGACGCCCGGGATCAGGGGCCGTCCCTGAGCGAGGTGCTTGCGCTGCCTCGGCTTCCCCTGCTGGTGGCGCTGCGGGTGCGCGCAGCGGCCGCGGCCGACTGGCGCTTCGAAAAGCTCGGCGGGCGGCTCGCCTTCAGCCCCACCCGATTGAGCCTGGCCATGGCCAGGGGCTTGCCCCCCGACGACGCAGCCGACGCGGCTGACGCGGCCCTCGCGCCGGGCTGGCGTCTGGCGGCCGGCGGCGCCGGCCTGCCGGTGCGCCGCCTGCGGCGGGTGGAAGCGCTGCTGGGCGAAGATCCGGCTGCCCTGCCCGATGCCGGCCGCCTGCGCGAGGCCTGCCTGGCCGATCTCGATGCCGATGCCGTCCGCGCCGGCCTCGCCGCGCGGCTGCTGCTCGGCCATCTCGCCCACGCGAACGGCCCGCCGCCGGCGCTATTGCCGACCAGCGCGAGCGCGCGGTCGGCAGCGATCAGCGTCGACGCCCCTGCGCCCAGCGGCGCGGCCGCCGCGCTGCTCGCCCGCCTGCGCCCCCGCGCCGACAGCGCCGAGCGCCTGAGCGGCAACCCCGGCTATCACACCGACCACCTGCCCGCAGGCCTGCTGCACGGCGCGCTGGTGGGCAGCCCCCACCCGCACGCCCGGATCCTGTCGATCGACATCGGCGAGGCCGCGGCCATGCCCGGGGTACGCGCGGTGGTCACCGCGGCCGACTTCGCGGCCGACCCGCGCTACGGCCTGCGGGTGGTCGACCGCACGGCGCTGTGCCACGACCGCGTGCGCTGCGTGGGCGACCCGGTGGCCGCGGTGGCCGCCGACACCCTCGCCCAGGCCCGCGCGGCGGCCGCGGCGGTGCGGGTCCGCTACGAGACCCTGCCGATCGTCGACGATCCCGAGGCGGCGCTCGCGCCAGACGCGGTCGCGATCCACCCCGGCGGCAATCGCCTGCATGCCTGCAGCCTGCAGCGCGGCCATGCCGAAGCCGCGCGCGCCGCCACCGTCCACTGGGTGGCGTCGGAGTGCCATACCCCACGGCAGATGCCCGGCTTTCTCGAGACCGAAGGCGGTGTCGTCGAACCCGATGGCGCGGGCGGGCTGCATGTGCGGTTCGGCGGCCAGAACCCCGAGCGCGACCGCCAGGAGATCGCCCGCCTGCTCGGTCTGGACCCCGCCCGGGTGCGGGTGACCGCCACGCCGGTGGGCGGCTCCTTCGGCGGCAAGGACGAGCTCACCGTGCAGCCGATTGCGGCGCTGCTCGCATGGCGCAGCCAGCGCGCGGTGCGCCTGCAGCTCAGCCGCCCCGAGTCGGTCGATCTTGGCGTGAAGCGTCACCCCATGCGCATCCGCATGCGCAGCGGCTGCGACGCCGAGGGCCGGCTCACCCTGCACGAGGTCGATGTGCTGGCCGACACCGGCGCCTATGCCACCCACGGGCCCGAGGTGCTCGACGCCGCGCGCGAGCATGCCGTGGGTCCGTACCGCTGGCAGGCGGTGTCGCTCGACGCGCAACTCGCCTACACCAACAACGGCATCGCCGGCGCGATGCGCGGCTTCGGCGCGGTGCAGGTGCAGATCGCGCTCGAGCAGCAGCTCGACCGCCTCGCCGCCGCGGCCGGGCTCGATCCCCTGAGCCTGCGTGAACGCAACCTCACCGGCCCGCTCGACCCCGGCCCGCTCGGCCAGCAGATCGTGCCCTTCGATGGCGCGCGGCTTGCGCTCGCCGCCGCGGCCGCCCATCCGCTCTGGCAGGGTCCGCGCCAGCAGACCGACCGGCGCTATCGCCGCGGCGTGGGCCTGGCCCTGGTCCATCGCAGCGACGGCTACGGCAAGGGCGGCCCCAACGGCGGACGGTTGGCCTTCGCGCTGGCGCCCGACGGCCGCTTCGAGGTGCGGGTGAGCTTCACCGAGATGGGGCAGAGCCTGGGGGATGCGGTGCGCGAGATGGCCGCCGAGGCCTTCGGCTGCGCGCCCGAGGCGGTGCGCCCGGTGCTCGGCGACTCGGCGCTCGCGCCCGACACCGGCGCGGTGGCCGCCTCTCGCGCCAGCACCCTGATCCACCGCGCCCTGCGCGAGCACGCGCCGGCCTTCCTGCGGCAGGTGGCCGCGTGGCACGCAGCCGGCGAGCCCGGCGCGCCGCCGGTGCAGCTCATCGACCTGCCCGGCGAGGAGACGCCGAGCGACATCGCCTCGGCACACCTGGTGTTCGGCGCCTGCGCCGCGCTCGCCGAGGTCTGCGTCGACACCTGGAGCGGGCAGTTGCGGGTGACCCGCATGGCGCTCTTTCCGGCGCTCGGCCCGGTGATCTCGCCGGCCGGCTATCTCGGGCAGATGGAGGGCGGCGCGCTGATGGGCCAGGGCATGGTCACGACCGAAGACCTGCCCGCCGCGCAGGGCCGCTACCCGGCGCGCAACCTCGACGACTACCTGATGCCCACGCTGCTTGATGCGCCCCACCTGGAGGTGCACCCGATCGAGACCGTGCCGGCCGACGACCGGGTGGGCCCACGCGGCGCCGGCGAGATCGGCGTGAACATCGGCGCCGCGGTCTGCGCCGCGGCGATCACCGCGGCGATCGGCCGCGCGCCCGCGCGCTGGCCGGCCGACCAAGCCGAGGTGCTGTCGCTGCTGGAGGACGGGGCATGACCGAGGTGAGCTTCCTGCTCAATGGCGCGCCGGTGAGCGCGCGCGGGCCGGCCGCCCGCCGCCTGCTCGACATCCTGCGCGACGACCACGGCCTGACCGGCGCCAAGCCCGGCTGCGAGATCGGCCGCTGCGGCGCCTGTCTGGTCTGGCTCGATGACCAGCCGGTGAATGCCTGCCTGGTGATGGCCTGGCAGCTCGCCGGCCGGCGGGTGCGCACTATCGAGTCGGTGGCGGCCGACAGCGCCAGCGCGCCGGTGCGCGAGGCGCTGGCCGCCTGCGGCGCGGTGCAGTGCGGCTACTGCAGCGCCGGTCAGGTGATGGCCCTGACCTGGCTGCATCAGCACCGGCCCGGCTGCGGCCCGGCCGAGGCCAGCGCGCTGGCGGCGGGCAATCTGTGCCGCTGCGGCACCGCGCCCGGCATCGCGCGGGCCATCGACCGGCTGTTCGGCGCGCCGGGGAGCGAACCGCCGCCCGCGCGCTGACCCGGCCCGCTCAGGCAGACTGCGGGGTCAGCCGCCCCCCGCAGGACGCCCATGACCGCCTCGCCGCCCACTTCTCCGCCCGATCCTCCGCCCGATCCTCCGCCCGATCCTCCGCCCGCTTCTCCCCTGCCCTCCGATAACCGGCCCGCTGATCCCCGGTTCACCGATCCGGCGCCTTCGGATCGCCCCACCGACGCCGCCGACGACGCCGCCCTGCAGGCGCAGGCCCGGCTGCTGCATGCCTGGTTCCTCGGCCTGCAGCTGATGGTGGCCAGCCGCCGCGGGCCCGAACTCGTCGGCCAGTGGATGTTCCGGCTGTTCCGGCGCCAGCACGAGGCGAAGTTCCTCTCCAGCTTCGACAAGCTCGGCCTCACCGGCCTGCCCCACGCCGTGGCCTGCGCCCGGTATCACGTGCTCTCCAACGGCATCGGCGGGGTCGCGGTGCAGTACATGGAGGAGTCCCCGCGCAAGGCCTGGGTGCGATTCCGCTATCCGCGCTGGATGTTCGACGGCCCCACGCTGTGCGGCGTGCCGGTGGAGGCGAGCCGCGGCTTCCTGGAAGGCTGGTACGCCCACAACGGCGTGTCGCTGCGCAACCCGCGGCTGGGCTTCGTGTGCGTGAGCGAGGACATGACCGGCGAGTTCGGCCTGTGCGGCTACTTCCTCGAGCACGACCATGATCTCAGCCCCGGCGAGCGGCTGCGCTTTGCCCCCGGCGAGCGCCCGCCGCGCTGGGATCCGGCCCGCCAGCCGCAGCCCCCCGAAGCGCAGTGGAGCGCGCAGCGCCTGCGCAAGGCCGCCCGCAACTACGCGCTGGAGTACCTGCGCAACGGCATCGCCGAGCTCACCGGGCTGATCGGCCCGCAGGCCACGGCCGAACTCGCCGGCCGCTCGGCCAGGCTGATCGGCATGCAGTACTGGCGCGAGACCGCCGCGCTGGTGGGCGCGCGCGACGGCGGCGCCGACTGCGCGGCCGACTACCTCGCCCGCATGCTGCGCGGCATGGGCGATGACTGCACGGTGCTGCCCGGCGCCACCGACAGCGCCGCGGTGCTGGAACAGCGCGGCCTGCGCGTGCTGCGCGACATTGCCGATCCGGCCGAGCGCGAACTGCTCTGGCAGGCCTGGTGCGAGCTCTGGCACGGCGCGCTGGCCGCGCACGAGGCGCTGCCGAGCGCCACGCTGGCGCGCATCGACGCGGGCGGCGAGCCCGGCGTCCGCTGGACCCTCGTGGCCGGCATCGCGGCCTGAGCCACCCCGCGCCGACACCCTTCCGATCACGCTCCCTTCCGATCACGCCCCCCACTGCACCCCGGAGACCCCCGATGGCCGTCCACGAGATCCTGCGCATGGGCGATGCCCGCCTGCTGCGCCGCGCCGAGCCGGTGCAGGCCTTCGACACGCCGCAGCTGCATGCCCTGGTGGCCGACCTCTTCGACACCATGCGCGCCGCCGGCGGCGCCGGTCTGGCCGCGCCGCAGATCGGCGTGAACCTGCGGGTGGTGGTGTTCGGCACCGGCCAGCCGATCGCGCGCTACCCCGATGCCCCGCCGGTGCCGGTGACGGTGCTGGTCAATCCGGTGCTCGAGCCGATCGGCACCGAGGAGCAGGAGGGCTGGGAGGGCTGCCTGAGCGTGCCCGGCCTGCGCGCGGTGGTGCCGCGATTCCGGCATCTGCGCTATCACGGCCACGACCCGCACGGCGCGCGCATCGACCGCACGGTGTCGGACTTCCATGCGCGGGTGGTGCAGCATGAGTGCGACCACCTCGACGGGCTGCTCTTTCCGATGCGGGTGCGCGACTTCAGCCGCTTCGGCTTCACCGAGGTGCTGTTCCCCGAGGGTCTGCCCGGCGCTGCGGGCAACCCTGCGCCACGAGGGGACTGAGCCGCTCGGCTACACTCGGCTCACCCCCATCCGAACCGAGCCGACGCCATGCCGCTGGACAGCACCCTGGACACCCTGCGCACCCTGGTCGCCTTCGACACCGTCAGCAGCCGCAGCAACCAGGCCCTGATCGACTGGGTGGCCAACCGCCTCGACGACCACGGCATCCGGGCCACCATCCAGGCCGGCGACGAACCCGGCAAGGCCAACCTCTTCGCCACCATCGGCCCGGCCGACGAGCCCGGCGTGATGCTCTCGGGGCATTCCGATGTGGTGCCGGTGGCCGGCCAGGACTGGTCCTGCGATCCCTTCACCCTCACCGCCCGCGATGACCGGTGGCTCGGCCGCGGCAGCGCCGACATGAAGGGCTTCATCGCCTGCTGCGTGGATGCCATTCCGCGCTTCAAGGCCGCCGGCCTGCGCACGCCGGTGCACCTCGCGCTCTCGTACAACGAGGAGAGCAACATGCACGGCATGCGCCTGCTCGCCCGGCAGATCGGCGAGGCACCGGTGCGCCCGGCGGCCTGCATCATCGGCGAGCCCACCCGCATGCGGGTGGTGGTGGCCAACAAGGGCACCGCCATCTACCGCTGCCGGGTGCGCGGCTTCTCGGTGCACTCCTCGCTGCGTCATCAGGGCGTGTCCGCCGTGGAGATGGCCGCCGAGGTCATCGTCTTCCTGAACCGGCTGCAGGAAGAGCTCACCCGCGCCGAGCGCCATGACGGCTTCGAGTTCCCGCACACCAGCGTGCACGCCGGCCTGATCCAGGGCGGCACCGCGCACAACATCACCGCGAAAGACTGCGAGTTCCTGTTCGAGATCCGCGCCCTGCCCGGCGTGTCGGCACCGGCCGTACTCGCCCGCATCCGCCAGCACTGCGACACCGAGCTGGTGCCGCGCATGCGCCGCATCGATCCCTCGTGCGGTATCAGCATCGAGGAGATCCTCGATGCGCCCGGGCTGGACGAGCGCGGCAACCGCTCGCTGGCCGACGCGCTGATGCCGCTGTGCGGCTGCGACGCCCCGGGCCGCGTGAGCTTCGGCACCGAGGCCGGCATGCTGCAGGAGGCGGGCGTGCCCACCGTGGTGTGCGGCCCCGGCGAAATCCGCGTGGCCCATCAGCCCGACGAGTATGTCGAGGGCAGCCAGCTGCAGGCCTGCCTGGAGTTTCTGGATACGCTGGGGGCGCGGCTGCAGCGCGGGGCGCTGGTGGCGGGGTAGGCTCGCCTGCGGCTGCGTCTGCCAGGCGCGGGTGCCTGGTCAATGGCCGGGGCGATTCACGGGTAGCTCGGCCCTGGGTAACGGATCTGATGATAGGACTGCGCCTTCGCATCGCGCAGGATGTTGTAGAAGCACGCGTCTGCGCCACCGAAGGGACGGATCACCAGCGGTTCGATGAGAACGGTTTCGCGCAATGACCAGCCGGAAGGCAGTGCCACGTCGGTCGTGGGCTTGCCGTCGGCCGTCGCGTGCATGACGGCCTCTTCCCCACGGGGGCCCTGAAGCAGAAAAGCGCGCCCCTCGAAGACCAGCTCGTGGCATTTGCTGGTGACGATGATGCCCAATTGGCCCGGACGGATATGCCCTGGATCGCATCCGCCCTCAGGCGGCGAGCAGTCGACGGCTTCGACGCGCGACAGCTCGATCCAGGTGTGGCCGTCGCTTGCAATGACCCGCCGGCAGCTTTCGCCCGCACAGTCCGGCGGCGCGGTGGGCGAGCGAGCAAAGCAGGATCGCGTGAACATCGTGTGCCGGTCGGTGTTCTTCTGGTTGTACCCGCCAGGTCTGTACGCGGCCCAGGCTTGGTCGGATATCGGGGCCGGGCCGCCGGCGATCACCACCGTCCTCGTCCGTCCCATCAGCACCTCCTTGGCAACGATGGCGCCGCGCTGCTGGTTGATGCAGGCCACGTCTGCAGGCCACGCAGATGGCGTCGTGTCATAGCGAATGCCGGCCTGCTTCGCATCGGGCAGGCTGCTGCAGCCTGCGGTGGCGAAGAGGATGCCGGCGAGCAGCCAGACGGCTCTGCGTTCGGATGGGGCACGTGGCTGACGCCACTGCGCCAGGAAGGCGGCGGTCATGCCCCGCGCTCAGCGTGTCGTCATCATCGACTTGATCTGATCGAGCGTCAGATAGCCCTTCTTGTCCTTGTCGATCCTGTCGAAATTCTTGGCCACGCGCGGCATGCCGGCCTTGGCCTCGTCCAGTGTCAGGCGCCCGTTGCCGTCCTTGTCGGCCGCCGCGAAGACCTTCGCAACATCGTCAGCGTCGGGCTTCTGTGCCTGCGCATGGACACAGGTTGTCCCGACGATCGCAACCGCCAGTGCGGCCATGACGCGGGGAATTCGAGTGGACTTCATCAGCAACTCCAGGGGGGCTGGTTGAGGGATCGGGAGAGCACGGGTATTCAGGGCTGGGCTGCGATCTGCTCGCCCAGCGAAGCAGCCCAACGGTCGATGGCAGGCACGAGCGCGTCGACGCTGATGCGTGTCCTGGGGTCGTCTGCGCGCCCGATGGACTTGCCGCTGATCTGGTAGAGAGACTCCCGCCAGGGTCGGGCGGCACCGGCGACGGTCAGACGAAGTTCGAGCGTCGCAGCCGCCTCCAGCGCCTTGCCCAGCGCCTTGTCCTTGATCGGTCCGGTGACCAGGCGCAGCGGAACCAGGTCGAGCGCTGTCTTGCCTTCGGGCTGCGCGATGACGGCGGTCAGGGCCACCTGCAGGGTGGCGTCGGCATCTTCAGGCGCAGCCGTCAGCTTGAAGCGGCCACCCAGTCGGGCCCGCAACTGGGCGTCTGCGCGGGCCAGCAGATCGTCGGCCAGCGCATCGTCGACACCGTCGAACCGCGCGTCGGCCGGGAAGCGCCTGACCGGCAGGATGCACAGCGTCCGGATCGGTCGGCCGGTCAGCTCGGGATCGGTGTAGCTCAGATAGCGGTCTCTGACAGGACCGGCCTTGCCCAGTCGGGCGTAGTCGCTGAGAAAGCCCGAGCCCGCGGTTTGCGCACCCGCTGGCTGCGCGCTCAGACCCAACAGCAGGGTCGTGCATGCGAGTGCAGCGAGGCCGATGCGAAGGAGAGGTTCGGGTCTCATGCTGCTTCCTTGGAAAGGTTGGCCGCCCGAGACCAGCGGACCTGCAGCTGGACTGGGGATGCCCGGGAGTCAGGCCCGACCGCATGGCAGCGGCCCGCCACGACCATGGTAAGCGGGCACTTCTGGTGTGTGGGTACGGCTACATGACTTCTTGTGACAAGACTGTCATCTGCCCGACGGTGGTTTCTGCACGCGCATCGGGCCGCCGCCTGGCGGCGCTCAGGGCTTCGGCGGCAGCCTCAGGCTCACGCGCTGGCCGCCTTCTTCGAGGCGCTCGAAGTTCAACTCGCCGCCGAGCCTTTGGGCCACCTGCCGGACGATGGCCAGCCCCAGGCCGGTGCCGGGCACACCGCGGCTGCCTTCGCCGCGCGCGAAGGCTTCCTGCATGCGCATGGCCTTGTCCGGCGTCATGCCCTCGCCCCGGTCTTCGACGCTGATGCATGCTCCGTCAAGGGTGCTGGCCACCATGACGCGCACAGGCGGGCGACCGTGCTTGAAGGCGTTGTCGATCAGGTTGGTGATGACGCGCTCGACCAGGAGCGCATTGGCCGGCGCATGCTCGAGCCGGACCGGCGCCATGACGACGGGTGGCTGCTCGACATGGTCGAAGGCGGCGGCGGCGGCGCGTGCCAGGGCCGCCAGATCGACGGTCTCATCCAGGGCGAGTTCTTCGGCAAGCACGAAGTCAAGAAAACTGCCCACCAGCCGGTCAGCCTGCTCGACTTCGCTCACGATGGTCTGCACGCGAGGGCGGTTGTCCCGGGAATCGGGCAGCAATTCAGCGGCAAGCCGGATGCGCGCCAGGGGGCCGCGAAGGTCATGGGAGACTCCACCCAGCAAGACCCGCCGCTCCCGTTCGTAACGCTGGATCCGCCGCTGCAATTCGGCGTACGCGGTGGCAATCGCCACCACTTCCGTCACACCTTCGGCCGGTCGGTTCAGACGCGTCGCGGCATGGGCGTCCTTGCCGGGCTCCTGAGACTCGATCGTTGTGCGCAAACGCTCCAGTGGCAGTGACACGCGGCGCGCAAAGAACCAGCTGGATACGCCCACCAGCAGCAGCACGGCCGCAGCGCCGAAGGTCAATCGGTTCGACCAGGCGGGAAGGACGGGCTGGCCCGTCACCCCCACCCACACCGCGGGCGATGCGGCTGGTTCCGATCGCATGCGCAGCCAGAACGTGGGCGCGGGAGCCTTCGTTTCCAAGGCCACTTCGTCGACGTTCACCCCTCTTCGGCCGAGTTCGTGCATCAGGGCCTGCACGCCGGGCAGCCCCGTGACGCGCACCGCCGAGGGCACGTCGGGATCGGTGCGGCGTTCGATGGTCCTGGGCGCACCGGGCAGGGCCGTGCCGCCGGCGGCGCCGGCCAGCTCTGGCGCCAGGATCTCGGCATAAGGCTCGGCCAGAACGACCGATCGATCGAGGAAGACCAGCAAGCCGAACAGCGCCGTCGCACAGGCGACGACAACTGCCTGAGCGATCAACAGCCGGGCGAAAAGGCTGTCCATGCGGCGCCTGCCGGGCTTTGCCGTGCCGCCCTTTGCGGTCACCGCGCGATCAGGCCGAGCGCGGGACAAAGACGTAGCCCTCACCCCGGATGGTGTCGATCCAGCCGCGGCCAGGACCGTGCTTCATGAGCTTGCGCCGCAACCTGTAGACCTGCGCATCCACTGTCCGGTCGAGCGGCCGGTACGCTCCCGCCTGCACCTGGGCGCTGAGTTGCTCGCGGGTTCGCGGCTTTCCAGGTGTTCGCGCCAGTTCGAGCAGCAGCTTGAATTCGACGCTGGTCAGCGCAACGCACTCGCTGCCGATGCGGACTTCGCGCTGCAGCAGGTCGATCGTCATTCCGTCAAACCGCAACATCGCGGGTGCCGTGCGTTCGGGAGCCTGCCGTCGAATCAAGGCCCGTATGCGTGCAACCAACTCACGTCTGTCGAAGGGCTTCGCGAGGTAATCGTCGGCGCCGATCTCGAGACCGAGCACCTTGTCCAGTGGCTTGCCGCGGGCGGTGAGCATCAGGATACCCAGGTGAGGATGGGCCGCTCGCCAGGCGCGGCAGAGGTCCAGGCCGTTCGCGTCGGGCAGCATCAGGTCCAGCAACACCACGTCGGGCCGCAGCTGCGCCAGGGCCCTGTCCCCGTCTCTGCCAGCCAGTACCGCATGAACCGCCCAACCCTCGCGGGCCAGGAGTTGACACAGCATCTCGGATAGCGTGGCGTCGTCATCGACGACCAGGATCAAGGGCTGGCTCATGCGGCGGAAGTGTAGAAGCCCCGCAAGTATCCGGGCAATCCATCCTGCCCGCCGCGCGCCGCCAGCCCTTGGGTCGGCCCACGGCCCCATGCGTCAATCGGGTCCGGCCGCCCGCACGACACGGAAACCGCCAAAGACGCACCGGGCGGAAGGGTTGAACCGGTAGCGAAACGCCGAGCGGGTGCTCCCGGGGTCGTCGATCCAGGAGCCGCCGCGCACCACGCGGCGTTCGCACGCCCCTGTCGTGCGCGCCGACCCGTCATCGGGCGCGCCGGCATGACCGTCTGCATGACAGTCCTCGGTCCATTCCCACGCATTGCCGATCATGTCGTGCAGACCGAATCCGTTGGCCTGGTACCGTCCGACCGGTGCCGTGAAGAAGTGGCCGTCGCTGCACCCATGCTCGGCCGCCCACCCATGGCCGCCGGGACCACGGGTCTGGTCAGCCACATTCGCATGCCGGCAGGCCTCGTCAGGGTTGTCCCCCCATGGCCTTGAGCCGGCGGTGCCGGCCCGCGCGGCGTACTCCCACTGGGCCTCGCTCGGCAACCCATAGCGCTGCCCGGTCTGTCCGCTCAGCCAGCGGACATAGGCCTGCGCGTCGTTCCAGCTCAGGCACACCGCGGGATGATCGTCACTCTGCTCGAAACCCGGATCGCGCCAGCTGCGCCCGGCTCGCCATCCCCACTTGCGGTCCACCCATGCGTAGCAGCCCTGATGCCCTCCCACATTACGCTCGGCATCGGTCACATGGCCGCTCGCCGCCACGAAACGCCCGAACTGCCCGCGCGTGATCTCGGTCTTGCTCATCGCAAACACCGACACCGCCACCCGGCGTTGCGGCCCCTCTCCCCTGTCGCGCCCGGCCTCTCCCTCCGGGCTGCCCATCAGGAAGCTGCCCGCCGGTATCGTCATCATCCCGGGGCACTCCGCGCAATCGCGCACGCCGCCGGCAGGGGGTTGTGGCTGCCCCCAGGCAATGCCCGCCACGAAAAACATCACTGCGCAACCAAACGCCGGTGGGATCATCGTCTTCATCATGTCGCTGGGTTCCAGATGAGCGCCGCTCGGGGAAGCGGCATCCGCCAGCCTGCGCTGCCCGAACCCCGCCCCCCGCTGATGCCGCACAGCAGGAATCTGCACAGCATGAAGCCCCTGCTGCAGGCGGGAGAGCGACATGATCGGTCTTGCCGCTGGAGATGACCACTTCGCGCAGCAAGCCGCGCCCTCGGCCACCCCAGGCCCCTGTGCGACAATCCGGCCGACCCGCCCCGCAGCTTGCCGCTGACCGTCTTTCCCACCCAGCCTCGGCCTATCCCGCATGACCGCTTTCTGGACGGTGCTCGCCGTGCTGGCGTGCCTGGCCACCGCCTCCCTGGTGTGGCCGCTGCTGCGCGCCGCGCCGGCCAGATCCCCCACCGATGACGATGCCGCGCGCCGCCTCGCGATCTACCGCGACCGCCGGCGCGAGATCGAGGCCGACCAGGCCGCTGGCCGGCTGACCGACGCCGAGGCTGCCCGGGCGCTCGACGAACTTGCCGCCGAGGCCGAACAGCAGTTCTCGGCACCGGCCGCCAGCACCACCAGCAGCCGGGTGCCGGTGGCCCTCGTGGTGGGCGCGGCGCTCTTCGTGCCGCTGCTGGCCGCGGTCATCTACGACCGCACCGGCGCGCCCGGCGCCGTGGCCATGGACGAGCACGAACTGCGCGGCGAGCCCAGCCCGGCGCGCATCGCGCAGGCCATCCCCAGCCTGGAAGCCCGCACCCGCGACAAGCCCGACGATGCCGAGGCCTGGGCCATGCTCGCTGAGGCCCGCCGCATCCAGGGCGATCTGCCGGCAGCGGCCACCGCCTTCGCGCAGGCCAACCGCCTGCTCAAGCCGCCCAGTGCCCGCCTCCTGGCCGACCATGCCGATGTGCTGGTGGCGATCGCCGGCGGCGAGTTCGGACCCGAGCCGCTGGCGCTGCTCGAGCGGGCGCTGGCCACCGACCCCAACGACACCAAGGCGTTGGCCATGATGGGTGCGGCCCGCTATCGGGCCGGCCGCACGGCCGATGCGCTGGCGCTGCTCACCCGGCTGCGCGACTCGCTGCCGCCCGAATCCTCCCAGGTGGCCGCCATCGCGCCGGTGATCGAACGGCTGCGCGAGGAGCTTGGCCAGCCGGCGACGGGCGCCGGCGCAGCGGGCAAGGCATCGCCAACCACGCCCGCACCCGCGCCCCCGACTGGCGGCAGCGCACCCACGGCCAGCACGACCGCAGCCGTCGTCGCCGGCCGCGTCGAGATCGCCCCCGCGCTGGCCGCCCGGCTGCCTGCCGGCGCCACGCTCTTCATCTCGGCGCGCACCCCCGAGGGCCCGCGCATGCCGCTGGCGGCGCGCCGCCTCACCCCCGGCGCCTTCCCGCTCGCCTTCGAGCTCACCCAGGCCGATGCCATGGGCGGCACGCCTCGCGCCTGGGCGACCGGCCCGGTGGTGATCGAGGCCCGACTGAGCCGCAGCGGCCAGGCGCTGCGCGAGAGCGGCGATCTCTTCGGGGTCAGCGCGCCGGTGACCGCGGGCGAGCGGTCCCTGGTGATCCGCATCGACCAGGTCGTGCCGTGACACCCGGCAGCGGGGCAGACGGGCTCTCGGCCGAGGGGCTGGTCTGCAGCCTGGGCAACCGCACCCTCTTCAAGGGTCTGAGCCTGGCCGTAGCGCCCGGCCAGTGGCTGGCGCTCACCGGCGAGAACGGCGCGGGCAAGTCCACCCTGCTGCGCATCCTCGCGGGGCTGCTGCGCCCGGCCGCCGGCACGCTGCACTGGCAGGGCCGGCCCATGCGCGCCGGCGACCCCTTCTGGCACGCGCAGGTGCTCTACCAGGGTCATGCCAGCGGCTGGAAAGACCTGCTCAGCGCCGAAGAGAACCTCGCCCAGCAGGCCGAGCTGGATCTGGCCGCGCTCGGTGCGGCCGAGCGGCGGCAGCGGGTGGACGCCGCGCTCACCCGCGCCGGCATCGCGCGCCAGCGGCGGCTGAGCTTCGCGCGGCTGTCGGCCGGCCAGCGCCGGCGCGTGGCGCTCGCCCGGCTGGCGCTCGGCCCGCGCCCGCTCTGGCTCCTGGATGAACCGAACACCGCGCTCGATGCCGACGGGCAGACGCTGTTCGCCGCGCTGCTCGACGAGCATCTCGCGGCGGGCGGCTGCGCGGTGGTGGCCAGCCACCTGCCGGTGCCGGCCCGACACGCCGGGATCGGCCTGCGGCTCGAGGGCGCCTCGCGATGAGCGCCGCGCCCGGCCCCATGCCCGCCGCGGCCCCGCTGCCGGCGCTGCAGGCCCTCGGGCTCGTCTGCCGGCGCGACCTGCGTCTGGCGCTGCGCTCGCGGGCCGAGCTCGCCCTGGTGCTGGTGTTCTTCCTGCTGGTGATGACCCTGTTCCCGCTCGGCGTGGGGCCCGAGCCGGCGCTGCTCGCCCGCATCGCGCCCGGCATTGCGTGGGTGGCGGCGCTGCTCGCCTCGCTGCTCTCGCTGCCGCGGCTGTTCGCCAACGACCATGCCGATGGCAGCCTGGAGCAGCTGGTGCTGGCCCCGGCCAGCCTGCCGGCGCTGGTGGCCGGCAAGGTGCTGGCGCACTGGCTCACCACCGGCCTGCCGCTGGTGCTGCTCGCACCGCTGGCCGCGCTGCAGTTCGGTCTGGCGCTCGAGCCGGCAGCGGCGCTGGTGGCCGGTCTTGCCCTGGGCACCCCCACGCTGTCCTGGCTGGGCGCGGTCTGCGCCGCGCTCACCCTGGGCACCCGGGCTGGCGGCGCCCTGCTGGCCCTGCTGGTGCTGCCGCTGGCGGTGCCGGTGCTGATCTTCGGCGCCGGCGCGGCCGAGGCGGTGGCGGGCGGCCTGGGCGCGGGCGCGCACCTCTCGCTGCTGGGCGCCGGCCTGATCGGCAGCTGCGTTCTCGGTCCCTTCGCCACGGCGCTCGCGGTTAGAATCGCCCACGAATAGTCATGGCCGCCTCCTCCTGGTTCCGCTTCGCCTCTCCGGCGGCATTCCATCCCCTCGCCGGCCGGCTGGCCACGATCTTCGGCTGGGCCGCGGCGCTGCTGGCTGCGGCCGGCCTGTGGGTGGGCTTCGGCGTCGCGCCCACCGATTACCAGCAGGGCGAGGCCTACCGGATCATCTTCATCCATGTGCCGGCGGCCTGGATGGCCATGTTCACCTACCTGGTGATGGCCGGCTGGTGCGCCGCCTCGCTCATCTGGAACACCCGCCTGTCGGCCATGATGGCCCAGGCGCTCGCGCCCACCGGCGCGCTGTTCGCGTTCATCGCGCTCTGGACCGGCGCGCTCTGGGGCCGACCCACCTGGGGCGCCTACTGGGTCTGGGATGCCCGGCTCACCTCCACCCTGATCCTGCTCTTCCTGTACCTCGGCTACATGGCGCTGCGCGCAGCCATCGACGACCCGCGCCGGGCCGATCGGGCCAGCGCGCTGCTCGCGCTGGTGGGGGTGGTGAATGTGCCGATCATCTACTTCTCGGTGCGCTGGTGGAACACCCTGCACCAGGGCGCGAGCGTGTCGCTCACCGCCGCGCCCAAGATGGCCCAGACCATGCTGCTGGCCATGCTGCTGATGGCCCTGGCCGCGTGGTGCTACACCATCGCGGTGGCCATGCACCGGCTGCGCAGCATCATCCTCGAACGCGAGGCTGGCGCCGACTGGGTGCAAAGACTGGCCACCGAGCGCGACTGACACGGCTACCTTCCCAGGAACTGCAATGACCGATTTTCTGCACATGGGTGGCTATGGCTGGTTCGTCTGGGGCTCGTACGGGGTGGCGGCGCTCGCCCTCGCGCTCGAGCTCGTCGCACTGCGCCAGCGCCGGCGCAACGCCCTTGCCCAGGCCCGCGAGGCCGGCCAGGCCGCGCCATGAAGCCGCGTCATCGCCGCATGGCCTGGATCGCCGCCGGCGTGGCGGCGCTGGGCATCGCTGCCGCGCTGGTGCTCAATGCCTTCAGCAGCAACCTGGTGTTCTTCTTCACGCCCACCCAGATCGCCAGCGGCGAGGCGCCGCAGGGCCGCACCTTCCGGGTGGGCGGCCTGGTCGAGGCCGGCAGCGTGCGCCGCGAGGGCGACGGCACCATGGTGCGCTTCCGGGTGACCGACAATGCCCGCACCATCGATGTCGCCTATCGCGGCATCCTGCCCGACCTCTTCAAGGAAGGGCGTGGCGTGGTCGCGCAAGGCCAGGTGCAGGCCGACGGCTCGTTCAAGGCCAGCGAGGTGCTGGCCAAGCACGACGAGAACTACATGCCCCCCGAAGCCGCCGAAGCCCTCAAGCGCGCCGGCCATCCGGTGGGCGCGCCCCAGCAGTTCCTCGACAAATCCCAGAAGAGCGTGCGCCCATGACCGCAATCCCCTCCCGGCGGAGCGTGCGCCCATGACCGCCGAGATCGGCCAGTTCGCCCTGGCACTCACGCTGCCGCTGCTGCTCGCGGCCAGCCTGCTCGCGCTGGGCGGCGCCTGGCGCGGCCATGAGCGCCTGATGGCGGTGGCCATGCCGGCCACGCTGTGCGCCTTCGGGCTGGTGCTGCTCGCCGGCGTGATGCTGGTCTCGCTGTTCGTGAACAACGACTTCTCGGTGCTGCTGGTGGCGCAGCACTCCAACCAGTCGCTGCCACTGGCCTATCGGGTGGCGGCCTCCTGGGGCTCGCACGAGGGCTCGATGCTGCTCTGGCTGCTGATGCTCACCGGCTGGAGCGCGGCGGTGGCGCTGTTCTCGGGCTCGCTGCCGCGCAGCCTGCGGGCGCGGGTGCTGGGCTGCCTGGGACTCATCTCGGTGGGGCTGCTGCTGTTCCTGCTCTTCACCTCCAACCCCTTCGACCGCATGGTGCCGGCGCCGCGCGACGGGCGTGACCTCAACCCCCTGCTGCAGGACCCGGGCATGGTGTTCCACCCGCCGCTGCTCTACATGGGCTACGTCGGCTTCTCGGTGGCCTTCGCCTTCGCGGTGGCCGGCCTGCTCGAGGGCCGATTCGATGCCGCCTGGGCGCGCTGGGCGCGGCCCTGGACCACCGTGGCCTGGTGCTTCCTCACCCTGGGCATCTGCCTGGGTTCGTTCTGGGCCTACTACGAGCTGGGCTGGGGCGGCTGGTGGTTCTGGGACCCGGTCGAGAATGCCTCCTTCATGCCCTGGCTGGTGGGCACCGCGCTGATCCATTCCCTGGCGGTCACCGAGAAGCGCGGCAGCTTCCGCAGCTGGACCGTGCTGCTCGCCATCCTGGCCTTCAGCCTGTCGCTGCTCGGCACCTTCCTCGTGCGCTCGGGCGTGCTCACCTCGGTGCATGCCTTTGCCACCGACCCCACCCGCGGCGTGTTCATCCTGATCTTCCTCGCCCTGGTGATCGGCGGCTCGCTGGCGCTGTTCGCCTGGCGCGCGCCGGCGATCGGCGCCGGGCCGGGCTTCGGCGCGGTCTCGCGCGAGTCCTTCCTGCTGGCCAACAACATCCTGCTGGTGGTGGCCATGGCCGCGGTGCTGCTCGGCACGCTCTATCCGCTGGCGCTCGACACCCTCGGGCTGGGCAAGATCTCGGTCGGGCCGCCCTACTTCGACACGGTGTTCTATCCGCTGATGGCGCCCGCGCTCTTCCTGATGGGGGTGGGGCCCTTCGCGCGCTGGCGGCAGGCCGAGCTGCCCGATCTCGCCCGGCGGCTGCGCTGGGCGCTGGCCGTGGCGGTGGCCGCCGCGCTGCTGCTGCCCTTCACCCTGGGCAGCTGGCGCCCGATGGTCAGCCTGGGCCTGCTGCTCGCCCTGTGGATTGCCGCGAGCGTGGTGGTCGGGCTGCTCGAGACCGCCCGCGCCGGCGGCCAGTTGCGCTGGCAGCGGCTGCGGCTGCTCTCGGGCAGCCAGTGGGGCATGCATCTGGCCCATCTCGGCATCGCGGTGTTCGTGGTCGGGGTCACGCTGGTCAAGGGCTATGAGACCGAAAAGGAGCACAAGCTCGCGGTAGGCGCCACGCTCGCGATGGGCGACTACCGCCTGCGCTTCGACCGCCTCGAGCCGGTGACCGGGCCCAACTACGATGCCCTGCGCGGCACATTCACCCTGCTGCGCGACGAGCGTACGGTGGCGGTGCTCAGCCCCGAGAAGCGGGTCTACCGGGCGTCGAAGCAACCGATGACCGAGGCGGCCATCAACCGCAGCCTCACCCGCGATGTGTACCTGTCGATGGGCGAGCCCCTGCCCGATGGCGCCTGGGCGATCCGCGCCCAGATCAAGCCCTTCGTGAACTGGATCTGGCTGGGCTGCGTGCTGATGGCCCTGGGCGGGTTCACCGCGGTGCTCGATGCCCGCTATCGCCGGGCCGGCGCGCGCCGTGGCGCCACGGCCCAGGCCAGGACCGTCACGCCGTGAAGGCGCTGCGCTACCTGTTGCCCCTGGCGGTGTTCGCCGCCATCGGCTTTTTCCTGCTCAAGGGACTCGATCGCGACCCCCGCCATGTGCCCTCGCCGCTGATCGGCAAGCCCGCGCCCGCCGTGGCGGTGCCGGTGCTGGGCGATGCCACGCAGCGCTGGTCGCCCGAGCAGATGCGCGGGCAGGTGTGGCTTCTCAATGTCTGGGGTTCGTGGTGCGCGGCCTGCCAGGTGGAGCATCCGCTGCTCAACCAGCTTGCCGCGCGGCAGATTGCGCCGGTGGTGGGGCTGGCCTGGAAGGACGCGCCCGAAGCCTCGCAGGCCTGGCTGGCGAAGCTCGGCAACCCCTACACCCTGAGCGTGTCCGACAGCGACGGCCGCGCAGCCATCGACTGGGGCGTCTATGGCGCGCCCGAGACCTTCGTGATCGACAAGGCCGGCATCGTGCGCGACAAGCATGTCGGAGCGCTCACCGCCGAGGTGATCGAGCAGCGGCTGGTGCCGCTGATCGCGCGCCTGAAGACCCCATGAGCCAGTCCGGACCGCTCAGGCGCGAGGCCGCACTCGCGCCGCTCGACGCCGCCGGCCAGGCCCGGCTGAAGGCGCTCTCGGAAGAACTGCGCTGCCTGGTCTGTCAGAACCAGACCCTGGCCGATTCCCATGCCGACCTCGCCATCGACCTGCGCAATCAGGTGCATGAGCTCATCGCCGCCGGCCAGACCGACGCGCAGATCCGCGCCTACATGGTCGAGCGATACGGCGACTTCGTGCTCTACAAGCCGCCGGTGCAGGGCAATACCGCGCTGCTCTGGGGCGGGCCCTTCGCCCTGCTGGCGGTGGGCGGGCTGGTCTGGACGCTGGTGCAGCGACGCAGCCGGCTGGCCGCGGCCCCGGCATCCGTGGCGCCCAGCGATCGTGGGCGGCGGCTGCTCGATGATTGAGCGGGCTCGACAGAGGCGGCCCTCGGACCGTCGACATCCCAGCTATATATCGCTAGCATGCAATATATGCGAGCGAGGCTGATCGCGCATTCGAAAGAAATTCGCGAAGACGGCTCGATCATTGAGATCGTCATCTGGGAGCTCCCGAAGCCCCTACATCCGAGCTCCCATGGTTTCAAGTACCGCCTCTACTATGGCTGCGGCGGCATTGACCGGGTACGGTACGACAACGAACGCGGCAAGGGAGACCATCGCCACATCGATGGCATGGAGAAGCCCTATGCGTTCAGGTCGATTGACCGATTGCTCGACGACTTCGAGCGCGAAATCGCCATGTGGGGTGCGGCATGAAGGCAATCATCGAGGTCTCACGGCGCGGGGCTGCGCTCAGATCCGCTCGGGCCCAACTGATGTCCTCACGGCGCGGTGTGACGCCCGACTTCATGCTGAGCTTCGAATCCGCGAGAACCTTGTTCGCCGAACTCACGCCAGCGAGGATGGACCTGCTGGGCACACTCCGGAACATCGGTCCATGCAGTGTCTATGCACTTGCCAAGGCCGCAGAACGAAACTATTCGAATGTCCACACGGATGTCAGCCGACTCGAGGAATTGGGCCTGATGGAGCGCACCACCGGCAACCGGGTGTCGGTGCCCTTTGAATCGATCGAGATCCGGCTGCCCCTCACCCAGGAGGCCTGAGTCAGCGCCGGCGCGCCTTGCGCCGCCGCTCGAGTTCATCGTAGAGCGCCACGAACTCGGCAGTGAGCTTGTGCGAGGGCGCCATGGCGATCAGCGGCACGCCGGCATCATGCGACTCGCGCACCTTCACCGAGGCCGAGAGCCGGGTGGGCAGCACCGGCAGCTTCTCGTCGATGAGCGCCTGCACGATGCGCTGCGGCTGGCTGGCCCGTGCCTGGAACTGGTTGACCACGATGCCCTCCACGCGCAGCTTCGGGTTGTGGTCGTCCCGGATCTCTTCCACCGACTCGAGCAGCCCGTAGAGCGCCTGGCGCGAGAAATCGTCGCAGTCGAAGGGGATGAGGCAGCCGTCGGCCGCGATCAGCGCCGAGCGGGTGTAGAAGTTGAGCGCCGGCGGGGTGTCGATGACGATTTCGTCGAACGCCTCGAGCTCGTCGAGCGCCTTGCGCAGCTTCAGGATCTTGGAGCGGGACTCCAGCCGCGAGTGCAGATCGGCCAGCGCCGGGCCCGAGGGCATCAGCGACAGGCCGGCCACCGGAGTGTCGTGCACGAATTCATCGATGGCCATGGACGAGAGCCGCAGCGCGAGGCTCTGCTCGAAGAAGTCGGCCACCGTGGGCGCTACCTGCGCGGCGGCCTCGCCGAGCAGGTAGCGCGATGCATTGCCCTGGGTGTCGAGATCGACCAGCAGGGTGCGCCGGCCGCGGGACGCGGCGATGGCCGCGAGATTGACGGCGATGGTCGACTTGCCAACCCCGCCTTTCTGATTGAAGACCACGCGTTTCATGGCGTGACGATACCACCGGCGAGGCGGGCCGCTCTCAGCGGGCCACCGGCACCCGCCCGAGCTGCCGGGCAACCCCGAGGTTGAGCACCGCCACCGCGGCCAGCAGCCAGCCCGCCGCGGCCCAGCCGCCCGCTGCGCTGGCCGCCGCCGCCGCCAGCGGCGGCAGGATGAACTGCCCGAGCGCGGAGCCCTGCTGCATCAGCCCGGTGGTGGTGGCCACCGCCCCGGGATGCGGCGCCACCCGGGGCGCGGTGGCGAACAGGGTGCCCGGGATCATGCCGCCGGCGGCCGACAGCGCCAGCGCCGCACCGTAACGCAGCGCGAAGGACAGATCGGGTGTGAAGGCCAGGATGGCCGCCATCGCCATCACCACCGAGGCAGAGCCGAGCAGCCATTGGCGCGGGGTGCCGCGACCGAGCATCACGCCGGCCAGGAGATTGCCGGTGACATTGGCCGCCACGCCCAGCGCCGACAGGCTCGCGGCCAGCCCCGCGCCCAGGCCCGCGGCCTGGTACACGCTGGGCAGAAAGCTGAACACCGTGATGAACTGGCCGGCATACAGACCGAAGCAGATCGACAGCCACCAGGCACCCGGCGTGCCGAGGGTGGCACGGGCCAGCGCCGCCATGCCCTGGGCGTCGGCCGCGCGCGGCGCGTCGGCAGGGATGCGGCTGCGCAGCAGCGCGAGCGCGAGCAGGGACAGGCCCGCGCACACCCACCATGCGAGCGACCAGCCGCCGCGGGCAATCAGCCAGGGCGCGCTCACCATCATGGCCGACATGCCCGCGGGCATGTAGCACGACCATGCGCCCATCACCCGCGAGAGCCGCTGCGGCGGCACCATGCGCCGCAGCAGCGCCGGCCCCGGCAGCACGGTGAGCAGGAAGCCCGCGCTCTCCAGCGCCCGCAGCGCGAGCAGCGTGGCGGGCTGATCGGCGATCGCGCCGGCGCCGCTGGCCAGCGCGAGCACGCCCAGCCCCAGGGCCATGGTGCGGCGCGCGCCGAAGCGGTCGGCCAGCAGCCCGCCGAACAGACCGAGCAGCATGCCCGCCAGCTGAAAGGCCGACACCAGCCAGCTCGCCTGCACCAGCGTCAGCCCGAAGGCCTCGCGCAGCGCCGGCAGCGAGGGCGGCAGCTTGCCGATGTGGGTGGCGGCCACCATGCCGGCGATGATGACCGCGGCCACCGCGGGCCAGGGCGTGGCCGCCCGGGCTGCTTCCGCCATCACGGACGGTTCGGGCGCCAGTGACGCCGCGTCGGGCCGCAGGGCAGGCGGTTCGGTCGGCAACGGATCGGCAGGCGCGCTCACCGGGCCATTATCGCCGCGCGCGCCGGTGGGGCCGCCCGGGCCGCCGCCTATACTCGGCGCAGGAGGAAACCATGCACGATCTGCTGATCTCGAACGCCATCATCCATGACGGGCTGGGCCATGAGCCCTTCACCGGCCAGCTCGCCGTCACCGGCGGGCGCATCTCGGCGGTGCGCCGCGCCGACAACCCGATCCCCGCCAGCCAGGCCCGCGAGCGGCTCGATGCGCAGGGCCTGTCGCTGATGCCCGGCATCATCGACAACCACACCCACTACGACGCGCAGATCACCTGGGACCCGTATCTCGACCAGTCGATCGGCATGGGCGTGACCACCGCCATCATCGGCAACTGCGGCTTCACCATCGCGCCCTGCCGGCCCGACGCCGCCTCGCGCGACCTGGTCACCAAGAACCTCACGCAAGTGGAGGGCATGTCGCTGGCCAGCCTGCAGGCCGGCATCCGCTGGCAGTTCGAGAGCTTCGCGCAGTACCTCGACCAGATCGAGGCCGGCGGCTGCGCGATGAACCTCGCCGCCTTCGTCGGTCACTCCACGGTGCGCACCTATGTGATGGGCTCGGCCGCCTCGGATCGCGCCGCCACCCCCGAGGAGGTGGCGCGCATGAAGGCCCTGATCGACGAGGCCCTGGCGGCCGGCGCGATCGGTCTGGCCTCCACCACCACCACCTCGCACAGCGCCTATGACGGCCGGCCCATGCCCTCGCGGCTGGCCGACTGGTCGGAGTTCATCGAACTGGCCGAGCCGCTGCGCCGGCGCAACCAGGGCGTGTTCATGATCACCAAGGGGCCGCCCACGCCGGTGGGCAAGCTCGAGGAGTTCGCCGCGGCCTCGGGCCGGCCGGTGCTGGTGGCGGCGCTGCTGCACTCCAGCCTCACGCCCGACAGCGTGTTCCAGGACCTGGAAGGCATCCACGCCGCCAATGCCCGCGGCAACCGCATGCGCGGTGCGGTCGCGGCCACGCCGCTGGTGTTCGACTTCTCCTTCGAGTCACCCTACCCGCTCGAGCCGCTGCTCGCCTGGAAGCCGATCTTCGGCCTGAAGGGCGATGCGCTGATCGCGCGCATGCGCGACCCCGCGCTGCGCGCGGCGCTGCGCGAGGAACTCAGCGTGCCGGCCCGGCGCATCTTCTCGGGCAACTGGCGCCTGATCCAGGTGCTCGAGACCGTGCTGCCCGAGAACCGGCACCTGGTCGATCGCAGCATCGCCGACATCGCCGCCGAGCGCGGCGCTGATCCGCTGGACTGCCTGTTCGATCTGGCCATCGCCGAGAACCTCGGCACGCTGTTCTCGCTGACCGCGCTCAACCACGACGAGCAGGCGGTGGCGAAGCTGCTCACCCACGAGGACAGCCTGCTGTCGCTCTCCGACGCGGGCGCGCATCTGTCCTTCCTCGACGACTCGGGGTTTGGCCTGCACCTGATGGGCCACTGGGTGCGTGACAAGGGCGTGATGCCCCTGCCCGAGGCGGTGCGCCGGCTCACCAGCGCGCAGGCCGAGTTCTTCGGCATTCGCGAGCGCGGCACGCTGCGCGAGGGCTGGGCGGCCGACCTGCTGCTCTTCGACCCGGCCACGGTGGGCCGCGGCGCGCGCTCGCGGGCCAACGATCTGCCAGCCAACGCCACCCGCGTGGTCACGCGGCCGCGCGGCGTGCATGGGGTCTGGGTGAACGGTCAGCGGGTGGCCAACGAGCAGGGCGCCGTCCACAAGCCGCTGCCGGGACGCCTGCTGCGCCAGTGGCAATAGGGCGCAACCCGCCGCGGCCTTGAGCCGCGGCTAGAGCCCGAAGCGCTCGCCGACACCGGCGAGCGTGGCCACACCCAGCAGGGCGAACACCACCGCCGCGATGCCGTGCACCAGCCGCACCGGCAGCCGATGGGCGATGCGCTCACCGAGCAGCACCGCCGGCACATTGGCCAGCATCATGCCCAGCGTGGTGCCGAGCACCACCATGATGAATTCGTGATAACGGGCGGCCAGCGCGATCGTGGCCACCTGCGTCTTGTCGCCCATCTCGGCCACGAAGAACGCGATCAGCGTGGTGCCGAACACGCCCAGCCGCGCGAAGCGGGCTTCGCTCTCGTCGAAACGGTCGGGCACGAGCATCCAGGCCGCCATGGCGATGAACGACAGGCCCAGCCCCCAGCGCAGGGCCGCCGGGCCCAGCAGCGTGGTCAGCCAGGTGCCCACCGCGCCGGCCAGCGCATGGTTGGCCAGCGTGGCCACCAGGATGCCCAGACAGATCGGCAGTGGACGGCGGAACTTGGCCGCGAGGATGAAGGAGAGCAGCTGCGTCTTGTCGCCGATTTCGGCGAGCGCGACGATGCCGGTGCACACGAGCAGGGCTTCCATAGCGGGTCCGGGCTGAACGGACCCGCAGTGTAGCCGCGCCGGGTACAGGCATCGGCACAGGCGCTGGAGCGGGTGCCGCCAGCGGCCCCCGGCTCGGCGCCAGCCAACGCGCCGATCAGACCTCGACCATCTCGAAGTCGGACTTGGCCACGCCGCACTCCGGGCAGCTCCAGTCCTCGGGCACATCCGCCCAGCGGGTGCCGGGGGCGATGCCCTCGGTGGGCAGGCCGGCGGCCTCGTCGTACACGAAACCGCACACGATGCAGGTCCAGGTCTTCATCATCATCTCCTTGAAAGTGGGTGGGTTCAGGCCGCCTGCCGGGCCGCCGTGACCCGGGCGAGGTTG
This sequence comes from uncultured bacterium, assembly GCA_903934795.1. Classification (GTDB taxonomy): domain Bacteria; phylum Pseudomonadota; class Gammaproteobacteria; order Burkholderiales; family Burkholderiaceae_E; genus Quisquiliibacterium. Next base: position 9,669 of record CAIZPE010000279.1, on the reverse strand, counting down.
TCACGATAGTGGTTGGCGTGCCGCTCCTCGACCCGCGCCAGCGCCGCGAAGCGTCTGGCGGCCTTCTCGAGCACCGCGCGGAAGGCCTGCGCGTGCTCGCGCGATTCGCCGATCTGCTCGTCGAACTCGGCCACCGCCGCCTGGTTGCCCTCCTGCACGGCCAGATGGCGGAACTGCGGGTACATCTCGGTGTACTCGTGGGTCTCGCCCTCGATGGCGAGCTCGAGCGCGCGCGCCGGGCTGAGCGCCGCCTTCGGGTAGAGCAGGTCGAGATGGCCGAAGGCATGCGCGACCTCCTGCTCGGCCGTCGCCTCGAACACCCGGGCGGTCTCCTCGTCGCCGTGCTCGCGGGCGATGCGGGCGAAGTAGCGGTACTTGATGTGGGCCATGGACTCGCCGGCGAAGGCGGCCTCGAGATTGCGCAGGGTGATGGATTCGGGCTTGCTCATCGATTTCTCCTCAGGGGTGTGACGTGGCGATGAGCGGATTCTGGCGATCGGCATTCTATCGGTCCAACGGATAATATCGATCTTTTCGATCGGTTTTTCCGATTCAACCGGAGCCCCTCAGGATGAATGCCCTGCCCTCGCTGCGCCAGCTCGCCTACCTGAGCGCCCTGGCCGACACCCTGAACTTCACCCAGGCCGCGCAGGCCTGCTTCGTCACGCAGTCCACGCTCTCGGGCGGCCTGCAGGAGCTCGAACGCAGCCTGGGCGCGCAGCTGGTCGAACGCAGCCGCCAGCGCGTGGCGCTCACCCCCGCCGGAGAGCTGGCGTTGGCGCGCGGGCGCCATCTGCTCGCGCTGGCCCGCGATCTGGTCGAGGCCGTGGGCCAGGCGGCGCAGCCGATGGCCGGGCTGATGCGGCTGGGCGCCATTCCCACCGTCGCGCCCTTCCTGCTGCCGCCGCTGCTGCGCGGGCTGCGCGAGCGGCATCCCGACCTGCAACTTGCGCTGCGCGAGGACCAGACCGAGCCGCTGCTGGCGCGCCTGCGCGCCGGCGAGCTCGACTTCGCGCTGATCGCCCTGCCTTGGGACACCACCGGCCTGCGGGTGACGCCGCTGCTCGCCGAGGAGCTCTGGCTGGTGGCCCCGCCCGATGATCCGGCGCTGCGCCGTGCCAACCTGCGCGTACAGGCCATCGACCCGCAGCGCCTGATGCTGCTGGCCGAGGGACACTGCCTGCGCAGCCACACCCTGGCCGGCTGCGGGCTGAGCGACGGCGCCAACCCACAGGGCATCGAGGCGACCAGTCTGGTCACGCTGGTGCAGATGGTCGAAGAGGGCCTGGGGATCGCGCTGCTGCCCGAGATGGCGCTCAAGGCGGGTCTGCTCGCCGAGGGCCCCCTGCTGGCGCGGCCGCTGGCCGCACCGGCGCCACGCCGGGAGATCGCGCTGGTGGCCCGCGACAGCAGCGCCCGCGTGGCTGCGTTCGAGGCCATCGCCGGGCTGGCCAGACAGCTTGCCCGCCGACCAGCCGGTCAGCGACGGCGCGTCACCGGTGGGACCGCGTCGGCGGCTGCAATCGGCGCCGCCAATCATCCTCGCGCAGGGCGCGGTCAGCCGCCGCGCTCCGCCTCGTAGCGGGCGCGGGTGGCTGCGTCGGGCGGGTAGAGCCCGGGCAGCGGCACGCCGGCCTCCACCTGCTTCATCACCCAGGCCTCGTAGCGCTCCTGCTCGGGGCCGGCGGCGAGCACCTCGGGCAGCAGCGCCGCCGGGATCAGCACCGCGCCATCGTCGTCGACGACGATGATGTCGTCGGGGAACACCGCCACTCCGCCGCAGGCGATCGGCTGCTGCCAGGCCACGAAGGTGAGGCCGGCCACCGAGGGCGGCGCCGCCGCCCCGGCGCACCAGACCGGCAGGCCGGTGCCGAGCACCCCGGCGAGGTCACGCACCACGCCATCGGTGACCAGCGCCGCCACGCCGCGCTTGCGCATGCGCGCGCAGAGGATGTCACCGAAGATGCCGGCGTCGGTGACGCCCATGGCATCGGCCACCGCGATGCAGCCCGGGCCCATGGCCTCGATGGCCGCGCGGGTGGAGATCGGCGAGGCCCAGGACTCGGGCGTGGCCAGGTCTTCGCGGGCCGGCACGAAGCGCAGCGTGAACGCGCGCCCCACCAGCCTCGGCTGCCCGCTGCGGATCGGTCGAGTGTTGCGCAGCCAGACATTGCGCAGCCCCTTCTTGAGCAGCAGCGTGGTCAGGGTGGCGGTGGAGATGCCGGCCAGGGTGGCGACAGTCTGCTCATCGAGGGGTGCGGGCATGGACATGACGGCCTTTCGGGAGAGTGGCGCGGCGGGCGCTGGCCACGCCATCGCGCGGGCCGGCCTCGTCGCGGGCCTGCTGGTCGTGCTCCAGCAGGAACCGGGCGCGCGGCGTGCGCGCGAGCGCGTCGCGCAGCCAGGGCAGCGCGGCTTCGAGCGCCGGGCGCAGGGTGTGCGGCGGGTTGATCACGAACACCCCGCTGCCGGTCATGCCGAAGCCCTGCTCGTCGGGCTCGGCCACGCTCAGGCTGGCATGCAGCCAGCCCTTGGGCGCGCCGCGGGCGATGCGCGCGAGGCGCCCGGGCAGCTGCGCCGAGACCGAGCGCCGCACGATCGGGTACCACACCAGGTAGACGCCCTGCGCAAAGCGCGTCATGGCATCGCGCACGCAGGCCACCACCCGGCCGTAATCGGCCGGCAGCTCATAGGACGGATCGACCAGCACCAGCGCGCGGCGCGACGAGGGCGGCACCTGGCTGCGCAGCGCCTCGAAGCCGTCGGCCAGCGTGACCTGCGTGCGCGGCGTGCGCCCGAAATGCCCGACCAGCAGGTCGAGATCGCTGCGATGCAGCTCGAACAGGCGCATCTGATCCTGCGGATGCAGCAGCGCCTGCGCGATCGCCGGCGACCCGGGGTACTGCGCCAGACCGCCCTCGGGATTGAAGCGGCGGATCAGCTCGAGATAGCGAGCCACCGCGGGCGGCGACTCCTGCCGATCCCAGAGCCGGCCGATGCCCTCGGCGTACTCGCCGGTGGTCTGCGCGAAGCGGTCGGCCAGCAGGTAGATGCCGGCACCCGCATGGGTGTCGACATAGCGCAGCGGGGTGTCCTTGGAGCCGAGGTGATCGAGCACCTGGATGAGCACGAGGTGCTTGAGCACATCCCCGTGATTGCCGGCGTGAAAGCCGTGTCGGTAGGCGAGCATGTCGACAGGGTACGCGAGCCGCGCCGCCGGCGCGATTCAGGCGCGCACGAACAGCGTGACCAGGGGCTCCTCGCCCACCTGCCGGCTGCGATGGCCGTGCACCGCCGGGTCGAAGACCGCGCCCTCGGGCAGCAGATCGGCGGAGTAGAAGTGCTCGCCCGGGCCGAACACGCGGGCGCTGCCATCCTGCAGGCCGATCTCCATGCGCCCGCGCAGGATGAAGCACCACTGCGGGCTGCCGGTGCAGTGGAACTCGCTGCGAAAGCCCACCGGGCTCTCGCGCAGCTGGCAGCCGCCGCTGGCCATCAGCGCCGAGAGCCGCGACTGCGGCGTGCCCTGGTCGAGCGCGATGGCCTCCTCGTGGAAGCGCGCGCGGCCATCGACGCCGGTGGCCAGGACCACCCGGTGGAACACCGCCATGCCGGATTACTGGTCGAAGACGATGACGTTGCGCGCCACGCCGCCCTTTTGCAGCGCTGCGAAGCCCTCGTTGATCTGCGAGAGCTTGAGCCGGCCCGACACCAGCTGCGACAGCGGCAGCCGGCCCTGCTGGAAGAACTCGATCAGGCGCGGCATGTCGATGCGGAAGCGGTTGGAACCCATCATGGAACCCTGGATGCGGCGCTCGCGCAGGAAGTCGGGGCCGTGCAGCTCGATCTTGGTGCCCACCGGGATCATGCCGATGATGGTGGCGGTGCCGCCCGGGCGCAGCATCTGGAAGCAGAGCTCGGTGGTCTGCTTCAGGCCGATGCACTCGAAGGAGTAGTGCACGCCGCCCTGGGTCATCTCCATGATCTTCTTGGCGGTGTCTTCGCCGGCGATGACGCCTTCGGTGGCGCCGAAGGCACGGGCCAGGTCGAGCTTGGCCGGATCCTTGTCGATGGCGATCACGCGGGCCGCGCCCGCGATCTTGGCGCCGTTCACCGCGGCCAGACCGATGCCGCCGCAGCCCACCACCGCCACCGTGCTGCCGGGCTCGACCTTGGCGGTGTGCACCGCCGCACCGTAGCCGGTGATCACGCCGCAGCCGATCAGCGCGGCGAGGTCCATGGGCATGTCGGGCGTGATCTTCACCACGGCGTGCTCGTGCACCAGCATCTGCTCGGCGAAGGACGACAGGTTGGTGAACTGGTTGAGGTGCTCGCCCTTCCAGCGCAGGCGCCTCGCCTTGCCGGGCAGCATCTTCACCTCGGGGTTCTGGCAGATCGACATGTGGCCGGTGAGGCAGAACTCGCAGTGGCCGCAGAACACCGACAGGCAGGTGATGACATGGTCGCCGGGCTTCACATAGGTGACATCGCGGCCGACCTTCTCGACGATGCCGGAAGACTCGTGGCCGAGCACGATGGGCACCGGCGTGGGGTACTTGCCCTCGATGAAGTGCAGATCGCTGTGGCACAGGCCGGCCACCGAGGTGCGCACCAGCACCTCGCGCGGGCCGGGGTTGTCGATCTCGACATCCTCGATGGTGAGCGGCTGGTTGGGGGCGTGGAAGACGGCGGCTTTCATGGCATGGACTCCGGAGTTCTGACGGTGGGGCGACGAGGGCGGGCGGTGCGGCGGCTCAGTGCTGGCCCTCGGGCAGGCTCACCACCAGGCCGTCGAGCGCGGGGGTGATCTGCACCTGGCACGACAGGCGGGAATTGTCCTGCGTGACGGCCGCAAAGCTCAGCATGCTCTGCTCCATCTCGGAACGCTCGCCGGTGCGCGCCAGCCAGGCGGCCTCGACATAGACATGGCAGGTGGCGCAGGCGCATTCGCCGCCGCAGTCGGCGTCGATGCCGGGCACGCCGTTGTCGACGGCGGCGCGCATCAGCGACTGGCCGGCCACCGCCTCGACGGTGTGGGCGGTGCCGTTGTGTTCGATGAAGGTGACCTTGGGCATGGGGAATTCCTGTGTCGGGGCGCCGGCGTCGGCGGGGTGGACGATGGGGATGCAGGCGACGCGGACCGGCCTCAGGCCGCGGGCGCCTCGGGAATCTGCTTGACCGGGATGGCGGCATCGGCCACGCGGGCCGGGTCGAGCACCTGCCCGGCCGCGGCCCACTGGCGGGCCGCGGCAAACTCGGCCACCGAGTTGACCGCCTCGACCGCCTGCAGGCGGTTGTCGGCATCGAGGTGGAAGACCGCGAAGCGCTTGCCGGCGGGATCGCCACGCACCACCTCGCGGGCCACGCCGATGGGCAGGCCGGCGATCTGCAGGCGCAGGTCGTACTGATCAGACCAGAACCAGGGCAGTTCAGCGCGCGGCGCGGGCTGGCCAAGGATGCCGGCGGCAGCCTGCTTGGCCTGTTCGAGCGCGTTGGGCACGCTCTCGAGGCGCATGCGGATGCCGTAGCGCGGCACTGGCCGCCGGGTGCAGTCGCCGATGGCGTAGATGTCGGGGTCGCTGGTGCGGGCCGATTCATCGACCAGGATGCCGTCCTCGCAGGCCAGACCGGCAGCCAACGCGAGCGCGTCTTCGGCGAGCGCGCCGATGCCCACCACCGCGAGGTCGCAGTCGATGAGCCGGCCATCGGCCAGGCGCACGCCGCTCACGGCGCCATCGGCCTGCTCGAAACCGCTGACGGTGGCGCCAAGCAGCAGGTTCACGCCCTGGGCCCGATGGCTGTCGGCGAAGAAGGCCGAGAGGGTCTGGGAGGCCACGCGCGCCAGAAGCCGGGCTTCGCGCTCGATGACCGTGACCGTGGCGCCCAGCGCGCGGGCCGAGGCCGCCACCTCGAGGCCGACATAGCCGCCGCCCACCACGGCGAGGCGGCTGCCCGGCCCCAGACGGGAGCGGATCGCCTGGGCATCGGCCACGGTGCGCAGCTCGAGCACACCGGCGGCATCGATGCCCGGCACCGCCAGCCGCCGCAGCCGCGAGCCGGTGGCCAGCACCAGCGTGGACCAGGACAGCGTGCTGCCATCGCTCAGGCTGACCGTGCGCGCGGCGCGGTCGATGGCCTGCACCCGCGTGCCGAGCCGCAGGCTGATCGACTTGTCGGCATAGAAGGCCGCGGGCCGCAGCAGCAGGCTGTCGGGCTCGGCCTCGCCCTTGAGCAGGGCCTTGGACAGCGGCGGACGCTGGTAGGGCGGCAGCGGCTCGGCACCCACCAGGGTGACGGGGTCGGCATAGCCGCCCTGACGGAGCGCCGCGGCGAGCGCGCCGGCCGCCTGGCCCGCGCCGATGATGAGGACGCCCGCGCCCATCAGCCGGGGATCCGCACCGGCAGCGCGGTGAAGCCGTGGACGAAGTTGGAGAAGGTGCGCTCGGGCTCGCCCATGAGCTCGATGACCGGGAAGCGCGGCAGCATCTCTTCCCAGAGGATCTTCAGCTGCAGCTCGGCAAGGCGATTGCCCACGCAGCGGTGGATCCCGAAGCCGAAGGAGATGTGCTGGCGCGGCCGGGCGCGGTCGATGATGAATTCATCGGGCCGCTCGATGGCCTCGCCATCGCGGTTGCCCGAGAGGTACCACATGATGACCTTGTCGCCCTTGCGGATCTGCTTGCCGCCGAGTTCGGCGTCTGCCGTGGCGGTACGCCGCATGTGCGACAGCGGGGTCTGCCAGCGGATGATCTCGGGCACCAGGCTGGCGATCAGGCCGGGGTTGGCGCGCAGCTTGGCGAACTCGCCGGGATGGGTGAGCAGCGCGTGCAGGCCGCCCGACATGGAATTGCGGGTGGTGTCGTTGCCGCCCACGATCAGCAGCACCAGGTTGCCCAGGAACTCCACCGGCGAGAGGTTACGGGTGGCCGGCGAGTGCGCCATCATGGAGATGAGGTCGTTGCCGGGCGGGCGCTGGACACGATCGTTCCAGAGGCCGGTGAAGTACTGCAGGCACTTCAGCAGCTCGGCGGTGCGCTTCTCGTCGGAATCGATGGGGCCGCCGGCGGTGAGGTCGGCGGTGGCCACATCGGACCACCAGGTGAGCAGGCGACGATCCTCGAAGGGGAAGTCGAACAGCGTGGCGAGCATCTGGGTGGTGAGCTCGATGGAGACCTTCTCCACCCAGTTGAAGGTTTCGTTGCGCGGCAGGCTGTCGAGCACATTGCGGGTGCGCTGCCGGATGGTGGCTTCCATCTGCGCGAGGTTGCCCGGCGCGACGATGGGGCTCACGGTGCGGCGCTGGTCATCATGCCGCGGCGGATCCATCGCGATGAACATCGGCCGGCGATGCGCCTCGGGCACATCGCGGATGTTGATGCCGCCGAGGTGGATGTCCGAGGAGTAGGTCTGGTGGTTGACCTCCACCTGCATGATGTCCTTGTACTTCGTCACCGACCAGAACGGGCCGAAGCGCTCGTCGACCTGGTGATGCACCGGGTCATCGCGGCGCAGCCGCGCGAAGTAATGACCGATGGTGTCGTCCTGGAAGAGGCGCGGATCGCTGACATTGATCTCGGACAGCGGCAGAGAGAAGGCGCGCTCGCGGGCGGCATCGGCGACGGGGGCTTGCATGAGGGTGTCTCCGGCGGTTCGTGTTGTCATGGGCTCGGCGGCAGAGCAAGCCTGCGGCCGGCGCCCCGATTGTACCCACACCGCCTCGCGCGCCGGGTCCGCAGACGCACGCCCCGGACGGCCGGCGCCGTGGGGCCGGGACGCGCTCAGATGCGTGTGCGGTCGCGCCGCCGCTCGGCCACCGGCACCCCGAGGTTCGGGTGCATCCGGCCGGCCACCACCCAGGCGGCGAGCAGGCCTGCGCCGCCGGCCGCGAACACCGCCGGGAGCGGCCCCACCAGCAGCACCAGCCAGACCACGGCGGGCGTGACCAGGTTGGAGACATCGCGCACCGTGCCGTTGACTGCCGACATCGCGCTGCGCTCGGAGGGCCGCACCGAAAGCAGGAAGGGCAGGCCGCCGCACAGGTCGAGCAGCAGCAGGAAGGCCGCGCCGCACAGCAGCAGACCGATGGTCGGCCAGGGCAGGCTCGCGCTGAGGCTTGCGCCCAGGAAGCACAGGCCCGACACCAGAAAGCCGGTGCGCACCGCCCTGCGCAGCGAGCGGCGCCGGATCCATCGCAGCATCAGCGGCGTGGCGAACAGCCCGCAGGAGGCGAGCGAGGCCGTGATGCCGCCCACGCTATCGTCCAGCCCGGCCTGGATGGCATAGATGCCGACATAGACCATGTAGATCGACCAGCCAAAGGAGCGGACCACCAGCAGGAACCAGCCGGCGACCAGCGCCGGCCGGCCAAGAAACCGGCCGAGGTAATGCAGCGGATTGACGGAAAGGGCGGCCCGCGCCGTCGGCACCCGCACGCTGCCCATGCCGGTGAGCCAGAGCGCGGCGAGCATGCCGCAGGCGGCCAGCCCGGAGAGGGCAAAGGGCGCGCCAGGCCACAGTCCGAGCAGCCAGACCCCGAGCAGCGGCCCCGCCGCCCAGCCCGGCCCGGCCACGACCATGCGCAGGGTCTCGAGCCGGCTGAGGTCATCCTTGTGGACATGGTCGAGGAGGTTGTGGTTGTAGCAGACATAGGCGATGGCCGTGCCCAGCGAACTGCACAGCAGTGCCGCCATGACCAGGCGCCCGCCGGCCATGCCCAGCACCGCCGCGAGCAGGTGCAGGCCGACGGCGAGGCTGTGCAGCCAGCGCCGCGCCACCCGGCGCGCCAGCAAGGGCATGGCGAGCACGGTCAGCAGCGAGCACACCCCCACCGCGAGATAGACCTGCGAGACCGCGACCGCATCCTGCGAGAGGCGGTAGAGCACCAGCGGGAACACCGACAGGGTGGTGCCGCGGACGATCGCCTCGAAGCCGCCGACGATCGCGAAGTCCCGGACCGAAGGGCCCGCCATGCGGCTAGCCCGCCGGCGCAGGCACCGCCGGTGGCGGTCGCTGACCCAGCCCCGAGATGAGCTGGATGGTGCCCATGGTGAGGCCCATGCCCACGCCGATCTGCCAGGCGAGCTGGTAGTTGCCAAAGGCGTCGAAGAGCCAGCCACCGCCGAAGGCACCCACCGCGCTGCCGAGCTGGTGGCTGGTGAAGGCCAGACCCTGGATCATGGCCTGCCAGCGCAGCCCGAACATCTCGGCCACCAGGCCGGACACCAGCGGGCTCACGCCCAGCCACAGGAAGCCCATGAGCCCGGCGAACACCAGGGTGCCGCCGGCGGTGGGTGTGGACCCGAAGTACCAGGCCAGCACCAGCGAGCGTGCGATGTACAGCCCCCCGAGCAGTGCGCCCTTGGACCAGCGACCGCCGGCCCAGCCGAAGAACAGGCTGCCGGCGATGTTGAAGGCGCCGATCATGGCCAGGGCCTGCGCCCCGAGCATGGGATCGAGACCGCAGAAGGCGATGTACGAGGGCAGGTGCGTGGTGAGGAACACCAGCTGCAGCCCGCACACGCAGTAGGCCAGCGACATGACGAGGAAGGGCCGGTAGCGCAGCGCGATGCGGGCCGCCTCGCGCGCGCTGCCGCCACGGCCCGCGGCGCCACCGGCCGCCGGCGGCGGCAGGGCGTCAACCCGGCCGGCCAGCCAGGCCATGGGCAGGAT
>CAIZPE010000278.1 GCA_903934795.1 uncultured bacterium | reverse complement strand
GTACGGCAAGGCCGCCGAGGACATCACCCTGCGCATGCCGGTGGGCACCATGGTCTACGACGAGGACAGCGGCGAGCTGCTCTTCGACCTTGCCGTGCACGGCCAGCGCGAGCTGCTCGCGCGCGCCGGCGAGGGCGGCCTGGGCAACATCCATTTCAAGTCGAGCACCAATCGCGCGCCGCGCCAGTTCACCCCGGGCGGGGAGGGCGAGCATCGCCGGCTGCGGCTCGAGCTCAAGGTGCTGGCCGATGTCGGTCTGCTCGGGCTGCCCAATGCCGGCAAGTCCACGCTGATCGCAGCGGTCAGCAACGCGCGGCCCAAGATTGCTGACTATCCGTTCACCACGCTGCATCCCAATCTCGGGGTGGTCCGGGTCGGCCCCGAGAAGAGCTTCGTGCTGGCCGACATTCCCGGCCTGATCGAGGGTGCCGCCGAGGGTGCCGGGCTGGGGCACCAGTTTCTGCGTCATCTGCAGCGCACCGGCCTGCTGCTGCATCTGGTCGACCTGATGCCCTTCGATCCCGAGGCCGATCCGGCCCGCGACGCCCGGGCGATCATCAAGGAGCTGCGCAAGTACGACCCGGCGCTCGCCGACAAGCCGCGCTGGCTGGTGCTCAGCAAGATCGACACCATCGCGCCCGAAGAGCGCCAGGCCCGCATCGACGACTTCGTGCGGCGTTTCCGCGGCCGCGGCCGTTCGGCGCTGCCGGTGTCGCGGGTGTTCGCGGTCTCGGGCCTCACCCGCGAGGGCTGCGAGGAGCTGATGCGCGAAGTCCACGCCTGGCTGGAGGCGCGCCGCGAGCCCGAGCCCGCCGAGCGCGATCCGCGCTTCGACGCGCCCGTGGCCCCGACGGCGGACTCGGCTGCGCCGGTCTCGTCGGCCACGGAGCCGTCGCCATGAGCACCGGCTCGCCGGACAGCGATGCCCTGTCCGCCGGCGCCGCGCAGGCGGCGCGCGCCGTGGTGGCCGATGCCCAGCGGGTGGTGGTCAAGGTCGGTTCCAGCCTGGTCACCAACGACGGCAAGGGTCTCGATGCCGGCGCGATCGCGCAGTGGGGCCGGCAGATCGCCGCGCTGCGCGCTGCCGGCAAGCAGGTGGCCATGGTGTCTTCGGGCGCGATCGCCGAAGGCATGAAGCGCCTGGGCTGGGCGCGCCGGCCGCGCGAGATCCATGAGCTGCAGGCCGCAGCAGCGGTGGGCCAGATGGGCATGGCTCAGGTCTACGAGAGCTGCTTTCGCGACTCGGGGCTGGCCACCGCGCTGGTGTTGCTCACCCATGAAGACCTGGCCGACCGGCGCCGCTACCTCAATGCCCGCTCCACGCTGCTCACCCTGCTGCGGCTGGGTGTGGTGCCGATCATCAACGAGAACGACACCGTGGTCACCGACGAGATCAAGGTCGGCGACAACGACACCCTGGCCTCGCTGGTCACCAACCTCATCGATGGCGACGCCCTGGTCATCCTCACCGACCAGGCCGGCCTGTACACCGCCGATCCGCGCCGCGACCCTTCCGCCCGGCTGCTGCCGCAGGTCAGCGCCGGCGATCCCGCGCTCGAGGCCATGGCCGGCGGTGCCGGCAGCGCGATCGGCAAGGGCGGCATGATCACCAAGGTGCTGGCTGCCCGTCGTGCCGCCGGTAGCGGCGCACACACCGTGGTCGCCTCCGGACGCGAGCCCGGCGTGCTCGAGCGCCTGGCGCAGGGCGAGGCGATCGGCACCTGCTTCGTGGCGCTCACCCCGCGGCTTGCCTCGCGCAAGCAGTGGCTGGCCGATCACCTGCAGCTGCGCGGCGCGCTCACCCTCGATGCCGGTGCCGCGCATGCGCTCAGCCATGCCGGCAAGAGCCTGCTGCCCATCGGCGTGACCGAGGTGAGCGGCGAGTTCGAGCGCGGCGAGGTGGTGGCCTGTCGCGACCCGGAAGGCCGCGAGATTGCCCGTGGCCTGATCAACTACGCCAGCTCCGAGACCCGCCTGATCATGCGCCGGGCCTCATCGGAGATCGAGGCGATCCTGGGCTTCAGCGAAGAGCCCGAGCTGATCCACCGCGACAACCTGATCCTGCGCTGACACCGGCGCGCGTCGCGGCGCGCCCGCCGCGCCGTGGCGGTGCTGCCTACCCAGGGCGGTGCTGCCTACATCACCGCGCCGAGCTGCCAGGGCACGAATTCATCGTTGCCCATGCCCAGTGCCTCGCTGCGCGTGCCCTCGCCGCTGGCCACCCGCAGCATCAGCTCGAAGATCTCGCGGCCCTTGTCCTGCACGCTGACCGTGCCATCGACGATCTCGCCGCAGTTGATGTCCATGTCGTCGCTCATGCGTTCGTAGAGCGGCGTGTTGGTGGCGAGCTTGATCGACGGCGAGGGCTTGCAGCCGTAGACCGAGCCGCGGCCGGTGGTGAAGCAGATCAGCGTGGCGCCGCCCGCCACCTGGCCGGTGGCCGAGACCGGGTCGTAGCCAGGGGTGTCCATGAACACGAAGCCCTTGGCGGTGACTGCGTCGGCGTACTCGAACACATCGACCAGGTTGGTGGTGCCGCCCTTGGCGACCGCGCCCAGCGACTTCTCGAGGATGGTGGTGAGCCCGCCCGCCTTGTTGCCCGGCGAGGGGTTGTTGTCCATGCTGCCGGCGTTGCGCGCGGTGTAGTCCTCCCACCAGCGGATGCGGGCGATGAGCTTGTCGGCCACCGCCTGCGAGACCGCGCGGCGGGTGAGCAGGTGTTCGGCGCCGTAAATCTCCGGGGTCTCCGACAGGATGACCGTGCCTCCGTGCGAGACCAGCAGATCGCAGGCCGCGCCCAGCGCCGGGTTGGCGGTGATGCCCGAATACCCGTCCGAGCCGCCGCACTGCAGGCCGATGGTGATGTGACTGGCGGGCACGCAGATCGGAAGAGCACACGTCTGAACTCCAGT
>CAIZPE010000277.1 GCA_903934795.1 uncultured bacterium | reverse complement strand
CTGATCCGCGGCGGCGTGGGCCTGGCCGCGCTGGGCACGCTGCCGCTGATGGCCGCCTGTGGCAGCGATGCCGCGTCCGCCACCGAGACCAGTCTCGGTTTCGAGCCGGTGACCAAGAGCCTGCTCGACGATGTGGTGCTGCCTGCCGGCTACACCTACAGCGTGCTGCACGCCACGGGTGACCGCCTGGCCAACACCGTGGCCGCCTACTCCAACAAGGGCACCGAGACCGACGACTGGTCGCAGCGCGTGGGCGATCACCATGACGGCATGGACCTGTTCTTCATCGGCAGCAACGGCAAGTTCACCGGCACCGACACCGGTCGTGCCGTGCTTGCGGTGAACCATGAAAGCTCGGCCGACGCGCACTTCTTCAATGCCCGCGGCCAGACCTCCAACGGCGTCAGCGGCAAGAAGTTCACCCAGTTCGGCGACTGGGATCTGGGCAACCGCCCCGCGCTGGAAGTGCTCAAGGAGATCAACCACCACGGCGTGAGCCTGGTGGAAGTCACCCGTTCGGCCAACAGCTGGAAGATGGTGGGTGACTCGATCTACAACCGCCGTGTCACTGCGCAGACGCCGGTTCGCGTCGCCGGTCCGGCAGCCCACCTGAGCGCGATCCGCGCGATGATGGTCACCCGCTACGACGCCACCGGCGCCACCGCGCGCGGCACGCTGAACAACTGCGGCCACGGCATGACGCCGTGGGGCACCTACCTCGCCTGCGAGGAAAACTGGGCGGTGTACTTCTCGATGCCCAAGGGTTCCAACGCGGTCGATGCCAAGACCATCGCGTCGCGCAGCCGCTATGGCGTGGCCAGCGCGCCGCTGAGCGCCGCTGCCACCACCGGAAGCGGTCAGGGCTGGCACACCCCCGACGCAGCCGATGACCGCTTTGCCCGCTGGAACATCTCGGCGGTGGGCGCCTCGGCAGCCGAGGACTTCCGCAACGAACCCAACACCTTCGGCTACAACCTGGAGATCGACCCGCTGAGCGGCGCCACTTCCGTCAAGCGGGTAGGCATGGGCCGCTTCGCCCATGAGGCGGCGGTTTGCGGCACGCCGGAGGCCGGCAAGCCGCTGGCGTTCTACATGGGCTGCGATTCCCGCAACGAATACATCTACAAGTTCGTGAGCGCCGCCAACTGGGACCCGGCCGACATCGGCGGCGGTCTCGCGGCGGGTGACAAGTACCTCGACGAAGGCAAGCTCTACGCGGCCAAGTTCAACGCCGATGGCAGCGGCCAGTGGCTGGAACTGACCATCACCGATCCGAAGATCAGCGGCTACAGCGCCTATGCCTTCGCCAACCAGGCTGATGTGCTGATCAATGCCCGTCATGCGGCCGATGCGGTGGGCGCCACCAAGATGGACCGTCCGGAGTGGGGTGCGGTGAACCCGGCCAACGGCGAAATCTACTTTGCCCTGACCAACAACATCGCCAGCAACCGCACCCCCACCAAGGTGGATGCGGCCAACCCGCGGGCCTACACCGACCCGGATGGCAAGAAGGGGTCGGGCAACCCCAACGGCCACATCATCCGCTTCAAGGAAACCGGCAAGCTGTCGACGGCCACCGGCTTCACCTGGGACATCTTCCTCTTCGGTTCCGAGGACGATACCGCCGACCACAATCTCTCGGGCCTCACCGCGAAGAACGCCTTCTCCTCGCCCGACGGCCTGTGGTTCAGCAAGGCCACCGGCATCTGCTGGATCCAGACCGACGACGGCGCCTTCACCGACGAGACCAACTGCATGCTGCTGGCGGCCATTCCGGGCAGCGTGGGTGATGGCGGCAAGGTCACGGTCAAGAACAGCATGGTGGTGAGCGGCGCGACGGTCACCGGCACCCAGGAGACATTCCTGGGCGCCGCGCTCGGCGAAACCAAACTGCGCCGCTTCCTGGTGGCGCCCAAGGGCGCCGAGGTGACCGGCCTGACCGAGTCACCCGACGGCAAGACGCTCTTCGTGAACATCCAGCATCCCGGCGAGAACACCGCCGCGCTGGGCAGCGCCGCCGACTTCACCTACGAGAGCCAGTGGCCGGGCAACAAGGCCTACGGTGCAGCCGGCCGCCCGCGTTCGGCCACCATCGTGATCACCCGCACCGACGGCAACAAGATCGGGGTCTGATCCCCGGCCGGGGCCGCCGTGAGGCGGCTCCGGCGAACATCGGTGTGCCCGGGTGACCTGGCAACATCGGCCGCAAGCTTTCAGGGCGCAAGACCCGGCCGTGAACATCAGGCCGATCATCCCTCGGGCGCATTTCAATTCACCGTCGCCCCCGACTCCTTCACCACCTTGGCCCAGCGCACGATCTCGGCGCGGATGAACGCATCGGCCTCGGCGGGGCTGTTGCCCACGATGTCATAGCCGAAGCCCTCGATCTTCTCGCGGGCCTCGGGGGCCTTCATGGCGCGGATGATCTCGGCATTGAGCTTCTGCACGATGGGCGCCGGCGTGCCGGCAGCGGCCAGCACCGAGTACCACACCGACACATCGAAGCCCGGCACGCCCGACTCGGCCACCGTGGGCACCTCGGGCAGGATGCGCGAGCGCTTGCTCGAAGCCATGGCCAGCGCGCGGAACTTGCCCCCCTTGATCTGCGGCAGCGAGGAGGAAAGCGAGTCGAACATGAAGTCCACCTCGCCACCGAGCAGACCGATGATGGCCGGGCCGCTGCCCTTGTAGGGCACATGGATCATGTCCAGCCCGAGCTGCGACTTCAGGTACTCCACCGACAGGTGGCTGGTGTTGCCAGGGCCGGCCGAGGCGAAGGTGAGCTTGCCCGGCCGCGCCTTCGCGGTGGCGATCAGGTCCTGGAAGCTGCGGATGGGCGACTGGGCCGGCACCACCACCACCAGCGGCAGGGTGGCGGCGATGGTGATCGGGGCAAAATCCCTGACCGTGTCGTAGGGCAGCTTGGGCATCAGCGTGGCGTTGATGGCGTGCGCCGAAAGCATCATCACGATGGTGTGGCCATCGGGGGCCGACTTGGCCACCAGATCGGCGCCGATGGTGGTGCCGCCCCCGGGCTTGAAATCGATGAACACCGACTGGCCGAGGTTGCGGGTGAGTTCCTGCGCGATCGGGCGGGCCAGGATCTCGGAGCTGCCACCGGGCGCGTAGGGCATGATGAAGCGGACGGGTCTGGTCGGAAACGCCTGTGCGAAGACGGCGGGCGCCGGCGCAGAGAGCGCGGCGGCGGCAAGCAGGACCTGGCGGCGATGCATCGTGAACGGCTCCTGAGGCAAGACAGAGGGGGCGCGGCGGAGCGCCCGCTGCGCACTGCTATCGTACCGGCATGGGCATCTACCTACACAAGATCCTGCCGG
>CAIZPE010000276.1 GCA_903934795.1 uncultured bacterium | reverse complement strand
GGTGCCTGGCTACTTCAAGCTCTCCGGCAGTGGCAGCCGTGCCAAGATGACTGACCAGATGACGCAGACGTGCCGCGTGCTGCGAGACAGGGGTTGATGGAAGGCTTTTGCTCCTGGAAGCCGGAATACGAAATCAGTGCCTGGCGATGAAGTGTCGGCGCGAAAAGAGCAAGGGGATACCGAACAGCAGCCCAGTTGCCGTATTGAGAAGCACATTGCCCCAGACGCCATGGGCGATTGAAAACGCCGTGTCGATCAGAAACCAACTGGCCAGTGGAATGGCGATGGCGTTCCAGGCGTGCAGACGGCCTTCGAGGAACGGGCCCCTGGCCAACAGGATGATGCAGATCATCCAGCCAGCCATCACGGCGCCGATGATGCCGTTGGCAAACCAGATGTAGCCATGTGCCAGGCTCGGCACTTCAACCGGTATGGACAACTGGTGGAAGTAAACCAGATTGAAGATGGCTTCCCCGAGGCGTGGCGACAACAGCAACGTCAAACTCAGGATGATGACCACAGCCGCTGCGCCTTGAACAAGGCGCGACCACAGGAGCAGCGCCGGAGTGGCGGCTGCAACCCCGGAATCCTGCTCCCTGGTCATGTCGTTTGAAGCTTCAGTGCCTTGACGCCCGAAAGTGTCTTACTGGCCTTCGCTGCGACCCGTGCTTGCCAGAGATCGTATGCAGCCTGCTGAGCCAGCCAGACCTCAGCCGCCCCGCCATGGTCGCGCCCCAGCCAACGCTCAATGCGCAGTGCCATTGAAGGGCTGATCGCAGCCCGCCCATTGACTACCTTGGACAAAGTCGTCCGGTCGACGCCCAGCTGGGCAGCTGCTTCGCCCACCTGCAGATTCAAGGCAGGAAGGATGTCGTCCCTCAAAGTGAGGCCTGGGTGGGGTGGGTTGAACATCAAACTCATAAACACCTCAGTGGTAATCCTGGTAGTCCACCAGGATGGCATCGCCGTTTTCAGAAGCAAAAGTCAGACGCCAGCTGCCGTTCACGCTCACTGACCAGTGGCCGTAGAGGCCGCCCTTGAGGGGATGCCAGTCCCACCCGGGACGGTTCATGTCTTCGGGCCTTGTGGCCGCGTCCAACGCAGACAGTTGCCGAGCCAGGCGCGGGGCATGAGCGGCTTGGACTCCGGCACGCGAGCCGGACTTGAAGAAGCGCTCAACGCCCTTGTGCCTGAAGCTTCGAATCATTTCGGGACTGTAGCGCGTAGCGCTACGCGCAGCAAGTGCAGCAGCAATCGATGGTGGGGTCGAATCCCCGACCCCACCAAGAACAAGAGGTCTGAAAACTGAGCGAGTCAGTTAAACAATTCCTTTTTGCCCGCCAGGATTGTTTCGAACCGGTTCCAAACCCTTCGAACACTTTCCAATCGGTTCAGGGCTTCTTGGATGTGCGCCTGGGGTCCCCTCTGGATCAGCTTTGTGCCCATGGTCATCAATCGCTAAAACGGCCAGACATCCCGGGAGGCCACCATGCGCGTCACCGCCACAGAAGCCAAGAACCGCTTTGGCAGCCTCTGCGCCCAAGCCAAGCGCGAACCTGTGTTCGAGCAAAAAGCCGGCCAACTCGAGACCGTGATCCTCTCGGCCGATGGCCCAGTACGACGTCTTCACCAACCCCAGCGGCAGCGCGGCCGAGGGCATCCCCTACGTGGTGGTGGTCCAGAGCGATCTGCTGGATGCCTTGGCCATGCGGCTGACCATGCCGCTGGCTGTGCTCGATGAAATCCTCCGACGGAAGGCTGATCGCAAGTGCATTGATTCAGCCCTGCTCGGCGCGCAGCCGATCGATCATGAAGTCGGCTGCCTCGGTGATGTGCTGTCGGGCCAGCCGCTCCGCCTGGGTTGCCTTGCCGGCAGCGACCGCCTTCAGCAAGGCCTCGTGCTGGTCCCAGATGTCGCGTGGCTTGTCCTCGCGCAGCAGCACCTCGCCCATCACGCGCTGCGCCTGCGTCCAGTGGGTTTCCAGCGCGGGCACGATCAAGGGGTTGCCCGAAAGCCCGTAGATGAAGTGGTGGAAGGCCATGTCGGCCGAGATCATGGCGCTGACCGAGCCGCTCGCAGCCGCCTTGCGGCCTGCGCGAATGAGCGCGACGCCCTTGTCACGCGCTGACGCGCTGCCGTGTGCGGCCGCCTCGCGAAAGGCCAGACCCTCGATCACGGCGCGCACATCGTACATGTGACGCACATGGGCCAGATCCATCGGCGCCACCTGCAGCCCGCGCCCGGGCGCATCGCTGAGCACACCTTCCTTGCGCAACAGGGTCAGCGCCTGCTGCACCGGCTGGCGCGACACGCCGAGTTCCTGCGCAATCTGCTCCTGGATGATGCGCGCGCCCGCCCGCAGCTTGCCCGCGGCAATGTCCGACAGGATGGCCTCGTGGACCTGTTCGACCAGGGTAGGGGCAGGCTTCAGCGCTTTCATGGGCGTATCGTAGCGGGTCACCTCAGCCGGCGGCGCTACGCCACTGACGCTCGGCTTCGTCCCAGGCGCCCAGGGGCTGCAGGTCGGGCACCCAGGCCAGGCCGGACTTGGCGTCTGAAGACGCCGCTTCGGGCGTGACGATCACATCCAGCAAGGCGGGCTGGCCTTGGGCCAGTGCGGCCATGGCGCGCGCGATGGCGCCGCGGAGCTCGCCCGCCTCTTCCACCCGCTCTCCGTGCATGCCGAAGGCACGGGCCATGGCGGCATGGTCGGCAAACTGCAGATGCGTACCCACCACCTTGCCGTGGGTTTCCAGCTGATCACGCACCTCGATCGCCCATGAGCCGTTGTTGGCCACGACTACGAGGATGGGCACACGGTGCCGCACGGCGGTATCGATCTCCATGGCGTTGAAGCCGAAGGCGCCGTCGCCGGTGGCCACCACCACGGTGCGTTGCGGGTGCACCAGCCGCGCGGCGATGCCAAAGGCGGTGCCTACGCCGATGCAGCCCAGCGAGCCCGGATCCAGGTAGGTGGAGGCCGGCAAGCCCACGCGCGCAAAGCTCAGGAAGTCGCCGCCGTCGGCGACCACCACCGCATCCTGCGGCAGCACATCGCGCAGGGCGGCCAGCACACGGTTGGGGTGCATGCGGCCGTCCTGGCCCGCGGGCGCTTCGCGCATGCCGGTGGCCAGCTTTTCGGAGCGCTTGAGATGCTGGTCGCGTAAGCCCTGCACCCAGGTGCGATCGGTCGCGGGTGCGTGCGCTGGCGCCGCGTCCAGGATCGCCTGCAGCGCCAGCGCCGGGTTGCACAGCAAAGCGAGATCGCCCCGCCGGTTGTCGCGCAGCTCGGCCGCGCAGTCGGCGATGCGCAGAAATCGCGCGTTGCCGAACACCGCCGGCGATCCGTAGGCCAGCTGGAAGTCGAGCCGTCGCCCCACGGTGATCACCAGGTCGGCCTGGCCCATGACGGTGCCGCGCATCGCCGCCACCACGCTGGGGTGGTCGTCGCTGATCAGGCCGCGGCTTTCTCCGGTGTCCAGGTAGGCGGCGCCCAGCCGCGACATGAGTTCGCCCAGCGCGGTGCCTGCGCCCTGCGCGCCGCGCCCCGAGATGAACAGCGGCCGCCGTGCCTGCCACAGCATGTCGACCGCGGCCTGCACCTGCGCCGGGTGAGGCGGCAGGGGCGTCGCCTGACGCTGCTCGAGGTATTCGGGCAGCTGCACCGCGCGGGGCACCTCGGCGCGCAGCGTGTCCACCGGGAAGTCAAGGTATACCGGCCCGGCCTCACCGCCTTCGCCTTGCGCGCGGGCGGCGGCTTCGGCCAGCTCCTGCGGAATCAGGGCCGGGTGGCGCACGGTGCGCGCGTAGCGCGTGATGCCGCGCACCAGGTCGGTGTGCACGATGTCCTGCAAGGCGCCACGGTTGTCCTGGGCGGTGGGGGGAAGACCCGAGAGCACCAGCACCGGCGCACGCGCCACATGGGCATTGGCGATGCCGGTCATCGCATTGGTGACCCCGGGGCCGGCGGTGACCAGCGCCACACCCAGGCCCCCGGTCAGCTGCGCTTCGGCATGCGCCATGTAGACCGCGGCGCGTTCATCGCGCACATCGACGATGCGGATGCCCTCGGCGTCCAGCCGCATCCAGATCGGCATGATGTGCCCGCCGCACAGCCCATAGACGCGCTGCACGCCCCGCTGCCTGAGGAAGCGTGCAATCACGGCGGCGCCGCTCTGCTCGGTGATGGGAGGGGGTGTCATGGCGGCTCCTGGATGACTGGGCGTTGGCCGTGGAGTGGCGCGCGGCCACGATCCTTGCTATGTTATCAGAACTCTGAATTCAGAGTACATATATACGGTACTGCTTCAAGACCCTGCCTGCGGGCCCAACGGAGTCCTCCATGACCGACCTGCCCACCATTGCCGATGCCGTCGCCACCCACGCTCGCCTGATGCCGCGCCGGCTGGCCGTGCGCGACTCCCAGCGCAGCCTCACCTGGGCCGGGCTGCACGAGCGCGCGACGCGACTGGCCGCGGGCCTGTGCGAACTCGGCCTGAGCAAGGGTGACCGGGTGGGGGTGGTGGCCTACAACCGCATCGAGTGGATCGAGATCTATGTGGCCATGGCGCGGGCCGGCCTGGTGGTGGTGCCGCTGAACTTTCGCCTGACCGGACCCGAGATGGCCTACATCCTTGATCACGCGGAGGTCGGTGCCGTCATCGCCGGGCCGGAGTTCTGCGGCGCGGTCGACGGCATCCGGCGCGAACTGCGTGTGCCGGGCAGCCGATTCGTGGCCATTCCCGTCGCCAGTGACGCATCAGAGCCCGTCAATACGGCAGCGGGTTGGCGCTCGTACGAAGACCTGATCGCCCTGTCTGATCCGGCGTTTGCGTTCGATGCGGTCGGTGAAGCCGACATGTGCGCGCTGATGTACACCTCGGGCACCACAGGCCGGCCCAAGGGAGCCATCCGACGGCATCGCGGCAGCACCCTGATCGCCATGGCGACGGCGCTCGAGATGAACTTCACCCGCGATGACATCGCGCTGCTGGTGATGCCCTTGTGTCACGCCAACTCGCTGTACTTCGGCACCACCTTCCTGCATCTCGGAGGCACCTGCATCGTCGACGACCGGCGCAGCTTCGACCCCGAGGCGCTGCTGGCCACGCTGGCGCGCGAGCAGGTCACCTTCACATCGCTGGTGCCTACCCACTACATCATGATGCTGGCCCTGCCCGACGAGGTGAAGCGTCGCCACGATGTCAGCCGCGTGGGCAAGCTCCTGGTGTCATCGGCCCCGGCGCGCGAGGACACCAAGCTCGCCATCCTGGAACACTTCCGCAACGGCCAGCTCTACGAGCTCTATGGCTCCACCGAGGCCGGCTGGGTGACGCTGCTGCGCCCGGACGAGCAGATCCGGAAGCTGGGTTCGGTCGGGCGCGAGTGGGCCGGCAGCGGCGCGATCCGCCTGCTGGACGAGCAGCGCCGCGAGGTGCCTGACGGCGAAGTGGGTGAACTGTTTTCGCGTACCGCCTATGTGTTCGACGGCTACTGGAAGCAGCCGCACAAGACCGCCGAGGCGTTCGATGGCGCCTGGTGCTCGGTCGGCGACATGGCGAGACGCGACGCCGATGGCTATGTGTGGCTGGTGGATCGCAAGAGCAACATGATCATCACCGGCGGCGAGAATGTGTACCCGTCTGAGGTGGAAGGCGCGCTGGGCGCCCACCCCAAGGTGCGCGATGTGGCGGTGGTGGGCGTGCCGCACGACAAGTGGGGCGAGACGGTGCAGGCCGTGGTGGTGTTGCACGAGGGCCAGCAGGCCGATGCGCAGGAACTGCGCGACTGGTGTCGCCAGCGTCTGGCCGGGTTCAAGTGCCCCAGCGCGTTTGCCTTCATGGCCGACCACGAGATGCCGCGCACCGCCACCGGCAAGATCCTGCACCGTGAGTTGCGGCAGCGGCTGGCGCTCGAGCACGCCTGAGGCGTGGCAGTTCACGCGCGCGTTGCGAGCGCTCAATCCCCTCTCGGTACGGACGGCGACACTGGTCGCATCCGATGGGTTCGCCTGCGCTGCGCTGCAGACGGGCTAGCCAACCTGTATCGAAAGGATTGCCGTGAACAAGCCGCTGGTAAGTCTGATCGCTCTCGCCGCCTGCTGCCTGTCGGGCGGCGTCTCAGCCCAGGCCTACCTGGGCTTCGGCATGGGGCAGGCCCGCGTCAACATCGACTGCAGTGGCACCAACACCTGCGAGAGGACCGACACGGTTGCGAAGCTCTTCGGCGGCTACCGGTTCACGCCCAACTCGGGCCTGGAAGCGGCCTACTACGACCATGGAAAGCTGAACCAGACGGCAACCGACGCAACCCTTGGTGCGGTCAATGCCGACTGGAAGAGCAGCGGCTACGGGCTCTTCGCGGTCGCATCACTCCCGCTCGACCCCTGGTCGGTGTTTGCCCGGCTCGGTGTTGTCGACTCGAAGGTCAGGCTCGATGCGACTTCCTCGGCGGGAGGCAGCAGCAGTGCTTCGGAACGGCACACCCGTTTCGCGTGGGGCGCAGGCGCGGAATACCGCTTCGCGCCGAACTGGCTCGGCCGCCTGGATTTCGAGCAGATCAACCTGAAGTTCCAGGGCGAGAAGCGGCGTGCCGATCTGTGGACCCTCGGCCTGCTGTACCGATTCTGAGCCCCCGGTCGCGAGACCTACCGAGCCCTGAGTCGCTGACTCTTGCGAGTCCGCTCGAAGAAGTCATCGGGTTTGCGACGCACCCAATCGAGGAACCTCGCCATCTCGGGATGCTGTCGGAGTGAGTCCACATCTCGGTACGCCCGCGCCAGTTCGGCCTCGGTGAGCAGAGCGTGAATCTGGCGGTGGCAGATGCGATGAAGCCAGGCGGTCTCCACCCCCCCGTGTGACTTGGGAACCAGGTGGTGGGCGTCGCGCTGTGACGCCGGAATGGGGCGGTCACAGAGCGGGCAGACAATGGGCTGCCCGTTAGGAACCATACCGAGAGGGGGCGCCTCTTCGGCCTTGCGTCGTTTGATGCGTCCCTGCATGGCGGTGCCAGTCTGCGTGACGCCAGCCTGGCGGCTCCCAAGCTCAATCCGGAGCCCGCACGGCCATGGTCGTCGGACCGAGCGAATCCTCGGTCCGTGTCGGGCAATCCCAGGCGCGCTTCGGTCAGGCGGCGCTGAACGTGAACCGCGTGCCCGTGGAGGACCGCAGCACCTTCTCGCCCATCACCTGCTGCGCGATCGCGATGAAGGGTTCGCCGCTGCAGTGCATGGGGATCAGCCAGTCGGGGTTGATCTCGCGCAGCGCCTCGGCGGTCTGGCGCAGGTACTCGGGCGGGTGCGGGGCGAGGTGGAAGCCGCCGAGCACCG
>CAIZPE010000275.1 GCA_903934795.1 uncultured bacterium | reverse complement strand
TGGCGGTCGTCTGGTAGTGGCGACAGGCGTAGTCCAGCGACATACGCAGCATCTCGGCATAGGTGATCAGCTCCGCGACCGAACTCTGCGCGATCGCATCCTGATCCTTGCCCTGCATCTCGGTGACCAGCTGCGCCAGGCCCACGAAGAGCTCGCTCATGCGCACCGCCTCGACCACCCCGCCGGTGCGCTCCCACAGCCCGAGCGAGCGCGCCAGGGTGCTGGCGAGCTGCGCCTCGCCGGCCAGAAACACCCGATCCCAGGGCACGAACACATCGTCGAACACCACGAAGCCCTCCGGGCAGCTGTGGTGGGAGCTGGCCGGGTAGTCGAAGCCGTTGAGCTCGGCCGGCGCGAAGCTGCGGTTGATGATCTTCACCCCCGGCGTATTCACCGGGATGGAGAACGACACCGCGTAGTCGGCCTCCTCCTGGCGCATACCCTTGGTGGGCATCACCACCAGCTCGTGGACCAGCGACGCGGCGGTGATGTGCAGCTTGGCGCCACGCACCACGATCCCGTCGGCTCGGCGCTCGACGATGCGCAGGTAGAGGTCGGGGTCGTCCTGCTCGTGGGCGCGGCGCTTGCGGTCGCCCTTGGGGTCGGTGATCACCTCCGCGCCGCGCAGATCGTTGTCGCGGCAGTGCTTGTAGATGCGCTCGATGTTGGCGGCGTACATCGGGTTGACCCGTGCCACCTCGTCGCGCACGCTCATCAGCGCCATGAACACGCCGGTGACCAGGGTGCCGATCGAGGTGTGGCGCATCATCTCCACCCGGGTGCGCAGGTCTTCAGCGGTGCGCGGAATCTGGTAGATGCGGTGGGCCTGGCTGCCGTCCTCGGTGTCGTAGCGGCGCAGCTCGCCGTACTCGGCGTCGCGATAGGCATAGTCGTTGGCCACCAGTGACACCGGCACCTTGAACAGCGGGTGGGTGGTGATGTCGTCGATGCGCTCGCCCTCCCAGTAGATGACGCGGCCGTCGCGAAGGCTGTCGATGTACTGCTGCGGGGTCTTCAGTGCCATGAGGGTCTCCGTGGGATGTCAGACGATGCGGCTGGCGCGGTCCTGCCAGAAGGGCGCGCGAAGGCGGGGCTTGTCGATCTTGTTGGCGCCGCTCAGGGGCAGCGGCTGCTCGCGCACCTCGACCGTGCGCGGACACTTGTAGCCGGCGATCAGGCTGCGGCAGTGGGCGATGATGGCGGCCGGTTCGAGCACGGCGCCCGGCGAGGCCGAGACGATGGCATGCACCGCCTCGCCCCAGGCGGGGTGCGGGATGCCGATGACCGCGCACTGCGCCACGCCCGGGTAGGCGTAGACCGCGGCCTCCACCTCGGCGGAATACACATTCTCGCCACCGGTGATGATCATGTCCTTGAGCCGGTCGACGATGGTCACGAAGCCCTCGGCGTCTATCTGGCCGAGGTCGCCGGTGTGCAGCCAGCCATGGCGCAGCGTGGTGCGGGTGAGCTCGGGCTGGTTCCAGTAGCCGAGCATCACCAGCGGCCCGCGCACCACGATCTCGCCCACGCCGCCAGGCGGCAGCACGCGGTCGTCGCCGTCGACGCAGGCGAGGTCGATGCCGGGCAGTGCGCGGCCCACCGAGCGCCACTTGTCGAGATGCCGGTGCGAGGGCATCACATAGCGCGAGGGCAGGGCGGTGACGCTCGCGGTGGACTCGGTCATGCCGTAGCAGTGCGTGAATGCGGCGTTGGCAAAGAGCGGCACGGCCTGCGCCACCAGTTGCTCCGGCATGGGCGCCGCGCCGTAGAGCAGGGTGCGCAGGCTGGAGAGGTCGCGCCGTCCGGCCTCGGGGTGGTCGACCAGCATGCGCAGCATGGTGGGCACCATGCTGGTGACGGTGGCCCGCTCCTGTTCGATCAGGCGCAGCACCTGACCCGGCTCGAAGCGCGAGAGCAGCACGATGCGGCCGCCGGCGACCATCGCCGGCACGCACAGGCCGGCGGCGCCGACATGGAAGAGTGGCCCCGAAATCAGCGCCACGGTGTGCTCATCGAGACCGATGGTGGCAGCATAGGCTACCGCGCTGAACACCAGGTTGGTGTGGCTGTGCATCACGCCCTTGGGGCGGCCGGTGCTGCCGCTGGTGTAGAAGAGCGCCGCGACATCGTCGCCGCAACGCCCGGCATCAGGCACCGGCGCGTGGGCATCGATCAGGGCCTCGTAGGCGAGCATGCCGGGCGGCGTCGGGCCGTCGCCGGCATGGATGAGGTGGCGCACCGGCTGCGCGGCGACCAGCGCCCGCGCGGTCTCCAGGTGGGTGTCGTCCACGATCAGGATGTCCGCCGCGCAGTCGGCCAGGATGGCGGCGAGCTCGGGCACGGCCAGCCGGAAGTTCAGTGGCGCGAAGATGCCGCCGGCCCAGGGCACGGCATGGTAGTACTCGAGGTAGCGGTGGCTGTTGTCGGCCAGCATGGCCACGCGTTCGCCGGGTTGCAGGCCCAGCGCCTGCAGCGCACCGGCCAGGCGCGCCACCCGCTGCGCGAAGGCCGCCCAGGTGTAGCGGCGGTCGCGGTCGACCACGGCGGTGGCCTCGGCGTGCAGGGCAGCCGCCCGCCACAGGGTCTGCCCCAGACTGGGCTGACGCCCCGGGCCCGGCTGCAATGGCATGCCAGCCTGCATGGTGGATGGCCTCCTCGTTGTCGGCGCGGCCGATGGGCCGGATGGTCGGTCGACCTTAGCACGCGCTTTCGCGGGGACCGGCGCGCGCTTGCGCGGGATGGACCCTGGCGCGGCCGTGCCGTTCCATCGGTGGCCGGCTTGGTGGCGCGCGGCCCAGGCCGTAGCCTGAGGGCCTGCTCAATGCACAAGGAGGAATGCCCTCATGGAACATCCCAGCCTTCAGGGCGCGGTGATCGCGATCACCGGCGCCGGTCGTGGCATCGGCCTGGGCATGGCCCGGGCCTTCGCGCGCCACGGCGCGCGGCTGGTGCTCGGCGATCTCGACGAGGCCGGTGTGCAGGCTGCGGCCGATGCCTTGCGGGCCGAGGGCGCGAGCGTGCTCGCCCAGCGCCTGGATGTGCGCAGCGCCGCCGACAATGCCGCGCTGGTGGCCGCGGCGGTTGCGCGGTGGGGGCGGCTGGATGTGATGGTCTGCAATGCCGGCATCATGCAGGTCAAGCCCATGCTCGAGCTCGAGGCCGCCGACTGGGACCGGATGCTCGGCGTGAATGTCACCGGGGTGTTCCTGTCGCTGCAGGCTGCGGCGCGGCAGATGCTCGGCCAGACCCCGAAGGCCGAAGGGCGGCCGCGCGGGAAGATCCTCACCGTGGCCTCGGTGGCAGGCCGGTATGGTGCGCCGCCGCTGGCTGGCGTGATGCCGCACTACCGCGCCAGCAAGGCCGCGGTGATCAGCCTGACGCAATCGGCGTCGATCAGCTTCGCGCCGCAGCTCACGGTCAACGCGATCTGCCCGGGCATCGTCGACACGGCCATGTGGGACGGCATCGACCGCGACCTCACCGCCCTGCAGGGTCGCCCGCGCGGCGAGGCCTGGCGCCAGCGGGTATCGGGCGTGCCGATGGGCCGCGCCCAGACCGCCGAGGATGTCGCGCAGCTGGCGCTCTTCCTGGCCTCGGCGGCCTCCGACTACATGAGCGGCCAGTCGCTCAACATCGACGGCGGGCTGGTGCAGAGCTGAGCCTGCGCAGCGCAGGGCGCCGCGGCCGCCCGGGCGGCGGCTTTCGGTGCGCCCGCCCCGCTCAGCGCAGCAGCCGGAAGTAGGTGCGCAGATCGTCCACGAACAGCACGGGCTGCTCGAAGGCCGCGAAGTGGCCGCCGCGCGGCATGTGCACGAAGTGCCGGATGTCCGGGTACTCGGCCTGCATCCAGGCGCGCACCGGCGCGACGATTTCGCGCGGGTAGACCGCCACCCCCACCGGCACGCCCACCGTGCCGGGCTTGCCGCGGCCGAAGCTTTCCCAGTAAAGCCGCGCCGAGGAGGCGGCGCTGTTGGTCACCCAGTAGAACATCAGGTTGTCGAGCAGCTCGTCGCGGCTGAGCACATTCTCGGGATGGCCGTTGCAGTCGGTCCAGGCCCAGAACTTCTCGAGGATCCATGCCGCCTGCCCGGCGGGCGAATCGGCCAGGCCGTAGGCCAGGGTCTGCGGGCGGGTGGACTGCTGCTTGGAGTAGCCCGAGTCCCATTGCCGATAGTGCTTCGCGCCGGCGAGCGCGCGTTGCTCCTCGGGCCCCGGCTCGCCCTGCGTGGCGGGCCGGGTGCCCATGGCCAGCGTCACATGGATGCCCTCGCAGTGCGCGGTGTCGAGGATGCCGATCGCGCGGGTGACTGCCGAGCCCCAGTCGCCGCCCTGCGCGAAGTAGCGCTCATAGCCCAGCCGGCTCATCAGCGCGGACCAGGCCTGGGCGATGCGCTCCACCCCCCAGCCGGGGGTGGTGGGCTTGCCCGAAAACCCGAAGCCGGGCAAGGAGGGGCAGACCACATGGAAGGCATCGTCGGCGCTGCCGCCGTGGGCCACCGGATCGGTGAGCGGGCCGATCACCTTGTGGAATTCCACCACCGAGCCCGGCCAGCCGTGGGTGATCAGCAGAGGCCGGGCCTGCGGGTGCGGCGAGCGCTGGTGGATGAAGTGGATGTCCAGCCCATCAATCCGGGTGATGAACTGATCGAAGCGGTTGAGCGCTGCCTCGCGGGCCCGCCAGTCGTAGCGGTTGGCCCAGTGGTCGCACATCGCCTGGATCCAGGCGAGCGGCGCGCCCTGGCTCCAGTCGGACACCAGTTCGGCATCGGGCCAGCGGGTGGCACGCAGGCGGGCGCGCAGATCCTCGAGCACCGGCTCGGGCACGGCGATGCGGAAGGGGTGGACGAGCGTGTCGGTCATGGCGAGGCTTTTCGGAGCGGTCAGGCGCAGGCGTGAAGGAAGGCGGTGATCCGCGCAGCGGCAGCGGGCGCCGCCTCCTGCGGCATCATGTGGCCCGACGCCACGGTGGCCGTCTGCGCGGCGGTGATGCGCGCGGTGAAGTCGGCGATGTAGGCCGCGTCCATCAGCCGGTCATCGCTGCCGCCCATCACGAGGGTGGGCGCGGTGATCCGATAGAGCCGATGCCGCAGGCCCTTGTCGGGGATCGGCCAGAGCAGCTTGGCTGCGGCGATCAGCGCCTGCCGGCGCCGCAACACCGCAGCGTCCTGCCGGGCCTTGTCCGGCAGCGGCGCATTGAAGGCCTCGGCGTGGGGGCCCATGGCATCGGCATAGAGCAGCCGCGTGAGCGCGCCCGGGGTCAGGCCGAAGATGTCGGGCAGCGGTTCGCCCGCCGGCCACAGGCCATAGGGTGCGATCAGCACCAGACGGTCGACCCGCCTGCGAAACAGCGCCGCATACTCGGCGGCCGCGGCGCCGCCGAAGTCGTGACCCACCAGGATCACCCGCTCGAGAGCGAGTGCGTCGAGCAGTTCGTCGAGCCACACCGCGAGGTCGTTGAAGCTGCTGATGCCCTCCAGGCCGTCGCTCTCGCCGTAGCCGGGCAGGTGCGGCGCGATCACCCGATGGCTGCGCGCGAGTTCGTCGATCAGCGCTTGCGACCACTCCAGCCCGAAGGCGCCGTGCAGGTACAGCAGGGCCGGGCCGCTGCCGCGCTGCACGCACTGCGCGCGTCGGCGGCCGGCAAGGTCGATCAGGTCGCTCATGGCCGGGCCTCGTGGGCGGCCCCGGCGTGCATCGACGGGAGATCCTGCGGCAGTCGCGGCGAGCGCATGGGGCGCGGCCACCAGTGGTCTTCCCACTGGTCGTCGAAGAGGTGGCGCAGCTTCGGCGTGACCTCGGTGGCGATGCGCCGCAGGTTGGTCATCACCCGCTCGTGCGGCATGTCGCCGAACTGCGCGAGCACGCCGAGGTGGCCCACATTCAGGGTGCGGGCGAGGTCCTCGATCTGCTCGGTGACCCGCTTGGGGGTGCCGGCGATGACGGTGCCGCGCTCGATCATCTCCTTCCAGGTGGTGTCGATGATGCGCGGGCCCTTCTGCTGGCTCTCCATGCCGAGCTTGATGGTGGTGAGGGTGCGGTAGCCGGGCGCCTCGGCGAAGCCGCCATAGACATGCTGCGTCTTGTTGAAGAACCACTCGGCATGCGGCCCGAAGCGCTCGGCGGCCTCGTCGTCGGAATCGGCCACCGCCACGAACTGCACGAAGCCCGCCTGATAGGGATTGAGCGGCAGGCCCTTGCGCTGCAGGGTGTCCCAGAAGCCGTCCATGAAGACCTTGGCGCGCTTGTAGCCCGAGAACGACAGGTAGCTGTACAGAAAGTCGTTGTCGGCGCAGTAGTCCCAGGTCTCGACCGAGCCGCCACCGGGGATCCACACCGGCGGATGCGGGCGCTGCAGCGGCCGCGGCCAGCAGTTCACATAGCGCAGCTGGGTGTACTCGCCGTTGAAGGCGAAGACCTCCTTGCGCTGCCACGCCTCCATGATGAGGCGCACGCCCTCGTAGTACTTGTCGCGCAGCGTGGTGGGCACCTGGCCGTACGCATAGTTGGTGTCCATGCTGGTGCCCACCGGAAAGCCCGCCACCAGCCGCCCGCCCGAGATGCAGTCGAGCATGGCGAACTCCTCGGCCACCCGCAGCGGCGGGTTGTAGAGCGCCACCGAGTTGCCCAGCACCACGATCGCAACATCCTTGGTGCGCCGCGCCAGCGAGGCCGCGATGATGTTCGGCGAGGGCATGATGCCGTAGCCGTTGGCATGGTGCTCGTTGACGCAGACCCCGTCGAAGCCGATCTGCGCGGCGTATTCGAGCTGGTCCATGTACTCGTTGTAGAGCTGGTTGCCCTTTTCGGGATCGAAGAGCTCGCCGGGAATGTCCACCCACACCGAGCGGTGCTTCTCGGGAAAATCCATCGGCAGGAACCGATAGGGCATCAGGTTGAAGGACATGAACTTCATCGGTGTGCTCCTGCTGGCAGTCGTGTCGCGCGCCTTGCTCGAGGGCTACGGCAGACCGCCGCGGCGCTGTCCGGCAGCAGCGCCGACCGAACCCGACTGATTCTATCGAGCGGCCTGGCGGCGGCCGTGTCGGCGGGCGCAAAGTGAACCCGGCCTCTGTCCGCCAGGCAGGCGTTGTCCGACGGTCGCGTGCTAACTTGTACGGCGCAGATCGTGGTCGGCGATGCCGTCGTCGGCCATGGCAGCGCGCCGGTGGCGCTCGGGTGTCTCGCCCGCGCAGCCAATCTGGCACGATCCTCGTCATCCTCTTCCTCGGAGCCTGTCTGAATGTCGTCGCCCGATCTTCTGTCCGCCAAAGCCTTGTCGCATCCTCGTGCCGAGTTCCGTCGTCGCGCCCTGATCGCGCTCGGCGGGCTGGGTGCCGCGCTGCTGTCCGCCTGCGGCGGTGGTGGCGGGTCGGCGCCAGCACCCATTCCGACAGTGCCCACGCTGGTCATGGAGAGCAATGCTGTCGGCACGGTCAACAGTCCGATCACCATCAACTTCCTTTTCAGCGATGCCGTTTCCGGCTTTGGGGCCGATCGTTTCCGCCTCAATGGCGCCACCGTGGTTGCAGGCAGCTTTACGCAGATCACGCCGCGCGAGTACACCGTGCAGGTGACGCCATTTGCCAACAGCGTCGGGACCATCCGCCTTGATGTCCTTCCTACTGCCTTCAAAGACGCGACGGGCACAGTCAGCAACAGTGTGCTTTACCAGTTTTCTCAGCCCTACGACACCTTCGTGCCGGTCCCCTTCGTGACCTTCAGCGATTCGCTCGGCAGTCTGCTCTGGACGACCGGCCCGGTGCTCGTCACCATGACCTTCAATATCGAGATCAGCAGCGCCTTCACCGAGGAGGCTCTCTATACCACCGGCGCCACCCTGAGCGAATTCACCCGGGTGTCTGGCACGGTCTACACCGTGAAGGTCACGCCGCTGAGTGGGGCGCGCATGGTATTTCTCGAGCTTCCGCCTGGAGCGGTTAGTGCCGTTGCGGGCGGTGGGACCAACCCGCGCGGCTGGCAGTGGGTCAAGTTTGTTGCGCCCTGACCTGTCGGACGCAAGGAATGCCCGGCTGCCCCGGCTCAGGGCACCCCGATGAAC
>CAIZPE010000274.1 GCA_903934795.1 uncultured bacterium | reverse complement strand
TCGGGCTGGCGCAGCTGCACCAGCTGCGCGGCCGGGTCGGGCGCTCGCATCACCAGGCCTACGCCTACCTGCTCATCCCCGACGAGACCGCCATCACCAAGGACGCCAGCAAGCGCCTGGAGGCCATCCAGATGATGGAGGAGCTCGGCTCGGGCTTCTACCTGGCCATGCACGACCTCGAGATCCGTGGCGCGGGTCAGGTGCTGGGCGATGACCAGTCGGGCGAGATGCAGGAGGTGGGCTTCGCCCTCTACACCGAGATGCTCAACGAGGCGGTGCGCTCGCTGAAGGCCGGCCGCGAGCCGGATCTCTCGGCGCCGCTGGCGGCCACCACCGAGATCAAGCTGCACCTTCCCGCGCTGCTGCCGGCCGACTACTGCGCCGATGTGCACGAGCGGCTCACCCTCTACAAGCGGCTGGCGAGCTGCGAGCGCCCCGATGCGCTGGAGGCCATCCAGGAGGAGCTGGTCGACCGCTTCGGCAAGCTGCCCGATGCCGCGCGCGCGCTGATCGAGACCCACCGCCTGCGCATCCAGTGCCAGCCGATGGGCATCGTGCGCATCGATGCCGCAGCCGAGGCGGTGCAGTTCCAGTTCGTGCCCAACCCGCCGATCCCGCCGGAGCGGATCATCCGCTTCATCCAGAGCCGGCGCGATGCCCGGCTGGCCGGCCCCGACCGTCTTCGGCTGACCGTCGCCTCCACCGATCTGAGCACGCGGCTGCAGCGCATCCGCGAGGTGCTCAAGGCCCTGACATGAACCTCGTCATCCAGCACCCCGCCCTGTCGCCGGCCACCGTGGCGGCGATCGCCGCGGAGATCGGCGCCAGCCCGCGCGACATCGGCCCGCACAGCGCGCGGCTGGCCGCGTCCGCCCTGATGGACCGCGCCGCGGTCGCCGAGCTCGCCGGCCGGCATGGCGTGGACATCGCGCTGGTGCCCGGCGGTCGCCGGCTGTCCGATCATCGGCTCATCGCCTTCGACATGGACTCCACGCTGATCACCATCGAGTGCGTGGACGAGATCGCCGATTTCGTCGGCCGCAAGGCCGAGGTCGCGGCGATCACCGAAGCGGCCATGCGCGGCGAGATCACCGACTATGTCGAGAGCCTGCGCCGCCGGGTGGCGCTGCTTGCCGGCCTGCCCGAGCGCGCGCTGAGCGAGGTCTACGAGCAGCGGCTCGCGCTCACGCCGGGCGCGCAGCGGCTGATCGACGGCGCGAAGGCGGCCGGCCTGCAGGTGCTGCTGGTGTCGGGCGGCTTCACCTTCTTCACCGAGCGGCTCAAGGCCCGGCTCGGCCTGGATCACACCCGGGCCAACCAGCTGGTGGTGCGCGACGGCCGTCTCACCGGCGAGCTGGCCGGCGAGGTGGTCGATGCCCGGGTCAAGCGCGAGACCGTGCTGGCGCTGTGCGAGCGGCTGGGCTGCGCGCCGCAGCAGGCCATCGTGGTGGGCGATGGCGCCAACGACCTGCAGATGATGGCCGTGGCCGGCGTGTCGGTGGCCTACCGCGCCAAGCCGGTGGTGCGCGCGCAGACCACGCACGCCCTGAACCATTGCGGCCTGGATGCCATCCTCAACTGCTTCGAGGACAGCTACGGCGCGCCGGTCTCGGCGCCCTGAACGGCTCAGCCCCGCGGCGCCAGCGTGGGGTTGCGCCCTTCGATGATGTCGGTCATGCGGGTGCGGATCAGCGCGTGCAGGCTGTCCTGCGCCGGCACGATGTAGAAACGGTCGGCCTGCACCGCATCGCGCACCGCCTCGGCCACGCGAGCCGGATCCCACCCAGCCTCGAGCGCCTGCCGGAAGCCCACCTCCCAGCGCTGCAGGTCATCGCGCATGGTGGTGAGCCGAGTGCGGCCGAGTGCCGCCGGACGGTTGCGCTCGGCGTCCATGATGCGGGTGCGGATCAGGCCCGGACACAGCACCGAGGCCGAGACCTTCGCCCCGAGGGTACGCAGGTCCTTGTACAGGCCCTCGCTCAGGCAGGTGACCGCATTCTTGGAGACATGGTACGGATTGGCACCGGTGAGCAGACCGGCCACCGAGGCGGTGTTCACCACATGGCCCTCGTCGCCGCCCTCGAGCATGCGCGGCACGAACGCGCGCACGCCGTGCAGCACGCCCATGAGATTCACGCGCAGGATCCAGTCCCAGTCGGCCAGTGTGGACTCCCATGCCCGGGTGGGCAACGCGGGCGAGGCCACGCCCGCGTTGTTGCACAGCAGGTGCACCGCACCGTAGGTCTGCCAGGCGAGGTCGGCCAGCGCGTTCACCTGCGCCTCGTCGCCCACATCCACGCGGGCCGACACGGCCGTGGCGCCGGCCGCGCGCAGTTCGGCCAGCGCCCGGGCGAGTGCCGCCTCCTCGATGTCGGCCATGACCAGCTTCATGCCTTCGCGCGCGAAGCCGTGCGCCATGGCCAGGCCGATGCCGCTGGCCGCGCCGGTGATCACCGCCACCCGTCCCGAGAGTTGCTGCATGGCCCGCGCTCCTTGCTGTGTCCTGTTGAAGGTGGCCGATTATGGGCGGCACCCGTGAGGACCGCGCATGGCCGGCGCGGAACCCGGAACCGCCGCTGCGTCGGGCACGGCCTGGGCACAGCGCCAGCGGGGCGACTGAGGTAGATTCAGGCCGATCGCTCCCTCGACTCCCGACCGCCCTTTCCCGGAGGAACTCCGCATGCCCAGCCTCAATGTCAACGGCAAGACCCTGGACTACCAGGCCGATGACCAGACCCCGCTGCTGTGGGTCCTGCGCGAACACCTCGGCCTGACCGGCACCAAGTACGGCTGCGGCGTGGCGCAGTGCGGCGCCTGCACCGTGCACATCGACGGCGCGCCGGTGCGCTCCTGCGTGATGCCGGTGAGCGCGGTCGGCCCACGCAAGGTGGTCACCATCGAAGGCCTGTCGCCCGACGGCTCGCATCCGGTGCAGAAGGCCTGGCTCGCGCTCGACGTGCCGCAGTGCGGCTACTGCCAGTCGGGCATGATCATGGCCGCCGCCGCGCTGCTGGCCGACAAGCCCCGGCCCACCGAGGCCGACATCGATGCCGAGATGACCAACATCTGCCGCTGCGGCACCTACAACCAGGTGCGCGCCGCCATCCACCTCGCCGCGGGCAAGCCCCCGGCGGGCAAGGCCTGAGCGGGAGCGCGCCATGACCCAGCGTCGGAATGCCAAGCACCGCGGCCCCTCAGACACCCGTGCGCCCGGCGCCCGCCACCGCCTCGCCTCGCGCCGCGGCTTCCTGATCGGCTCGGCCAGTGCCCTGGGCGGCCTGAGCCTGGGCTTTCATGTGCCCCTGACCCGCGCCCAGTCCTCGAGCGACTCCGCCGAGGTCAACGCCTGGGTGCTGGTGCGCCCCGACGACACGGTGGTCATCCGCATTGCCCGCTCCGAGATGGGCCAGGGCACGCTCACCGGCCTCGCCCAGCTGGTGGCCGAGGAGCTGGAATGCGACTGGGCTCGCGTCACCACCGAGTACCCCACACCCGGCCAGAATCTCGCCCGCAATCGGGTCTGGGGCAACTTCTCGACCGGCGGCAGCCGCGGCATCCGCGAGTCTCAGGAGTATGTCCGCAAGGGTGGTGCCGCCGCGCGGATGATGCTGGTGCAGGCGGCCGCCAGCCAGTGGCAGGTGCCGGCGGCCGAGTGCGTCGCCAGCCTGGGCGTGGTCAGCCACGCACCGAGCGGCCGACGCCTGCGCTACGGCCAGCTTGCGGCGGCGGCATCGCGGCTCACCCCGCCGGCCGAGATCCCGCTGAAAGACCCACGCACCTGGAAGATCGCCGGCCGCCCCATGAAGCGGCTCGACACCGCCGACAAGCTCACCGGCCGCCAGGTCTACGGCATCGATCTGCAGCTGCCCGGCATGCTCAATGCGGCGGTCCGGTCCTGCCCGGTGTTCGGCGGCAAGCTGGTCAGCTTCGACGCGGCCAAGGTCAGCGCCATGCCGGGCGTCAAGGCGGTGCTGCGGGTGGATGCCGCCACGGTCGCGGTGGTCGCCCAGACCTGGTGGCAGGCCCGTACCGCGCTCGAGGCGCTGCCGGTGGTCTGGGACGAGGGCCTCCATGCCAGGGCCTCGAGCGAGAGCTTCGCGCGCGAACTCGCTGCCGGCCTTGACGCGCCCCAGGCCTTCGTCGGCAACCAGGCCGGCGACGTCAACGCCGCGCTGTCCCAGGCCGCCACACGAATCGAAGCGGTCTACAGCTATCCGCACCAGAACCACGCCACCATGGAGCCGATGAACGCCACGGTGCGCTACACGCCCGAGCGCTGCGAGGTCTGGACGCCCACGCAGAACGGCGAGGCGGCGCTGGCCGCGGCGGCTGCGGCGGCGGAATTGCCGATCGCCCGCTGCGAGGTCTACAAGATGCATCTCGGTGGCGGCTTCGGCCGACGTGGTGCCGTGCACGACTGGCTGACCCAGGCGGTGCGCATCGCGCGGCAGATGCCGGGCATCCCGGTGAAGATGATCTGGTCGCGCGAGGAGGACATGCTGCACGGCCGCTTCCATCCGGTGACCCAGGCCCGGCTGCGCGGTGGGCTCGACGCGTCTGGCCGGCTCACCGCCCTGCACCTGCGCCTTTCGGGCCAGTCCATCCTGGCCGGCGTGGCGCCGCAGAACCTGCAGAACGGCCGCGACATCGTCGCCTTCCAGGGGCTCACCGACAGCGGGGACGGCCAGATCGGCTATGGCATCCCCAACCTGCTGGTCGATCACGCGATCCGCAACCCGCATGTGCCGCCCGGCTTCTGGCGCGGGGTCAACCACAACCAGAACGCCATCTACCTCGAGTGCTTCATCGATGAGCTGGCGCATGCCGCGAAGGTCGATCCGCTGGTCTTCCGGCGTCGCATGATGGCCGCGCACCCGCGGCATCTCGCGGTGCTCGAGGCCGCGGCCAGCAAGGCGGGCTGGGGCACGCCGGCACCCGCCGGGGTGTTCCGCGGTCTGGCCCAGCACAAGGGCTTCGGCAGCTTCACGGCCGCGGTCGCCGAGGTCTCGGTCAGCGCCGAGGGCCAGCTCAAGGTGCTGCGCATCGTGGCGGCGACCGATCCCGGGCATGCGGTCAATCCGCAACAGATCGCGCATCAGGTGGAAGGGTCCTTCGCCTACGGCCTGTCGGCCGCGCTCTTCGGCGAGTGCACCGTGAAGGACGGTCGCATGGAGCAGCGCAACTTCGACACCTATCCCGTGGTGCGCATGGCCGACATGCCCAGGGTCGAGACCATCGTGATGCCCTCGGGCGGCTTCTGGGGCGGCGTGGGCGAGCCCACCATCGCGGTGGCCGCACCGGCGGTGCTCAATGCGCTGTTCGCCGCCACCGGCAAGCGCATCCGCAGTCTGCCCTTGCGCCATCACGACCTGCGCAAGGCATGAGAGCGGCTGCGGTGGCCGCACTCGGTCTGGTGCTGGCGGCACCGGCCGCGATGCTGCCGCCGCCCGCCGCAGCGGCCGATGCCGAGCGCGGCAAGGCGCTCGCGCTCAATCGCCAGAAGGGCTTCTGCCTGCTGTGCCATCCCGCACCCATTCCGGAGGAGCGCTTCCAGGGCGATATCGGGCCCGATCTTGCCGGAGCCGGCGATCGCTGGAGCCCGGCCGAACTGCGCGAGCGGGTCGCGCACGCGCGGCGGGTCAACCCCGCGTCCGTGATGCCGTCGTATGCCGACACCCGTGATCGACGCCAGGTCGGCGCCGCCTGGCATGATCGGCCGCTGCTCACCGGGGCCGAGATCGACGATGTGGTTGCCTGGCTGACCACGCTGCGCGCACCACGTCCATGACGCTTGCGCATCGAAGACAGGCACTGATCGGCCTGGGCGGCCTGGCGCTCGGCCTGCAGGCGCTGCCTGGCCAGGCTACGCCTCAGGCCATGCAGGCACTGATCGACCGCTTCACGCGGGGGCGCACGCCCCAGCCCCATGGCATCACCCTCACGGTGCCCGAGATCGTCGAGAACGGCAATTCGGTGCCGGTCAGCGTCCGGGTCGAGAGCGCCATGAGCGGCACCGATCGGGTTCGCCGGGTGGCGCTGTTCAGCGAGCGCAATCCGGCGCCCGATGTGCTGGTCGCGCATTTCGGGCCGGCCGCCGCGCTCGCGCAGGTGAGCGTGCGCATGCGCATGGCCGATTCCCAGGTGCTGGTGGCCGTGGCCGAGATGGCCGACGGCGAGGTGCGCCTCACGCGCGTGGCGGTGGTGGTGGCGCTGGCCGCCTGCCTGGAGTGAGTTCCATGATCCGCCACCGGCCATGCCCCTCCCTGCGAGAACCCGGGTGAGGCCCGAGCGATGACCCCTGGCCAGGCCCTCATCAGCCTGCCGCCGGCCGCACGGCCCGGCGAGATCGTCGAGGTGCGAGTCCTGATCGCGCACCCGATGGAGACCGGCCTGCGCTCCAATGACGCCGGCCAGACCGTGCCGCGACACATCATCCGCGAAGTGGTGATCGAGTACGCCGGTGCCGAGGTCATGCGGGTCGAACTCAGCCCGGCGATCACCGCCAACCCCTATCTCGGCGTGTTCCTTCGGGCCGGCCCGAGCGGACCGGTGGTGTGCCGCTGGATCGACGACCGGGGCCACGAAGCGCGCGCCCAGGCCCTGCTGCGGGTGTCATGAACCCGGCCGCGGCAGCAGGCATGCGGGGCGCTGCGTCACGGCGGGCGTTGCGCATGCCCGTCGGGGCACAATCGCGCCTGCTGCATCGCGTGCGGCTGCTGCTCCTGCTCGGCGCGCTGCTGCCAGCGCCGGCCGCTGCCGCCGACCCGCCCCGACGCTCCGGCTATCGGGACATGGGTGCGGCCACCCAGGCCATGCAACGCGATGACGCCGCCAACCCGGCCATGCTTTCGGTGCTGGCGGGCGAAGCGCTATGGCGGGAGCCCGCACCCGGTGGCCGGCCAGCCTGCGTCGACTGCCACGGCGAGCCCGGGCGTCTGCGCGGCGTGGCCACGCGATACCCCGGATTCGATGCGCGCACCGGCACGGCACTGAACCTCGATGGCCGGATCAATGCCTGCCGGCAGGTGCATCAGCAGGCGCCGGTCTGGTCCTGGGAGAGCGCGCCGCTGCTCGCGCTCTCGGCCCTCATCGGCTTGCAGTCGCGCGGATTGCCGATCGCACCGCCCGCCGACGAGCGCCTGGCCGCCGCTCGCGAGCGCGGACGAATGCGCTTCGAGACCCGTATCGGCCAGCTGGACCTTGCCTGCGCCGACTGCCATGACCGGCTGGCCGGCCGCAGTCTCGGCGGCACTCCGATCCCGCAGGGGCACCCCACCGGCTACCCGCTCTACCGCCTGCAATGGCAGGCCCTGGGCTCGCTGCAGCGGCGACTGCGCAACTGCATGACCGGCGTGCGAGCCCAGCCCTACCCGGCCGGCTCTGCCGAACTGATCGAACTCGAACTGCACCTGTTCCAGCGCGCTGAGGGCATGCCGCAGGAGACCCCGGCGGTGCGGCCCTGAGCCGGCGCAAGGGCGGCGCCGCGCGCTTCCGGGTTACCCTGAGCCCTCTGCCCCGAAGGACCTTCCATGACCATCGCCATTGTCTGCATGCTGATCGCGGGTGTGCTGCCCATCGTGTCCACCGGCATCGCCAAGGCCGGCCTGCGCAACTACGACAACCACAATCCTCGCGAGTGGCTGTCGCGCCTGGGCGGCTATCGGGCCCGCGCCAACGCGGCGCAGGCCAATGCCTGGGAGGCCTTCCCGTTCTTTGCCGCGGGCGTGCTCGCCGCGCAATGGATGCAGGTGCCGCAGGGCCGCATCGATCTGCTGGCCATGGTCTTCGTGGCGCTGCGCGTGGCCTATCTGGGGCTCTATCTCGCGGACCTGGCCGCGCTGCGCAGCCTGGTCTGGATCATCGGCTGGGGCATCAGCGGCTCGCTCTACCTCAGCGCGCTCTGGTGAGCAGGCGCCGGGCACGGCCGCCCGGCGAGCCCTGCATCAGACCGCTTCCCTGCCTGGGGCCGCCTGCCCGGGTCGACCCGCCGTCGCCCGTCAGCTCACCACCGAGCCGCGCAGGTCGTGCTCGGTGGCGCTGGTGATCCGCACCCGCGAGAATTCACCCACCCGCAGGCCGGGGTGTGGCTTCACGTACACGCAGCCATCGATCTCGGGGGCACTGGCGGCCGAGCGGCCGATCGCCCCGAGCATCTCGCCCTGCTCATCGACCTCGATCTCGTCGATCAGCACATCGACCGTGCGGCGCACGAAGCGTGACAGGCGCTCCCGGCTGATCTCGGCCTGCACCGCCATCAGCCGCGCCTGGCGGGCCTCACGCACCTCGTCGGGCAGTGCGCCCGGCAGTGCATTGGCGCTGGCGCCATCCACGGGCGAGTAGGCAAAGCAGCCTACCCGGTCGAGGCGCGCTTCGCGCAGGAACTCGAGCAGGTGTTCGAACTCGGCCTCGGTCTCGCCCGGGAAGCCGGCGATGAAGGTGCTGCGGATGGTGAGCTCCGGGCAGCTGCGACGCCAGGCCTGGATGCGCTCGATGTTGCGCTCGCCGCTCGCGGGCCGCTTCATGGCGCGCAGCACCCGCGGATGCGAGTGCTGGAAAGGCACATCGAGGTAAGGCAGCACCTTGCCCTCGGCCATGAGCTCGATCACCTCATCCACCGACGGATAGGGATACACATAGTGCAGCCGCACCCACACCCCGAGCTCGCCGAGCTCGCGGGCCAGTTCAAGCATGCGGGTGCGCACCGGCCGGCCGCCCACGAAGTCGGTGCGGTAGCGCAGATCGACCCCGTAGGCGCTGGTGTCCTGGGAGATGACCAGCAGTTCGCGCACGCCCGATTTCACCAGCGCCTCGGCCTCGCGCATCACCTCGCCGATCGGGCGGCTGACCAGATCGCCACGCATGGCCGGGATGATGCAGAAGGCGCAGCGGTGATTGCAGCCCTCGGAGATCTTCAGGTACGCGTAATGGCGCGGCGTGAGCTTCACGCCCGCCTCGGGCACCAGATCGGTGAAGGGGTCATGCGGCCGCGGCAGGTGGCGGTGCACATGACCCATCACCTCCTCGAGGGCATGCGGACCGGTCACGGCGAGCACGCTGGGATGCACGCCGGCCACGAGATTGC
Organism: uncultured bacterium; assembly: GCA_903934795.1. GTDB lineage: Bacteria > Pseudomonadota > Gammaproteobacteria > Burkholderiales > Burkholderiaceae_E > Quisquiliibacterium. The sequence goes on along the minus strand of CAIZPE010000274.1, from coordinate 20,504 downwards.
CGCCATCGGCGCCGCTCTTGGCGCCCAGGCAGCCGGTGACGATCACCTTGCCGTTTTCAGCCAGCGCCTCGCCGATCGCGTCGAGCGACTCGGTGACTGCGGCGTCGATGAACCCGCAGGTGTTCACCACCACCAGATCGGCATCGGCATAGCTGGGGGCGATCAGGTAGCCCTCGGCGCGCAGCTGGGTGACGATGCGCTCGGAGTCGACCAGCGCCTTGGGGCAGCCCAGCGACACGAAACCCACGCGAGGCGCGGCAGGCGGACGGGCCGCGACGCGGCGCAGGGGTTTGATCGGAGTCTGTGTCATGCGGGAAAGGCGTGCGCCGGCTGCAATACCGGCGTGCCGGTGGCAACGGTGCTACTTCTTGTCGCTGCCGGGCGGCGGGAAGGGGAAGGTCTGGAACATGCTGCGGGCCTGCTGCTGCATCTGTTCCTGCATCTGCACGAACAGGTTCTTGCTCTGCTCGATGTAGTTGCCCATCATGGTCTGCATCATGGGCGTCTGGACCGACATGAACTGGGTCCAGAGTTCGGGGCTGGGCAGGCCCTTGGCGTCGTAGAAGACCTTCGACTGATCCTGCATCTTGCCCTGGATCTCGACGAAGGCACCCATGGTCTTCTCGAGGTACGCGCCCATCATCCCCTGCATGGCATGGCCGTAGAAGCGGATGATCTGCGAGAGCATCACCGAGGAGAACAGCGGCGCGCCGCCGGCCTCCTCCTCAAGGATGATCTGCAGCAGGATGCTGCGGGTGAGGTCCTCGGACGACTTGGCGTCGACCACCTTGAAGTCTTCGCTGTCGAGGACCAGCTGCTTGACATCGGCCAGCGTGATGTAGGCGCTGGTCTGGGTGTCGTAGAGGCGCCGGTTCGGGTACTTCTTGATCAGTCGGGTGGCGCTCGCCATGTCTCATGTCTCCGCGGATGCACGCGCATTGTGCCGGCAGACGCGATCTGCCGCAGCGCTTCCGATCCCCACGCCCGGGCCTGCAGGCCCGGGCGGAGAACCCCGCGCCGGCCAGTGGCCGGCGCCGGGTTCACCCCATGTGCAGCCCACCGTTGCAGGAGAAGTCGGCACCGGTGGTGAAGCCGGCATCGTCGGTGGTGAGCCAGCCGCAGATGGAGCCGATTTCCTCGGCACGGCCCAGGCGGCGCACCGGGATGGTCTGGATGATCTTCTCGCGCACATCTTCACGAACCGCCATCACCATGTCGGTGGCAATGTAACCGGGAGACACGGTATTGACAGTAACACCTTTGCTGGCCACTTCCTGCGCCAGGGCCATCGTGAAGCCGTGCATGCCGGCCTTGGCGGCCGAATAGTTGGTCTGGCCGAACTGGCCTTTCTCGCCGTTGACCGACGAGATGTTGATGATCCGGCCCCAGCCCTTGTCGAGCATGCCGTCGATGACCTGCTTGGTGACATTGAACAGCGAATTCAGGTTGGTGCTGATCACCGCATTCCAGTCATCGAGCGACATCTTGCGGAACACGCCATCGCGGGTGATGCCGGCATTGTTGACCACGATGTCCGGTACGCCGAGCTCGGCACGCACCTTCTCGAAGGCCGCCCGGGTGGATTCCCAGTCGGACACATTGCCCACCGAGGCGTGGAAGGCATAGCCGTCGGCCTTCTGTTCGGCGAGCCACTTCGCGAAGTCGCGGGTGGGGCCGCAGCCGGCCACCACGGTGTAGCCCATGTCGTGAAACTTGCGGCAGATGGCGGTACCGATGCCACCCATGCCACCGGTCACGTAGGCGAGCTTCTGGCTCATGGAGATCTCCTTCAGGTTCGAATCGGGAAGGCCGGGATTGGCCGGATGCGGGAACGGGTCGAGCGGGCCAGGCGCATCACTGCGGCGCGCGGGTCTTGACATAGCTGCCGGGGGCCGGCTCGAGCACGCGCAAGCCGCGTGCCCCCAGCGAGGCAGGGGCCGCGCGCAGCGGGCCGCGATGGCCATCGAGCCAGTCGGCCCACTCCTGCCACCAGCTTCCCGGCCGCTCGGTGGCCTGGGCGAGCCAGGCCTCGGGATCGGCGGGATAGCGCTCGGGCCCGACCCAGTAGCTGCGCTTGTTGCGCGACACCGGGTTGATGGCACCGGCAATGTGACCGCTGGCGCCCAGCACGAAACGCACCGGCCCGTCGAGCAGCTGGGTGGAGCCGTACGCTGCGCGCCACAGCACGATGTGGTCCTCGCGGGCGCCGAACACGAAGGTGGGCACGTTGATGCGACGCAGATCGATCGGCTGGCCAGCGCACACCAGCCGGTCGGGGATGCGCAGCTCGTTGTGCAGGTACATGTGCCGCAGGTACCAGGCATACATCGGCCCGGGCAGATTGGTGCTGTCGGCGTTCCAGTAGAGCAGGTCGAAGGCCGGCGGCCGGTCGCCCTTCAGGTAGTTGCTGACGACATAGTTCCAGACCAGGTCGTTGGGGCGCAGGAACGAGAAGGTGGTGGCCAGCTCCTGGCCCTTGAGAATGCCGCCGCTGCCGAGAGTCTGCTCGCGGTAGCGCACGAAGGCCTCGTCGACAAAGACCCCCAGCGACCCCGGCTCGGCAAAGTCGAGCAGCGTGGTCATGAGGGTGAGGCTGGCCACCGGGCGCTCGCCGCGGGCGGCCAGCGCCGCCAGCGCGGTGGCCAGGATGGTGCCGCCCACGCAGAAGCCCAGGGCATTGATGGTCTGCGCGCCGCTGATCTCGCGCACCGCACGGATCGCCTCGAAGATGCCCTGCTCGAGATAGTCGTCCCAGGTGAGATGGCCCAGTTCGGGCCCGACATTGCGCCAGCTCAGCATGAACACCGTGTGGCCGCGCGACACCGCGTAGGCGACCAGCGAGTTGTCCGGCTGCAGATCCATGATGTAGAACTTGTTGATGCTCGGCGGCACCATCAGCAGCGGCCGGCTGCCCACCTTCGGTGTGCTCGGCGTGTACTGCACGATCTGGATCAGGTCGTTCTGGAAGACCACGCCCCCGGGGCTGGTGGCCACATTGCGGCCCACCTCGAAGGCCTCTTCGTCGGTCTGCGAGATGCGGCCCTTCTCGAGGTCGCTGAAGAGATTCTCCAGACCCACCCGCAGGCTTTCGCCACGGGTGTCGATGATGCGGCGCTGCGCCTCGGGGTTGGTGGCCAGGAAGTTGGCCGGCGACATCATGTCCACCCACTGCTGGGTGGCGAAGCGGATCCGCTCCTGCGTCCGGGCATCGGACTCGATCGAGGCGGCCATCTTCTGCAGGAACTCGGCATTGAGCAGGTAGAGCGCGGCGGTCCAGGCATGCGGACCGCTGTCGTGCCAGGCCTCGTTCGCGAAACGGCGGTCGCTCAGCGTGACGCCGGCATGCTGGATGCCCGACGCCACCAGTGCCTGCCAGCGCTCGAGATACTCGGCCTGGAGTTCGGCCAGCCTGGCCGGCGGGATGACGGCACCCGACGGCAGCGTCAAGGGCGGCAGCCCGGGGAAGCCCGACGGATCGGTGCCGCTGGCGCCGACCGCGGCGGCAGGATCGGGGCGTGCGGACGCGGCAGCGGTATCGGCAGCCCCTGCGCCGGCGGCAGCGCTTCCACGCCCGGCCTTCGCCGCGGCCGGACGCGATGCCGCCCTGCGACGGGTGGACTGCGCCGAGGACGCCATGGATTTCCCCTGAGAAGAGTCCGCGTTGGCGGACGGGTTGCGCTTTTTTTGAGGCATCCTATTGTGCTACCAAAAAATGAAACAACCGGGATATCCCCCGACCGAGCACCACGCGGGGGGCATCGGAAGCCCAGACCCGCACCCGCTGGACTCTAACCGGGGCTGCTTACACCGTCCTTGCGCCGGGCCGCCGTCCCAACCCCAAGCCCCTTGCCCCGAGCTCCCCGTGTACATCGTTGCGATCGCCTGGCTGTATGTCCTGATGCTGGTGTCGGTGATGCAGCCGACGGTCTTTCGCGGCATCGTCACCTTCGTGGGCGCCGGCCTGCTGCCACTGGCGCTGCTGCTCTATCTGGTCGGCACGCCCCAGCGGCGACGGCAGCGCCTGCGCACCGCGCAGCGCGAGGCGGCAACGGTTGCCGAGCCCACGATCGGGGAAGCCCCTGACCCGGCGGCGCCCGCCCCGGCGGCAGCGCCGGTCAGCGAGGATCGATCCAGATGAAGCTGGCCTGCCGGCCGGTGACCCGGTCACGGCGGAACGAGTAGAAGCGCAGCGGGTCGGCCACCGTGCACTCGCCGCCGCCCGCCACCCGGTCGACCCCCGCTGCCGCCAGACGCTGACGGGCCAGCCCGAAGAGATCGGCCTGCCATTTGCCAGGCCGTGCGCCCGCCGTGAAGCAGAGCGCCGCCCGCGCATCGTGGGCAAGAAAAGCCTCACGCACCTCCTCGCCCACCTCGAAGGCAGCAGGCCCGATCGCCGGTCCGAGCCAGGCGATCCAGTCGGTCGACGCCGGCGCCAACCCGCGCGCCGCCAGGACGGTCTGCTCGATGACCCCGCCACACAGGCCGCGCCAGCCGGCATGCGCCGCCCCCACCACCGACCCTTCACGGTTGCTGAGCAGCACCGGCAGGCAATCGGCGGTGAGGATCGCGAGCGGCACGCCGGGCTGATCGGTCACCGCGGCATCGGCCTGCGGCTCGGCGGCTGGCGCTTCGGCGCCAGCCGCACCGGCTGTGTCGCCTCCCTCCGGCGAAGATCCGCGCTCGGCGCGACGGGCCCGATGGACCGTGATGCCATGCACCTGATCGAGCCACACCGGCGCAGCGGGCAGCCAGTCGCGCAGCCGGGCACGATTGGCGCGCACGGCGGCGGGATCGTCCCCGCAGCGCGCGCCCAGGTTGAGGCCACCCCCGTCTGAGGCAGACCAGGCACCCGCGCTGGTGCCGCCGGCTCGGTCAGTGTGGCCGGCCCCGACCGAGGCCGGGAAGACGCCGGCCAGCCGGTTCCAGCCCGGGGGTGTCAGTGCGTTCACCGGGGCGACTCCTGGCTGATGGCGGCAGGCAGGTCGATGTCGCAGCCCGCAGCTGCGGCGACCAGATCGATGGGCGGCGGGTCGGTGAAGGCCACCGAGCCGCTGCCGTCGGGATGCTGGAAGCCCAGCCGCCAGGCATGCAGCGCCTGTCGCGCGATCAGACCGCCCGGCCCGCCATACAGCGCATCGCCGGCGAGCGGATGACCGGCATGGCGCAGATGCACGCGGATCTGATGGGTGCGCCCGGTCTCGAGGCGGCATTCGAACAGGGTGAAGCCCTGGGAGCCGGCCTGCCCTAGGGCCAGCCGGTGTGCGTGGGTGCGGGCCGGTCGGCCCTGCTCGGGCGACACCACCGCCATGCGGGTGCGGTGACGCGGATCGCGGCCGATCGGCGCGTCGACCGTGAAATCGCCGCCGGCGAGACCCGCGGCCAACGCCAGATAGCGGCGCGACATGGAGCGGTCGGCGAGCTGCGCGCCGAGTGCGGCCAGACCCCGCTCGCTGGCCGCAACCGCCAGCAGCCCGCTGGTGTCCTTGTCGAGACGGTGCACGATGCCGGCACGCGGCAGGCGCGCCAGCGCGGGCCGGTGATGCAGCAGGCCGTTCAGCAGGGTGCCGCGCCAGTGGCCGGGCGCCGGATGGACCACCAGACCGGCGGGCTTGGCGATCACGAGGCAGTCATCGTCTTCATGGACGATGGTCAACAGCAGCGGATCAGGCTGGAAGGCCTCGTCGGCCTCGCGCGGCAGGGGCTGGACGAACACGGTCTCGAAGCCGCCAAGACGGGTGGCGGGCCCGAGCGCCCGCTGCTCGCACCACACCGCACCGAGCGCGAACCATTGCTGCAGACGGGAGCGCGACACGCCCACGCGATGATGGGACAGCGCCTGGACCAGGAACCGGTCTGCGCGCTCGCCGGCGCCACGGGCGGTTTCGATGCGCAGGATGGCCGCAGACGCCAGCTCGGCGCCCTCGCCGAGCGTGTCGGACTCGACCCCTTCGATATAATCAGTCCCGGTCATGTCCGCCCATGCTGACGGGCCGAAGATCGCGCCCCTGCGGGCGCCGTGCACCCCGGCCGCCGAGGGCGCCTCTCAGAAAGAACCCTGCCATGTCGTTGAGCGGCCCCACCCGCCAAACCCGCGTTGCACCCGGCGCCTGGCACCGTTGGCCCAGTGTGGCCGCCCTGCTGCTGAGCCTGCTGCTGGCCGCCTGCGCCACCCCGGAGCAGCGCGATCCCACCCTGGGCTGGACACCCGAGAAATTATACGCGGAGGCCCAGGACGAGATCCGCTCGGGTCGCTATGGCGCGGCCATCAAGATGCTCGAGAAACTCGAGGCCCGCTACCCGTTCGGGCGCTGGGCGCAGCAGGCCCAGCTCGACATCGCCTACGCGCAGTTCAAGGACAACGACCGCGCGCTCGCGCTGGCCTCCACCGACCGCTTCATCAAGCAGTTCCCCGCTCATCCCTCGCTCGACTACGTCCACTACCTGCGCGGCCTGATCAACTTCAACGAGCAGCAGGGCTGGCTGGCCAGCCTCGGCGGGCAGGACCTCTCCGAGCGCGACCTGCGCGCCGCGCGCGAGGCCTTCGATTCCTTCCGCGAGGTGGTCACCCGATTCCCGGACAGCCGCTATGCCGCCGACGCCGAGGCGCGCATGAAGTACCTGGTCAATTCCATGGCTGCCGGCGAGGTTCACATCGCGCGCTACTACTACAAGCGCGGCGCCTATGTGGCCGCGGTGAATCGCGCGCAGATCGCCATTCGCCAGTATCCGAACACGCCGGCCATCGAGGAGGCGCTCTTCATCGTCATGAAGAGCTACGAACAGCTCGGCCTCGATGACCTGCGGGCCGATGCCGAGCGGGTGTTGAAGGCCAACTTCCCGCGCAGCAGCCTGCTCTCCCCGGGGGTCAGCCAGGCTGATCGTCGCTGGTGGCAGGTGTGGCGCTGAGCGCCACGGGCTCGTCGAGCGCGGCCAGAAACGCCAGGGCGTCCTCGGACGACCGGGTGCGCCGGAACGGCGGCAGGCTGCGCAGCAACTGGCGGCCGTAGGCCCGCTCGGCCAGGCGTGAATCGCACACCACCAGCAGGCCTCGGTCGGTCTCGGAGCGGATCATGCGGCCGGCGCCCTGCTTCAGGGCCATGGCAGCCGCCGGCATCTGCAGGCTTCTGAAGGCGTCCTCGCCGCAGCGACGCAGGACCTCGATGCGCGCAGCCAGCACCGGGTCGTCGGGGGGCGCGAACGGCAGCTTGTCGATCACCACCAGCGAGAGCTGGCGGCCGCGCACATCCACCCCTTCCCAGAAGCTCGCGCTGCCCACCAGCACCGGCGCGGGCGCCTGCCGGAAGCGGGCGAGCAGCTCGGCGCGCGGCGCACTGCCCTGGACCAGCAGCGTGATGGGCGAGCCCTCCTGCTCGATGTGCCGGGCAAAGCGCACACCGAGCTGGTCGACCATGCGCAAGGTGGTGCACAGCACGAAGGCGCGGCCGCGGTTGGCCGTGACCAGAGGCCAGATCGCGTCAAAGACCCGCTGAGGAAAATCGGCGCCGCTCGGCTCGCCGATGCCCTGGGGCACATAGAGCAGACCGTGGGCGGGATAGTCGAAGGGGCTCTCCCAGGCATGGGTGGCCGCGTCCTCCATGCCGAGCGCGCGCGCGAAGTGCCCGAAGGAGCCGCTGACCGCGAGCGTGGCCGAGACGAAGACCCAGGCACGCGGGCGTTGCGCACGGTGACGCCGGAAGGTGCCGGCCACCGAAAGCGGCGTGGCATGCAGCGTGAGACCGGCGGCGCCGATCTCGGCCCAGGCGATGCGCTCGCCATCGGCGGCGGTGTCCTCCTGCATGACGGGGCGTGAGGCTGGCTCGGCGCCGGTTGTGTCCGTCAGGGCATCCGGCGCGTCCTCTGCCCAGGCCGAAGGCGGCGCAGCATCGGGATCGGCCGGCGCGGCCGCCTCGGGGCCGACGACCGCCCGCTCCCAGCGCTGGAGCTGATCGACCAGCTCCAGCGCGCGCAGCGCACAGCGGGTGATCTCGCGGCCACGCTCGGCCGAGCGCTCGAGCAGCGCGCGCACGCCATCGAGCTGTTCGACGGCATCGGCCACCGCGTCGAGCAGCGCCGGGCGGGCACGCAGCGCCGCGGCATCCAGACGGGCCGGGTCGCCGGCCTGCAGCCGCAGCTCGCGCACCGATTGCTCCAGGGCGCGCGACACGGTGGTCCAGTCGGCGGCGTCGCGCGCCTCGGCCAGCCCGGCGCGCAGGACATCACGGGCGAACTCCACCAGCCGGCGCGAGGAGACCGACAGGCCGAAGAAGCCGGTAGCCACCTCGGGCAGCTGATGGGCCTCGTCGAAGATCAGCGCATCGGCGGTGGGCAGCAGATCGGCCACGCCCTCGTCGCGCAGGGCGAGATCGGCGCAGAAGAGATGGTGATTGACCACCACCACATCGGCGCGCTGCGCGGCCTGGCGTGCCTTGATGACGAAGCACTCGCCCAGGTCGGGGCACTCCTGGCCAAGGCAGTTCTCGCGGGTGGAGGTGGCCAGCGCCCAGGCGGGCGCGTCTTCGGAGACATCGGGGGCACCAGCCCGGTCGCCGGTGCGCGTGACGCCGGCATAGCGGTCGATCCGCCGCAGGTCGATGATGTCCTCGCGGCGGGCGAAGCGGCCATCGGCGAGATTGCGGCGCAGGTGGTAGCGGCACACATAGTTGGCGCGCCCCTTGAGCACCGCGCACTCGGCATGCACGCCGAGGGCGCGGACCACCTCGGGCAGATCGCGCTCGAACAGCTGATCCTGCAGGTTGCGGGTGCCGGTGGAGATCACCACCCGCCCGCCGGAGAGCAGCGCCGGCGTGAGATAGGCGAAGGTCTTGCCGGTGCCGGTGCCGGCTTCGGCGATGAGCGCGCCCTGGGTGCTGATCGCCTGGGCGATCGCGCCCGCCAGGGCGAGCTGGCCTTCACGCACCCGGTAGCCAGGAAGCGCTGCGGCGAACGGCCCCTGCGCGCCCAGCGCCTGCTGGCTCGCCTCGGCCAGGCTGGCGGGCTGGGTGGGGTGGCTCACGAAGTCAGGCGGGCTGATCAGGCACCAGCTGCATCTGCAGCAGGGTGATCGCATCCTTGATCTGCAGCTTGCGCTTCTTGAGGCGGCGCAGCTGGAGCTCGTCGAACCGGGTCTGCTGCCCGATCGCCTCGATCATGGCATCGAGACCGCGGTGCTCGAGCTGCAGTTCGGCAATCCGACGGCGGATGGATTCCGGATCGATCATGGGCGGCGGGAACGCTGGTGGCGAAGGGCAGAGACGGGACCGGCAACGGCGACCCCGGGCGCGATGATAGTCGCCCGTCCCCGCGCGGCATAGCCCACCGGCGGCCTAATCTAGCGAAGCTTCTCCCTTTCCGCCCGCTCCTTCTCGCGCGCCTCGCGCTCCTGCTGGCGACGGGCGTGACGCGCGAGGTTGAGCGCCGCCTGGCGTTCGCGCTCGGCATCGTCGAGGGCGCGGGCGGCACGCTGCGCGTCACGCGCCAGCGCCTGCGCCCGGGCAGCATCCTCGGCCTCGGGGGCGATCAGCGCCTGCTCGCGCGCCAGGGCCAGCCGCTCGGCAAGGGCCTGATTGCGCTCGAGATTGCGGGCCTCGCGCAGCACCTCGCGGGCCCGGCGCTCGAGCGCCGCGAAACGCTCGCGCGCCCGGCGGTGCTCGGTCTCGACCGCCACCCGGCAGCGGTTGACCCAGAGCCGCTCGGCACAGGCAAGCAGCGACTGATATCGATGCTCGGCCGCCTCCTCGCGAGCCACGGCCACCCGGGCCAGCGCCTCATCGGCCTGCTCCACGCTGACGATGCCTGCCGGCTCGGGCAGGGCCTCGGCCTGCGCGGGCGGCCACGCGAGCAGGGCCAGCGCACAGGCGAGGGCCACCAGCCGCGATGCCCGCCCCGCCCCGGCGGATCGGCGCAACCGGGAAAGCCGCATCATGCCGCGCTCCCCGAGGGCGGCGGCGCCGCCGACTGCAGGGCTCCGGGAAAGAATCGCGCAGTGAGACCGGCATCGGCAATGGGCGCCGGCGGCGCGATCGCGCGGCCGTGACGACGCCAGTCAGGCACCCGCAGGATGCGTTCGCAGACCCGCTTCATGCCGATGGTCTCGCGGTCGCCCACCAGCACCCCTTCGATGCGCAGGCCGCTGTCATCGCGCGCCGCGGCCAGCCGCGCCAGCAAGGCGGGTGTACAGCCGAACTCGCCATCGGAGGCGATCAGCAGATCGGCCTGCCGCCACGCAGCGGACGCGAGATCGTCAAGCACCCGCGCGAACAGATCCGAGACATCGGTGCCGCCGTGGAAGCTCTCGCCCAGAAAGCGGGCGATCTCGAACAGACCGTCCTCGCCGCCGATCTCGCGTCGGGCGAGGTTGCCGGGGCCACTCCAGGCATAGAGCAGGCAGCGGCGTCGGGTCGAGTGCGCCACCCGGGCCGCCTCGAGCACGATCGCGCGGGCCACCTGCTCGGCAGCGCCGGCCATCGAGGCCGAGGTGTCGATGCACACGATCATCGGCCCGGTGCGCAGCCGAGGCCGGGGTTGGGCCGACGGCGTCGCGGCGCGCCCCGGCCGCCGCACCCAGGTGGGGTCAGTGGCGAGTTGCCGGTGATGAAGGGTCAGCAGCGACTGGTCGGCCAGACGAGCCGCCAGCCAGCGGCGGCGGCGCCGCAACTGCGCCCATTCGCTCGCCAGCAGACCGGCCAGCTCGCCGGAACGGCGGATACCCTCGGGCTCGATCGGCGGCCCGGGCAGCGGCGAAGGTCGGGGCTCGCGCACCCAGGATGGGCGGCTGGGGTCGTCGCTGGGCAGCGCAACCGGCGCGGGCTCCATCACCTCGTCGGGGCGCTGCCGCCCCAGCCGGGCGATCAGCGCGGCCAGACCCGGCATGCCGGCCATGCGCTCGCGCGCCGCGAGCATGTCCTGCCAGGCCTGTGAGCGCAGCAGGCCCGAGAGCTCGCTCCAGCGCGATGCGTTGAGCACCCCATCGAGCGACTCGAACAGGCGCAGGAACTGGCGCAGTTCCTCGCCGCGCTCGGCCCAGTCGGCACGGAATGCCTGGGCGCAGGCGGCCACCGCGCCGGCGCGACCCAGCTGCGGGCTGAGCAGGCTGATGCGATCGATGTGCCACAGGGCCATGCGCTGCAGCTGCTCGACCGCGGCGGGCTGGCCGCGGGTGAGCATGCCCACCCTGGGATCGGCAAGGATGGAATTGAAGGCCTCGGCCACGGCCGGATCGGGCCAGCCCTCGGAGGCGACCAGGCGGGCATCACCCCCGAGCAGGCGTTCCCGCCAGGCCGCGAGCGCCGGGAATCGCTCGAAGAAGCCCGACTCGGTGTGCACCAGCGCCGGCAGCCAGAGCGCCCGTCCAAGCGCGTCAAGCGGCGCGAAGCGGCGTTCGAGGGCCAGGGGATCGAACAGCACGCCAGACAGCGTACCGGCGCCGTCGTCGGCCTGCGGCAGCCCGGACGACTCAGTCATCGAGCCGCACCGGCTCGGGCACCCGCCCGTCATCGCCCTCGGTGACCGGCAGCGCGGCAAAGGCGGCGCGGGTATCGCGCAAGGCGGCCTGGCAGGCCAGCACCCGCTCGCAGTTGGCCCGCAGCACCGCAAGGACCTGCTGCGCGAAGGCCGGCGCGACCCAGAGATTGGCCGCGAGCTGTTCCCCGAGCAGCCGCTCATGAGCCAGTGCGGTGCTGGTGAAGCGCTCGACCTCGCCGAGCAGCTGATCGATCTGTGCCAGCCGCGCCGCGATGTGGCCGGCGCCGTAACGCTTGCGCCGGCTGAAGGCCGACAGTCGCGGCGCCCCCTCGCCGAGTTCGCTGCCCTCGGCTCCGCCCACCGAGCGCATGAGCGCAAGCTTGCCGGAATCGTCGAAGGCGAGCTCGGTCGCGCTCGACTCGAGCTCGAGCTGCCGCTCGAAGGCCTGCGCGGCCCGCCACAACCACTGCGGATCGACCTCGGCCCCGGCACCGAGCGATGCCGCCAGCCATTCGCGCAGCGGCTCGTGTTCCTCGGCGCGCTCACAGACCAGCCAGGGCAGCACGCACAGGTCGGCCGCCGCGACGGCATCACGGCCATTGGCCAGCGCCGCCACCCGCAGCACCGCCACGATCCGCACCCAGCGGCGGTCCGACACCGGCACCGCGGCTGCGCGCAGCCGCTCGCGCAGCGCGAGCAGCAGGGCCACCACCGCTGGCGGCAGCGCGACCGCCGCCGCGCGCTCACGCAGCGCCTGGAGCGCCGAAAGATCCAGTGGCGAGGGCGTGGCCCGCGTGGATGCATCGGCGCCGATAGGCAGGCCGTCCGCGGATGCGCCCGCCACCAGCAGCTGCCCGAAGGCCTGATCGCTCACCGGGGGCACCGGGCAACGGAACAGGAAACGGTCGTGGAAGGCGGCCAGACCGGGATCGTCAGGCGGTTCGTTGCTCGCCGCCACCAGCGTCACCAGAGGTACGGCCAGGCGCTGCGCGCCCTGGTCGAACACCCGTTCGTTGAGCAGACCGAGCAGGGCATTGAGGATGGCCGAATTGGCCTTGAACACCTCGTCGAGGAAGGCCACGCTCGCGGTGGGCAGGTAACCTCGCACCTCGCGCTCGTAGCGGCCCTCGTCGAGCGCGACGAGCGACAAGGGGCCGAAGAGCTCCTCGGGCACACTGAAACGGGTGAGCAGACGCTCGAAGTACGCGCCGCCGGCCAGGCGGTGCAGGCGCCGCGCCAGCTCGCTCTTGGCGGTGCCGGGCGGACCGACGAGCAGAAGATGCTCACCGCTGAGCAGGGCCAGCACCAGACAGCGGGCCTGCTCCTCGCGCTCGATCAGGCCGTGGCCGACCACGGCGATCAGGGCTCTCAGACCCGGCGGCTGGAGCCGGGCGGCAGTCTCGGCAGCGCTCATCCGGGCATCTTACGACAGCGTTGCCGGGTCCCGACGCAGGCCGGCCGACGGGTCCGTCCGAGGCCCGCCGCCGCGCTCAGGTGAGCGCGCCTGCGGCGCCGCGACGCGGCGCCTCGAGGTACTCGCGCGACTGCATCTCGACGATGCGGCTCACCGTGCGCTGGAACTCCACCGCCATCGCACCCGCGGTGTAGAGCTCCTCGGGCGGGCACTGCGCCGACATCAGCAGCTTGACCCGCTGGTCATAGAAGACATCGATCAGCCAGACGAAGCGGCGCGCCTCGGATGCCATGGCCGCGCTCATGCGCGGGATGTCCGAGAGCACCACGGTGTGGAACAGGCGCGACAGCTCGAGGTAGTCGTTCTGCGAGCGCGGCCCGCCGCACAGCGTGCGGAAGTCGAACCAGACCACGCCGCCGGCACGGCGCAGCGCGCGCAGCTCGCGGTTCTCGATCAGCAGGCGCGGATCGTCATCACGGGTCTCGGCCAGCGCCGCGAAAGCCTCGCGCAGCGCGGCGTCGGCCTGCGCGCCGAGCGGGCAGTGGTAGGCGCGCACCTGCTCGAGGGAGCGGCGCCGGTAGTCGACACCCACATCGACGCAGAGCACATCGAGCTGACGCTGCAGCAGCTCGATGGCCGGCAGGATGCGATCGCGGTGCAGCCCGTCGGGATAGAGCCCCGAGGGCGCGTAGTTGGAGGTGATCACGAAGGTGACGCCGTTGGCAAAGAGCCCGCGCATCAGCCGGTCGAGGATCATCGCATCGGCGATGTCCGAGACATGGAACTCGTCGAAGCAGATCAGCCGGTAGCGGCGCGCTATGCGGCGCGCCACCTCATCGAGCGGATCGGCGCTGCCCTTGAGCTCGTCGAGCTCGCGGTGCACGCCCCGCATGAACTCGTGAAAGTGCACACGGAACTTGCGCACCACCGGCACGGTGCCGAAGAAGCAGTCCATGAGGAAGCTCTTGCCCCGGCCCACGCCGCCATGCAGCCACACGCCCCGTGGCACCGCCGGGCGCGAGAGCAGCTTGCGCAGCGGGTTGGCCCGCTGCGCCTTGAACACCACCAGTTCATCGTGCAGGCGCTGCAGCCTATCGATGGCGGCCAGCTGCGCGGCGTCGGCCTGGTAGCCACGCTCGGCGAGCGCGGCCTGGTAGGCCGCGCGCACATCTCCGACGGCGTTCGCGCTCACATGTTCAGCGCGCGGCGATCGGTGGCCAGTGCCGCCTCGCGCATCACTTCCGACAACGAGGGATGCGGGTGGCAGACCCGCGCGATGTCCTCGGCCGAGGCCCGGAATTCCATCGCCACCGCCGCCTCGGCAATCAGGTCGGAGGCCCCGGTGCCGATGATGTGCACACCGAGCACCTCGTCGGTGGTGGCGTCGGCCAGCACCTTCACGAAACCCTCGGCCGCATCCATGCCCAACGCCCGGCCGTTGGCCGCGAACGGGAACTGGCCGGCCTTGTAGGCGCGCCCCTCGGCGGTGAGCTGCTGCTCGGTGCGCCCCACCCAGGCGATCTCGGGCGAGGTGTAGATCACCCAGGGTATGCAGTTGTAGTCGATGTGCGGCTGCTGGCCGGCGATCAGCTCGGCCACCATCACGCCCTCGTCCTCGCCCTTGTGGGCGAGCATCGGGCCGCGCACCACATCGCCGATCGCGAACACGCCCGGCAGGCGGGTGCGGCAATGATCATCGACCTCGATGAAGCCGCGGGCATCGGTGCCCAGGCCGATCGCCTCCAGCCCCAGGTTTTCGGTGTTGGGCACCCGGCCTACCGACACGATCAGCCGGTCGACCTCGAGTACCTGCGCCGCACCCTGGGCGTCGGTGTAGGGCACCCGCACGCCGGCCTCACCCACGCTCACCTCGCCGAGCTTCACCCCGAGGTGGATGGCCAGCCCCTGGCGGGTGAAGATCTTCCAGGCCTCCTTCGAGACCGCCTCGTCGCAGGCCCCCAGGAAGCCGGGCAGTGCCTCGAGCACCGTCACCGAGGCACCCAGCCGGCGCCACACCGAGCCGAGTTCCAGCCCGATGACGCCGGCGCCGATCACACCCAGGCGCGCCGGCACGGCGTCGAAGGACAGCGCGCCCTCGTTGTCGCACACCAGACGGTTGTCCACCGGCAGGCCGGGCAGGTGCCGGGCCTTGGACCCGGTGGCGATGATCACCTGCCGGGCCTGCGCCTCGGACTCGCCCTGTGCGCCGCTGACCGCCATGCGATAGACCCCGTCGGCCTGGCCCACGAAGCGGCCATGGCCCTTGAGCCAGGTGATCTTGTTCTTGCGGAACAGGAACTCGATGCCCTTGGTCATCTTGCTCACGATGCCGTCCTTGCGGGCGATCATCTTCGCGAGATTCAGGCTCACCCCTTTCACCTCGATACCGTGGGCGTCGAGGTGCGAGGCGTGCTCGTAGGCCTCCGAGGAGGCAAGCAGCGCCTTCGAGGGAATGCAGCCGACATTCAGGCAGGTGCCGCCCAGCGCGGGTGTGCCGGCCGGGCTGAGCCACTTCTCGACCACCGCCACCTTGAATCCGAGCTGCGCGGCGCGGATCGCCGCGATGTACCCGGCCGGCCCGGCGCCGATCACGATCAGGTCATGGATGTTTTCGCTCATGCCAGGCTCCGGTCAGAGATCGAGCAGCAGGCGGGCCGGATCCTCCAGCGCCTCCTTGATGGCCACCAGGAACAGCACCGCCTCGCGGCCGTCGATGATCCGGTGGTCGTACGAGAGGGCGAGGTAGTTGATCGGACGCACCACCACCTGACCGTTCTCCACCACCGCGCGGTCCTTGGTGGCGTGCACGCCCAGGATCGCCGACTGCGGCGGGTTGATGATCGGCGTGGAGAGCATCGAGCCGAAGACCCCGCCATTGGAGATCGAGAAGGTGCCGCCGGTGAGTTCCTCCAGACCGAGCTTGCCCTCGCCGGCCCGCTTGCCGTAATCGCCGATCTGCTTTTCGATCTGCGCGAAGCTGAGCTGATCGGCATTGCGCACCACCGGCACCACCAGACCGCGCGGCGAGCCCACCGCCACGCCGATGTCGAAGTAGCCGTGGTAGACGATGTCGGTGCCGTCGACCGAGGCGTTGACCACCGGGAACTTCTTGAGCGCGTGCACTGCCGCCTTCACGAAGAAGGACATGAAGCCCAGCCGCGCGCCATGCTCCTTCTCGAAGCGATCGACATAGCGGCGGCGCATGTCCATCACCGGCTGCATGTTGACCTCGTTGAAGGTGGTGAGGATGGCGTTGGTCGATTGCGACTGCACCAGACGCTCGGCCACCCGCTGACGCAGGCGCGACATCGCCACGCGCTGCTCGGGCCGGCCCTCGAGGAGCTTGGCGGGGTCGATCGGGGCGCTGACCTGCGGCAGCGCTGCCGGCGCCGAGGCGGCGGGAATCGCGGCTGGCGCGGCCGCCGGTGCCGGTGCCGGTGCCGGCGCGCTGATCGCGGCCAGCACATCGCCCTTGGTGACGCGGCCGTCACGCCCCGTGCCGCTCACCTGGCCGGCGGACAGCTGGTTCTCGGCCATGAGCTTGGCGGCGGCAGGCATGGCCACATGACCCATGGCGCCACCGCTCGCGGCCGCAACCGGCGCGGCAGCCGGGGCAGCTGCCTGAGCGGGCGCGCCGACGGGGGCCGGGTCACTCGCCGCGGCCGCAGCCGCACCGGCAGCCGCATCGGTGTCGATGATGGCGATCACTTCCCCGGCCACCACGGTGGCGCCGTCGGGCTTGAGCTGTCGTGCGATCACGCCGCCATCGGGGGCGGGCAGTTCGAGCACCACCTTGTCGGTCTCGATGTCGATCAGATTCTCGTCGCGCGAGACCGCCTCACCCGGCTTCTTGTGCCACTGCAGCAGGGTTGCCTCGGCAACCGACTCGGAGAGTTGCGGAACCTTCACTTCGATCAATGCCATGTCCAGACTCCTGTCGCTGGTCGTTGCTGGATGTGCCCATGGCGCGGCCCGCGCGCATCACGCGGGCGCCGGCCACCGGGCATTCGATGATGGGTTTGGCCGGCCGGCACGCGGACGTGCCCCCAGGGGCCGTCCGCGCCAGGCCGGCAACGGTCAGGTCTTGCTGCGGGCGCGGCTGCGGGTCTCGCCCAGCGCTGCGGCGATCAGGTCCTTCTGCTGCGCGTAGTGCTTGTCGTAGTAGCCCACCGCCGGCGAGGCCGAGGCCGGCCGTCCGGCATAGCTAAGCTTCTGGCCTTCCTTGAGGGCCTCCTGGATGTGGTGCTGCACATAGAACCAGTAGCCCTGGTTCTGCGGCTCATCCTGGCACCAGACCACCTGGGTGGCGGCCGGATAGCGCTTCATCTCGTTCTCGAAGGTCTTGTGGGCGAACGGATAGAGCTGCTCCACGCGCAGCAGCGCAACATCATCGAGCTCGCGCTCGCGCCGTGCCGCGAGCAGGTCGTAGTAGACCTTGCCCGAGCACAGCACCACCTTGCGGACCTTGCGCGGATCGATGCTGGCCTGGGTTTCGCCGATGATGGTCTGGAAGCCGCCGCGCGAGAACTCCTCGAGCGAGGACACCGCCTCCTTGTTGCGCAGCAGGCTCTTGGGCGTGAGGATGACCAGCGGCTTGCGGAACAAGCGGATCATCTGGCGGCGCAGCAGGTGGAAGATCTGCGCCGGCGTGGTGGGCTGGCAGACCTGCATGTTGTGCTCGGCGCACAGCTGCAGGAATCGCTCCACCCGGGCCGAGGAGTGCTCGGGCCCCTGCCCTTCATAGCCGTGCGGCAGCATCATGGTCAGGCCCGAGACCCGGCCCCACTTGGTCTCGCCCGAGCTGATGAACTGGTCGATCACCACCTGCGCGCCGTTCACGAAATCGCCGAACTGCGCCTCCCAGACCACCAGGGTGTTGGGCTCGGCGGTGGAGTAGCCGTACTCGAAGCCGAGCACCGCCTCCTCGGAGAGCACCGAGTCGATCACCGTGAACTGGCCCTGGTTGTCGGCCACGTGCTCGAGCGGGATGTAGTAGCCCGAATCCCACTTCTCGCGGTTCTGGTCGTGCAGCACCGCGTGCCGATGGGTGAAGGTGCCGCGGCCGGAGTCCTGGCCCGACAGGCGCACGCCGAAGCCCGAGGACAGCAGCGTGGCAAACGCCAGGTGCTCGCCCATGCCCCAGTCGAGCGGCAGGTCGCCGGCGGCCATGGCGCGCCGGTCGGCGATGACCTTCTCGACCAGCGGATGGATCTTCACGCTGCCGGGCACCGTGGTGATCCGCTCGGCGATGCGGCGCAGCTCGGCCTTGGGCACGGCGGTGTCGGCGGCATCGGTCCACTTGCGGTTCAGGAAGGGCATCCAGTCGACCGCGAACTTGCCCTTGAAGTTGGACAGCACCGGGTCGGCGGTGTGCCGGCCCTCGTCCATGGCGGCGCGAAAGCGCCGCACCAGTTCGTCGCCGTGCCCCGCGGGAATGATGCCCTGGGCGATCAGCTTGTCGGCATAGAGCTTGCGGGTGCCGGGATGCTGGGCGATCTTCTTGTACATCAGCGGCTGGGTGACCGCGGGGGTGTCCTGCTCGTTGTGGCCGAGCCGGCGGAAGCAGACGATGTCCACCACCACATCCTTGGCGAATTCGCGCCGGAAATCGAGCGCGATCTGCGTGGCGTAGACCACCGCATCGGGATCGTCGCCGTTCACATGCAGCACCGGCGCCTCGATCATCTTGACGACATCGGAGCAGTAGGTGGTCGAGCCCTTGTCACGCGGATCGGAGGTGGTGAAGCCGATCTGGTTGTTGATCACGATGTGCACCGTGCCGAAGGTGCCGTAGCCGCGGGTCTGGGCAAGGTTCAGGGTCTCCATGACCACGCCCTGGCCGGCAAAGGCGGCGTCGCCGTGCACGATCACCGGCAGCACCTGCGAGCCGTCCTTGTCGCCGCGACGATCCAGACGCGCCTTGCACGAGCCCTCAACCACGGGATTGACGATCTCGAGGTGCGAGGGATTGAACGCGAGCGACAGGTGCACCGGCCCGCCGGGGGTGGAGACATCGCTCGAGAAACCCTGGTGGTACTTGACGTCGCCGGCGGGCAGATCGTCGGCGTGGCGACCCTCGAATTCGGCGAACAGGTCGGCGGGCATCTTGCCCAGGGTATTGACCAGCACGTTCAGGCGGCCGCGGTGGGCCATGCCGATCACGATCTCCTGGACGCCGCCCTCACCGGCGCGCTGGATGAGTTCGTCCATGGCCGCGATGAAGCTCTCGCCGCCTTCCAGCGAGAAGCGCTTCTGGCCGACATACTTGGTGTGCAGGTATTTCTCGATGCCCTCGGCGGCGGTCAGCCGCTCGAGGATGCGCCGACGCTTGTCGGGGCTGAAGCTGGGGCGGGCGCGGGTGGACTCGAGCCGCTCCTGCAGCCAGCGCTTCTGGGCGGGGTCGGCGATGTACATGAACTCGGCGCCGATGGTGCCGCAGTAGGTCTCGCGCAGCGCTCGCAGGATGTCGCGCAGGGTGGCCTGCTCGAACCCGAAGTAGGTGTTGCTGGTGGAGTAGATGTTGGCGTGGTCGCCTTCACTGAAGTCGTAGAAGCCCGGCTCGAGCTCGGGGATGGGCGGGCGCTCCTGGCGCTTCAGGGGATCGAGGTCGGCCCAGCGCGAGCCGAGAAATCGGTAGGCGGCCACCAGCTGCTGCACATAGACCTGCTTGCGGGCAGTGGAGGCATCGCCGCCCATGACCCGCGGCTGCAGGGTGCCGTCCTTGGCCCGCTCGGCAAAGCTCTGGACGATGGGGGCGTGGGCGACGTCACGCGTCTGCGGATTGCCGTCGGCCGCGGGCACATGCTGCAGGTTGTCGAAGTATTCGCGCCAGCGTTCCGGGACTGATCCCGGGTTGTTGAGGTAACTCTCGTAGAGTTCCTCGACGTAGGGCGCGTTGCCGCCGAACAGGTACGAGTTCGACTGGAATGCTTTCATCATGGCGCTTCACCTTTCTCAACGAGTTTCTCGTCGAAGATGCTCGATCGCCGCATGAGCGTGGGGCGACGATCGACGAACCGCACCCGGCTTCCGGGTTAGGGTTCGAGACCTCTGGCAGTGATGACGATGGCTCAGTTCATGGGTCTGTCTTCGGCTGAGCCGCGATGGTATCACCGCGGGTGAGCCGCCCGCCATGACGCGAGCGCACCGCCCGGCCTGCGGCGCGAGCCGGCTGGCGGCGAAAACGGCTCATCGCCGGTTTCAACAAATGAATCGCGGACATTCCCGTCTGCGCCGGCGGCTTCCGGCCCCGTGACGCCCGGCATAGACTGCGCCGGCAGGAGACATCCCCGACAAAGGCGCCCTCGCGCGCCCCGGACGCTGGAGGAAGCAAGTTGCAGCCCACCGACATCCGCAATCCCGACTACTTTCACAAGGTGGTCGATTGCCAATGGGCCTGCCCGGCCCACACCCCGGTTCCCGAGTACATCCGCCTGATCGCCGCCGGGCGCTACAGCGATGCCTACATGGTCAACTGGAAGTCCAATGTCTTCCCCGGCATCCTCGGCCGCACCTGCGACCGGCCCTGTGAACCCGCCTGCCGACGCGGCCGCGTCGAGGAAGCGCAGCAGGAGCGGCCCGAACCGGTGGCCATCTAGATCGGAAGAGCGTCGTGTAGGGAAAGAGTGTT
>CAIZPE010000273.1 GCA_903934795.1 uncultured bacterium | reverse complement strand
TGCGACACTCGACGCAGCCCGCGCACCCGGCGCCGCTGATAGCCGCCCTCGCCGTCCATGACCCAGGCCGAGCCGTTGTCGCGCAGGTGCTCGAGCAGACCCTCCTCGATCACGCGCTTGCGCAGGCTGACATCACGCACCGGGAAGGCCACCTCCACACGGCGCAGCAGATTGCGGTCCATCCAGTCGGCCGAGGCCAGCCAGACATCGCGCTCGCCGTCATTCCAGAAGTGGTACACGCGGCTGTGCTCCAGGAAGCGGCCGACGATGGAGCGCACGCGGATGTTCTCCGACAGCCCGGGCACCCCCGGGCGCAGCGCGCAGACCCCGCGCACGATCAGGTCGATCTTCACGCCGGCCTGGCTGGCCTTGTAGAGGGCCGCGATCACCGCGGGCTCGAGCAGCGCATTGACCTTGGCGGCGATGTAGCCGCGGCGCCCGGCGCGGGCATGGCGGGCCTCGCGGCGAATGGAGGCGAGCACCATCGCGTGCAGCGTGAACGGTGACTGCACCAGCGCATTGAGCTCGCCGGCGCGGCCCAGGCCGGTGAGCCGGCGGAACAGCTCGTGCACATCGGCGCAGATCTTCTCGTCGGCGGTGAGCAGGCCGAAGTCCTCGTACAGGCGGGCGGTGCGCGGGTGGTAGTTGCCGGTGCCCAGATGCACGTAGCGGCGCAGCCGTCCGTCTTCGCGGCGCACGATCATCGCCATCTTGGCGTGGGTCTTGTGGCCGACCACGCCATAGACCACATGCGCGCCGACCTGCTCGAGGCGAGCCGCCCAGTTGATGTTGGCCTCCTCGTCGAAACGGGCCATCAGCTCGAGCACCACCGTGACCTCCTTGCCGATGCGGGCCGCCTCGATCAGCGACTCCATCAGCGCCGAGTCGGTGCCGGTGCGGTAGATGGTCTGCTTGATCGCCACCACCTTCGGGTCGGTGGCCGCCGAGCTGAGGAAGCCCATCACCGGGTTGAAGGACTCGTAGGGATGGTGCAGGAGGATGTCGCGCCGGCGGATGGCCGCGAACAGGTCGCGCTCGGCGAGCGCCGGCGGCACCCGGGCCTCGAAGACCGGGAACTTGAGATCGGGCCGCTCCACGAGGTCGATCACCTGGCCCAGGCGGTGCAGGTTGACCGGCCCGGCCACCCGATAGCAGTCGGACTCTTCCAGCCCGAACTCGTCGAGCAGCCGGCGCAGCACCGTGTCAGGGCAGGCCGCCGACACCTCCAGCCGCACCGCATCGCCATAGTGCCGCTGGCGCAGCTCGCCCTGCAACGCGCTGCGCAGGTCGGTGATCTCCTCGTCGTCGACGAACAGCTCGCTGTTGCGGGTGACCCGGAACTGGTGCACCGCGCGCACCACCAGGCCCGGGAAGAGCCGCTCGACGAAGCCCTGGACCACCGAGGTGAGCAGCATCACGCCATGCGGCACGCCGCACACCGCCGAGGGCACGCGCAGAACGCGCGGCAAAGCCCGCGGCGCCTGGACCACCGCCAGCCCGGCGCGTCGACCGAAGGCATCCTGGCCCTCGAGCTCGACCATGAAATTCAGGCTCTTGTTGAGAATGCGCGGAAACGGATGCGCCGGGTCGAGCGCAATCGGCGTGAGCAAAGGCTCGATCTCGTCCAGGAAGACCTGCTCGGCCCACTGGCGCACCGCCGGCGTCCAGGAGGCGATCATCTGGAAGACGATGCCTTCGGTGGCAAGCGCCGGCATCAGCGCATCGTTGAGCAGGCCATACTGTCGCTCGACCAGCAGCCGGGCCCGGGCCGCGATGGTGCGCAGGCTCTCGCGGGCCGTCACCGCATCGGCATGGCGCGAAGCCGCGATCTCACGCAGTTCGGCCACCCGCACCTCGAAGAACTCGTCGAGGTTGCTCGAGACGATGGTCAGGTAGCGCAGCCGCTCCAGCAGGGGCACCTGCGCGGATTCCGCCTGGGCCAGCACGCGCTCGTTGAAGGCGAGCATGCCGAGCTCGCGGTTGAGCAGACGCGGCTCACCCTGCGCCGGCAGATCGCTGCCCTGATCGGAGGCTTCCATGGAGCCCAGTCTCTGGGCACGGGATGACGATTTGATGACACGGGCTTTATTTGCCATTCTCCCGGCCTCCTCTGTCCATTGTGCCTTGCCCGCTCCTGCCCGGGATGCCTGAACGCCACCTGCTTGCCGCCGTCGACCTCGGATCGAACAGCTTCCGCCTGCTGATCGGGCGCGTCGAACAATCGGGCAGCGGGGTCCAGGTGCAGCCGCTCGATGCGCTGAAGGCGCCGGTGCGGCTGGCGGCGGGCCTCACTCCCGAAGGCATGATCGACGCTCCGGCGCAGCAGCGCGCCCTCGAGGCGCTGGCCCGCTTCGGCGAGCGGCTGCGCTCCTTCAGCCCCGACGCGGTGCGGGCGGTGGCCACCAACACCCTGCGGGTGGCGCGCAACGCCAGCCACTTCCGGGCCACCGCCGAGGCCGCGCTCGGCTTTCCGATCGACATCATCGCCGGCCATGAAGAAGCGCGGCTGATCTACTGCGGCGCGGCGCACGCCCTGCCTGCCGACGGCCGCAATCGGCTGGTGGTCGACATCGGCGGCGGCTCCACGGAGTGCATCATCGGACAAGACTACGAGACCCGCCTGCTCGAGTCGGTGAGCGTGGGCTGCGTGTCGCTCAGTCGCAAGCATTTCCCCGACGGCAACCTCAGCCGGTCGTCCTTCGAGAAGGCGGTGCTGCGCGCACGCGCCGCGCTGGCCCCCATCGGGCTCGCCTACCGGCGCGAGGGCTGGGACTACGCCGTGGGCACGTCAGGCACCGCCAAGTCGCTGAGCCAGATCGCGGCAGCGCAGTGGGGCCGCACCGAGCTCACCCGCCAGGGCCTGCGCGACATCGCCGACGCCCTGCTCGCCGCAGGCAACGCCGAGCGGCTCAAGCTCGAAGGCCTGCGGGCCGATCGCCGCCCGGTGCTGGCCGGCGGGCTGGCGGCCATGATCGCGGTGTTCGAGGAGCTCGAGCTCCCGGCCATGCGCTACTGCCCGGGCGCGCTGCGTCAGGGTCTGCTCTACGACCTGCTCGGGCGCGAGACCGAGGGCGACATGCGCGAGCTCACCGTGGCCCGCATGAGCGCGCGTTACGGTCTCGACCCGGAGCATGGCGCGAGGGTGGCCCAGACCGCCCGCGCCATGCTCGGCCAGGCCGACCGCGGCCCCGAGGAACAGCGCGTCGCCAATCGTGACCTGCTCGGCTGGACCGCCCGGCTCGCCGAGATCGGCATGTCGATCTCCCACGAGGACCATCACCGGCACTCGGGCTACATCCTGAGCCATGCCGACATGCCCGGCTTCAGCCAGAACGAGCAGGCACGCATGGCCGTCCTGGCCCTCGGCCAGGGCGGCGGGCTGCGCAAGATGCGCGGGGCGATCACTGACGAGCATGACTGGCTGATGCTGCTCTGCCTGCGGGTGTCGATCATCCTTCACCGTCGCCGGGATGGCGAAGAGGTGCCGCTGCCGGCGCTGTTCGCGCGCGCCGGCCGGGTACGCATCGAGCTGCCGGCGGCCTGGGCGCAGCGCCATCCCCTGAGCGACGAGAGCCTGCGGGCCGAGGCCGCCACCTGGAACGAGGTCGGCCCGTTCTCCGAAGTGCTCTACCAGACCCTGTAGCCGCATGCGCAGCCGCCTGGTCGACCTCGCCCGGCGGGCCCTGATGACGCTGGTGCGGTTCGAGGCGAGCGGCCAGGAGGCCGTGCGCGAGGCCGCCGCACGCCGGATGTCGACCGCGGCGGGCGAGGCGGGCACGGCCGCCGCGGTCGATGCCCCGCCAGATCCCGCGCCGATACTCTGCTACGTGCTGCCGGTGCGCCAGATCACTGCGCTGCTGGTCCTGGAGGAGGCCACCCGCCGGCTCGGGCTCCCCGGCCCGCTGCAGCCGATCGAGGGCGCCGGGCTGCGCGAGCGTCACGGCTACTTCTTTCTCAGCCGACGCGGCCAGCCCTCGCCGCTGGGTAGCACGCCCTACCGGTATCCGCCCCGGCTGGCACGCCTGGCCGCGGCCGCGCGCGAGGCCGACGCGCCGCCGCTGCAGGTGGTGCCGGTGAGCGTGTTCTTCGGCCGCGCACCGCGCCAGCAGGAGTCGCTGCTCAAGGTGATGGTGGCCGATGCCTGGTCGGCGCCGGGCCTGTTCACCCAGTTGCTGCGGGTGCTGATCCACGGCCGCCAGACCCTGATCCGGTTCAGCCCGCCGATCGCGCTGGCCGACCTGCTCATCCAGACCCGCGCTGACGCGACCGCCGCGACTCAGGCGCCCGCCCCGGCCCATGCGCCCGCCCCGGCCCATGCAGCCGACCCCGCCAGCGACCAGCGCCGCGTGGCCCGCGCGCTGCGCGCGCAGTTCCGCCTCGAGCGCGAACTCGCCATCGGCCCCAACCTGTCGCACCGCCAGACGCTGATCGGCGCCCTGATCGACAGCTCGCCGGTGCGCGCGCAGATCGCCGCCCAGGCGGGTCGCGCCGGCATCACCCCCGCCCAGGCCGAGCTGCAGGCGCGGCGCATGGCGGTGGGCATCGCCTCGGACTATGCATACCCGGTCATCCGCGTCTGGGATGTCGCACTCACCGCGCTGTGGACGCGCATCTACCGCGGCGTGTCGGTGCATGGCTTCGAGACGCTTGCGCGCACCGCCGCGGGGGCGCAGCTGGTCTGGCTGCCCTGCCACCGCAGCCATGTCGATTACCTGCTGCTGTCGTGGATCATCCACCACCGCGGGCTGCAGATTCCGCACATCGCCGCCGGCGAGAACCTCGACATCCCGGTGGCCGGCACCCTGCTGCGACGCGCCGGCGCGTTCTTCATGCGCCGCAGCTTCCGCGACGATCCGCTGTACGGCGCGGTGTTCGCGCAGTACCTGCACGAGCTTCTGCGGCGCGGCTATCCGATCGAGTACTTCGTGGAAGGCGGCCGCAGCCGCACCGGCCTGACCCTGCCGGCGCGCGCCGGGCTGCTCTCGATGACCGTCGACAGTTTCCTGCGCGAACCGGTTCGGCCGCAGGTGCTGCTGCCGGTGTACATCGGCTACGAGCAGGTGATCGAGTCCGCGAGCCACGCCGCCGAGCTCGCCGGCGGCCGCAAGTCACGCGAGACCCTGGCCGGCGCGCTGCGTGCGGTGGCCGCCCTGCGCAAGCGGGACTTCGGCCGGGTGCATGTGAACCTCGGGGAGCCGGTGATGCTCACCGACCTGCTCGAGCAGCACTGGCCGCAGTGGCGTGAAGCGCAGGCCCGTGCGGCTGCCGAACCCGGAGGCGAACCCGGAGGCGATCCACAGGCCGGTCCGCAAGGCGAGGCCCGGCGCGCCTCGCCACGCGGCGCCCTGATCGAGGCCCTCGCGCAGACGGTCACCGAACGCATCAACCAGGCCGTGGTGATCGGCCCGGTCAATCTGCTGGCGATGGCGCTGCCCGGCGCCGACAAGGCCGCGATCGACGAGGACGAGCTGCACGCGCGCATCGGCCAGCTCAAGGCGCTGGCCACGGCCAACCCGATGTCCCCGCGCCAGGTGCTGACCGGCGACGAGCCCGCCGCGGTGATCGCGCTCGGGCTGTCGCAGGGCCTGATCCGCCGTCAGTCGCACCCGCTGGGCGATCTCATCCTGGTGATCGAGGAGCGACGCCACGCGGTGGACTACGCCCGCCACAATGTGCTGCACGCCTTCGCCGAAGCCGGGCTGATCGCCGGTCTGCTCGCTCAGGGCGAGGGCAGCGCAGAGGCGGCGCCGCCCGCGGCCGCGCTCGGCCTGCATCCTCTGCTGCGGACCGAGCTCTTCCTGGGCGACGACGGCCGCCCGCCCGCGGCCCGGCTGCAGGCCTGCCTCGACGCGCTCGGGCGCGATGCGCCGTCCGGCCCGCCCTCCAGGCACCGCTGGCTCGCCGCGCCGGTGGCACCGCTGCTGCTGCGCTGGGCGCTGGTCGCGAGCCTGCTCGAGGGCCTGGCCTCGGACCCGCCCGAGGCCAGGCTGGTCGAGGACTGCGCGCTGATGGTCGCCGAGCGCATGGCCCTGCTCGATCCGGCGAGCGCCGCGCGACTGCCCCAGCGCGCCGCGTTGCGCCAGGCGCTCGGCACGCTGCAATCGCTCGGCCATGTGACGCAGATCGAGGGCAGGCTGAGCGCGCAGCCCTCGCTGGCCGACCTCGCGGCATTCGCCCTTCGGGCGCTGCCGCCGCGCACCGCCGAGGCGATCGCGCAGGCCGGCCGCCGCCCTCCCGCTGCGCTGCTGGCTGCGGCTCAGGCCCCGAACCGGCGACGGTAACGCGCGCTCAGCGCGTCGACATTGAGCAGCACCGGCAGGTCGGCGCACCCGAAGTCGGCGTCGTGATGCGGCTCGCCGAGCAGGCGTGCGCCGGCGCGCAGATAGCCCTTGAGCAGCGGCGGCAGCGGAGCCGGCGCCGGCAGCGGGGCCAGCGTCTCCAGGGGCAGGCGCTCGCGGGGCCAGACCCGCAGGCTCTCGCCGGCGAGATGGGTGTCTGCCAGTCGCCGATAGAGGTCGGCGGCGAGCCGCCCGCCGTCGGCCATCGGCACGCTGACACAGCCGATCAGATAGCGATGGCCGCTGTCGGCTAGCAGCGCGCTCAGCGCGCCCCAGAGCAGCATCAGCACCGGCCCGCCGCGATGGTCGGCCCGCACGCAGGCCCGGCCGAGTTCGACCAGGTCGTCACGGATCGGCGCCAGGCGCCCGAGGTCGAACTCGCCCTCGGCGTAGAGCCGGCCGATCGCGCGGGCGCCCTGCGGCATCAGCACCCGGTAGGTGCCCACCACCGCGCCGCGCGAGCCCTCGCGCACGATCAGGTGCAGGCAGTGGGCGTCGAAGGCATCGCGCTCCAGCCCCGCCTCGGCCGTGGCACGCGCACCGAGCTCATGCACGAAAACCTGGTGACGCAGGCGCAGCGCCGCGGCCACCTCCTCGTCGGTGCGGGCGACAGACACCCGCAGTTCGGCGGCGACATCGGCTTCGGCAATCGCGGTCATGATCGGGCTCCGGACAGGGTGCCGTCACGATGGACCGCGAAGGTTGCAGCGCATTGACGCGACGATGAAGCCGCGATGACAGCGGTTGACAAGCGCCCCCCGGCTCACCCATGATGCCGGGATGTCTCCGAGCCACGCCTTCCCGCTTCGCGCCAGCGCTTCTGCCGCCGGCCTGCGTGCGCTCGTCCTGCTAGCGCTACTGCGCCCCTAGGCGCAGACAACACTTTCCCCCATCACCGGTTGTGCTCTCGGCCTTCGAATGGTCGGGGGGCAGCCTCGCATTCCATCCCCGTGCCGCCGAAGGAAACCGTCATGACCATGCCCGACCCCCGTGCCAAGTACCGCCCTTTCGCGCCGGTGAACCTGCCCGATCGCACCTGGCCCAACAACACCATCACCCGCGCGCCCATCTGGTGCAGCGTCGATCTGCGTGACGGCAACCAGGCACTGATCGAGCCCATGGACGGCGAGCGCAAGCTGGCGATGTTCAATCACCTCGTGAAGCTCGGCTACAAGGAGATCGAGGTGGGCTTTCCCTCGGCCTCGCAGACCGACTTCGACTTCGTGCGCCGGCTCATCGACGAGAACCTGATTCCCGATGATGTCACCCCGCAGGTGCTGGTCCAGGCGCGCGAGGAACTGATCGAGCGCACCTTCGAGTCGCTCAAGGGCGCCAGGCGCGCCATCGTGCACCTGTACAACTCCACCTCCACCGCGCAGCGCCGGGTGGTGTTCTGCCTCGATCGCGAGGGCGTGAAGCAGATCGCGGTGCAGGGCGCGCAGTGGGTGGCGCAGCACGCGGCCCGCAACCCCGGCACCGACTGGATCTTCGAGTACTCGCCCGAAAGCTTCACCGGCACCGAGCTCGATTACGCCAAGGAGGTCTGCGACGCCGTGGGCGATGTGCTCAAGCCCACCCCGCAGCACAAGATGATCATCAACCTGCCGGCCACGGTCGAGCACAGCACGCCCAACATCTACGCCGACATGATCGAGTGGATGCACCGCAACCTGAAGTACCGGGATTCGGTGGTGCTCTCGGTGCATCCGCACAACGACCGCGGCTGCGGCGTGGCCGCGGCCGAGCTCGCGGTGATGGCCGGCGCCGACCGGGTGGAAGGCTGCCTGTTCGGCAACGGCGAGCGCACCGGCAATGTCTGCCTGGTGACGCTGGCCATGAACCTCTACACCCAGGGCGTCGACCCCGGCATCGACTTCTCGGACATCAACGAGACCATCCGGGTGTCCGAGCACTGCACCCAGCTGCCGGTGCACCCGCGTCATCCCTACGGCGGCGAACTCGTGTTCACCGCGTTCTCGGGCTCGCACCAGGACGCCATCAAGAAGGGCCTGGCCGAGCGCAAGACCGAAGGCGGCTTCTGGGATGTGCCCTACCTGCCGATCGACCCCTCCGACCTCGGCCGCACCTACGACGCGATCATCCGGGTGAACAGCCAGTCGGGCAAAGGCGGCGTGGCCTACCTGCTCGAGCGCGACCACGGCCTGAACCTGCCGCGGCTGCTTCAGATCGAGTTCAGCCAGGTCATCCAGGGCATCACCGACGCCACCGGCAAGGAGGTGAGCTCGAGCGAGATCCGCAAGGCCTTCGACCGCACCTACCTCGAAGGCAACGGCCCGCTGCGCTACGAGGACCACGCCCAGACCCATGTGCGCGGCCAGACCAACGCCGAGCGCGTCGAGGCCACGGTGCTGCACGACGGTCAGCCGCTCGCGGTCGCCGGCGCGGGCAACGGCCCGGTGGACGCGATGATGCGCGGCCTGCAGCAGGCCCTGGGCATCGACGCCCATGTGATGAGCTATTCCGAGCACTCGCTCACCGCCGGCGAAGACTCGCGGGCGGTGGCCTATGTGCAGCTGAAGTTCGGCTGGGACCAGAGCGCCTACGGCGTGGGCATCGACGAGAACATCGTCACCGCGGCGCTCAAGGCGATTGTCTCGGCGGTCAACCGCGGGGTGTCGCTCGGCATGGCCAGCCTCACGCTGCCGCCGGCCGCCCCGCGGGTGGTCAACGGCCGCTGAGCGGCTCAGGCGCTGGCCGGCTCAGGCGCTGGCCGCGTCCAGCGCCGCCACGGCGGCCGCATCGAGCGGCAGCCGCAGCCCCGCCAGCAGCGCCTGAAGCTGCTCGACGCTGGTGGCGCTGGCGATCGGCGCGGCAATGGCCGGCCGGTCGCGCAGCCAGGCGATCGCCACCGCGGTCTGGGTGGTGCCCAGCCGCACGGCCACTGCATCGAGCGCGGCCAGGATGCGCAGCCCGCGCTCGTTCAGGTAGCTGCCGGCGCGCGCCCCGCGGGCACGGCCCTCGAGGTCTTCGGGCTTGCGGTACTTGCCACTGAGAAAGCCCGCCGCCAGCGAGTAGTACGGGATGACCGACAGGCCCTCCTTCACGCACAGCGGTTGCAGTTCGGCCTCGAAGCCGGCACGGTCGGCGAGGTTGT
Organism: uncultured bacterium; assembly: GCA_903934795.1. GTDB lineage: Bacteria > Pseudomonadota > Gammaproteobacteria > Burkholderiales > Burkholderiaceae_E > Quisquiliibacterium. The sequence continues at coordinate 2,183 of CAIZPE010000273.1, read as the reverse complement.
AGCCGGGCTGCAGGGTCTCGTAGCGCGGCAGCCCCAGCCGGGCCGACACCGCCAGAGCCTGCGCCAGACGCGGCGCAGTGTAGTTGGAGGCGCCGATGGCGCGCACCTTGCCCGCGCGGATCAGCTCGGCGAAGGTGCCCAGCGTGTCTTCCAGCGGGGTGTCGGCATCGTCCTGATGTGCCTGATAGAGATCGATGCAGTCGATGCCCAGGCGCTGCAGCGAGGCATCGACCGCGCGCCGCAGGTAGGCCGGCGACAGGCCCTTGTTGCCCTCTCCCATGTCCATGCCGGCCTTGGTCGCGATCAGCACCTGGTTGCGCCGGCCGCTGCGCGCCAGCCACTGGCCGATCAGGCTCTCGGACTCGCCGCCGCGATGGCCAGGCACCCAGCGCGAATAGACATCGGCGGTGTCGATCAGGTTGCAGCCAGCATCGACGAAGGCATCGAGCAGCTGGAAGGAGCGGGCGGCATCGGCCGTCCAGCCAAAGACATTGCCGCCGAAGGCAAGCGGAACCGCCTTCAGGCCGCTGCGACCGAGTTCACGGGTTTGCATGGATTGACCTCGCGGGAGAATCCCGCAGGCCGGCGCGGCCGCGCGGGGGACCGTTCAGAGCTGCTCGGGGTTGGTCGCCGAGCGTAGCACGACCTGCTCGCGGCCCTCGCGCTCGCGGGTGCTCAGCCACCAGACCGCGCCCTTGCGCACGCTCCAGTCCATCTCCTGACCGGCCATCAGCAGGCTGGCCAGGCGCCCGATCATGGGCTGGTGGCCCACCAGCACCACGGTGCCGCCGCAGCCCTCGGGGCCCTGCGGCCAGTTGGCCGCCGCGAGGTAGTGCGCGACATCGACATCCGGGGCGAGATGACGGTCGATGCGGTAGTCGATGCCCAGCGCGTCGGCGGTCTGGCGGGTGCGCTGCGCAGGGCTCGCCAGGATCAGGCAGCGCTCGGGCAGGCGCGGCCGCAGCCACTGCGCCATGGCCTGCGCCTGCCGCCGGCCGCGCGCGGTGAGTTCACGGGCGAGATCGGGCTCGGCATCCTGCGCCTCGGCATGGCGCCACAGAATCAGGTTCATCGGGTCTCCGGGAAACGCGCCCGAGCATGATCGCCGCACATGGCAGCGAGATGTCGATGGCGGAAGAGGGAACCGGGGCGGATGGGGGCGGGTCGGAGCGCGCGGGGTCCGGGCGCGTCAGTCCGGGCGCGTCAGTCCTGGCGCGTCAGTCGGCTCGCGGCGGCGCAGCCGCTGGCGCCTGCTGAAGCCGCTGATACTTGGCCATCAGCGCCTCGTGCGATTCCGGCCACTGCGGGTTGAGCGGGATGCAGTCCACCGGGCAGACCTGACGGCACTGCGGCTCGTCATGGTGACCGACGCACTCGGTGCACAGCGCCGGGTCTATCTGGTAGATCTCGGGGCCCATCGAGATGGCATCGTTCGGGCACTCCGGCTCGCAGACATCGCAGTTGATGCACTCGTCGGTGATCATCAGCGCCATGGCGGTTCAGGCCTGGCGGGCCCGCTCGGCGATCTTGGCCTGCAGGTGGCGGAACACCACCGGCGAGACAAACTGGGCGACGTCGCCACCCAGGGTGGCGATCTCGCGCACCAGCGTGGCCGACACATGCCGGTACTCGTCGGTGGGGGTCATGAAGACCGTCTCGATCTCGGGCATGAGGCGGCTGTTCATGCCGGCGAGCTGGAACTCGTAGTCGAAGTCGGTCACCCCGCGCAGGCCGCGCACCACCACCCGCGCGCCCTGGGCGCGCAGCAGGTTGACCAGCAGGCCCGAGAAGCGCACCACCCGCACATTCGGATAGATGGCCAGCGCCTCGCGGGCGATCGCCTCGCGCTCGGCCGGCTCGAAGAGCGGACTCTTGCCGCGGCTGTCGGCCACCGCGAGCACCACCTCGTGGAACAGGCTGGCGGCGCGGCGCACCAGTTCCTCGTGCCCGCGGGTGATCGGGTCGAAGGTACCGGCATAGACGGCGACGACGGGGGTCATGGATTCTCCTGAGGCTGGATGGCGAGCAGATGGTAATGCACCTGCCCGGCCGCGGCCCGCCGCGCGATGCGGGCATCCGGACCGAGCCAGTCGCGCACCTGCGCCTCGTCGAGCGCGGCCTCGGACTCGACATAGACCCAGGCCGCCGCCGGATTCAGCAGCGGCGCCAGCACCGGCAGCACG
>CAIZPE010000272.1 GCA_903934795.1 uncultured bacterium | reverse complement strand
GTGCCCGCCTTGTTGGGCAACCGACCAGCGTGCTAGCGTCCCTCGGCCATCCGGCCTGGCGGTTCGGTTTACCCGGGCTTGCAGGCCGGTTTGCCCCGCGCTGCCCGCGGGGTTGATGCAAATGAAACAGGTCGTCCCTGTCGACGGCCAGGCACCGGAGACCGCGTTCCATGAGAAGACTGCTCGCCGCGCTGCTGCTGCTGCTGGCAACCCCGCTTGCCCTCGCGCAGACAGCGTTTCCGACCAAGACGATCCGGATCATCGTGCCCTTCAATGCCGGCAGCGGATCGGACTCCTATTCGCGCTTCTACGCCGAACTGCTCAACAAGATGTACGGCTGGTCGGTCACCGTCGAGAACCGGCCGGGCGGCAGCGGCGTGGTCGCCATCAACGCGGTCAAGGGCGCGCCGGCCGACGGACACACCTTGCTGCTGGCCAGCGTCTCGCCGATGGCAGTCAATCCCATCGTGCTGAAGAACCTGCCCTATGATCCCTTCAAGGACTTCCGGCCGGTGCATGGCCTGTCGGTGGGGCCGGCGGCCTTCGTCGTGCGCGGCGACTCGCCGTATCGCACGGTGAGTGATCTGGTCGCGGCGATGAAGAAGGCCGGTCGCCCGATGTCGGTGGGCAACTACTCGAAGGGCTACGAGCTGATCGGCGCCTGGCTGGGCACGGCCAGCGGCGTGCCGGTCACCCCGGTCACCTACAAGGGCGGCTCGCAGATGGTCACCGATGTGATCGGTGGCCAACTGGATGTCGCGGCCAATGATTTCTCCGGCGTGGCACCGCTCATCCGCGAGGGCAGGCTGCGCGCGCTGGCGATCACCGGCGACCGCCGGGATCCGATGTTCCCGGATGTGCCCACGATGAAGGAGAGTGGCTTCCCCGACTTCGAGACCTATGTCTGGGCATCGCTCTATGTGCGCGCCGAGACACCCGACGATGTCACCGCGAAGCTTGCCGGCGCGATTGGCAGGGCAATGGCCTCCGACGAAGGCAAGGCCTTCTCGGCGAAGAATCCCGGGCAGTCGCTGGCGCTGGCGATGAAGGAGCTCGGCGACTTCCAGATGCGCGAGTACACCCGCCTGAAGAAGGCCGCCGACGCTGCCGGCATCAAGCCGGAGTGAGGCGCGAGCGCCGGCTTGCGCACAGGGGCTGCTTGCCGGTGTAGTCCATGAACTAGGTCGACGGCGCAATGGTCGCGCCGTGCTGCCCGGCGGTTCAATGGCTCCCACGCATCGTGCGTGACAAGGAGCCCCACATGACCTTCCCCATCCCCCGCCGCGCGCCCGCCGGCCCCGCCCGCCGCCCTGCCGGTCAGGGCATGACCGAGTACGTGATCATCGTCGCCCTGGTGTCGGTGGCCGCCATCGGCATCTACACCCTGTTCGGCCAGACCCTGCGCAACCAGACCGCCGGGCTCGCGCTCGAGATGTCCGGCACCGATGCCACCTCGGCGGTGGCCCATGCCCAGAGCAGCGCCTTCACCGCGTACACCAACGCCAACGTCCGCAAGGGGCTCGACAACTACCACGCGTCCAACCGTCCCTGAACCTGGCGGCGCCTCGCCCTCCCCACGCACATCGCGGTGTTCGCCATGCCGGTTCGTCATTGCGTCTCGCGCCTGGCCTGCACCAGCCCGGTTGGCGGCGTGTCCGGCGTATGCCGCGTCCGGTCGGGCAGGCCGGGCTGTCGCCCGCCGCGCCGTCAGGCCGGGGTGGTGCTGGTGCTGTGCCTGGCGCTGCTCCTGCTCGGCGCGCTCGGTCTGCATCTGTCCTTCGCCGCCGGCCGGGCCTTCACCGAACGCGAGCGGCTCGATGCCGCCGCTGATGCCGCGGCCTACAGCGCCGCGTTGTGGCAGGCCCGGGTCCTGAACTACCAGGCGCTCGCCAACCGGGCCATCGTCGCGCACGAGGTGGCCATTGCCCAGGCCGTCACGCTGGCCTCCTGGGCACGCTACTTCGCCCGGTTCAGCCAGTCCGCCTCGGTGCTGGCCGCGCCCTGGCCGCCGGTGGCCGGTGCGCTCGCGGCGGTGCAGGATGCCGCCGGCGTCGTCGCCGAGATCACCGAGCAGGTCACGGGTGAGGAAGTGGCCATGCGCAGTGCCGACAGCCGCCTGCTCGCCGCCGGCCAGGAGTTCCTGCAGCTCTCGGTGGGCGGTTTTGCGGCCAGTGCGGTCGCCAACGAGATCGTGCGCTCGGCAGACCCGCGCTTCTTTGCCTTCACGCTGCCGCTGCCGGCATCGGTGGTGCCCACGCGGCGTCATGCCGGCGACGATCGGACACGCCTCTTCGAGGTGGTTCGGCGCTCGCTCGATGACTTCGTGCTCGGCCCGCGCGGGCTGGATCTGCCGCTGTACCTGCTGCCCAGTCCCTGCTTCGGCAGTCCCGGTGCCGGGTGGTCGGCCTGGTTCAGCATGCTGCGCAAGCGGGGTGGCACCACCATGGGGCCCGACCTGCAGCGCTGGGAGGCCGCCGACACCCTGTCGCTGCACACCCACCTGCCACAGCGAGGCTGGTTTGGCTGGTTCCAGGGCTGCCGTCAGGTGGAGGCGCTGCCGCTTGCCTGGGGTGCGGCCGAGGCCGCCTCGCCCCCGGCCGGCATGCTCGTGGGCGACCCGGGTCAGGTGCGCGAGAACCCGTCTGCCGCGGCGCTCGCCGAGCAGACCCTGGCCGCGAGTCCGATCGCCGGCATGTCGGCGTATCCCGGCATGCCGGTGGTGCGCGAGTTGGACCATGGCGCGCTGGCCGACACCCGTTTCCCGGTCGCCCGCCTCGCCGTGCTGGCCCGCGCGCCGGCCCCCGCCGGGCGCGGCGCGGGTCGGCTCGCGTTGCCGTCGGCCGAAACGGCCGGGCAGCTCTGGTCTCTGGCCTCGGCCGAGGTCTACTTTCGCCGACCGCCGGGCGAACCGACCCGGGTGGAATACGCAAGCCTGTTCAGTCCTTACTGGCAAGCGCGTCTTGTCGAACCCTCGGCGCTCGAGCGCGTGGTGGCGGCTGGCTATGCCCGCTGAACGCCGCCCAGCCCTTCGGTCTGCGCCTCGGCAGCGGGGGCAGGCGCTTGTCGAGTCCGCGGTGGCGCTGCTGGCCCTGGTGCCGCTCCTGCTGGCTATCGTCTGGCTGGGCAAGGTGGTGGCGCTGCGCCAGTCGGTCATCCAGGCAAGCCGGCTGGTGGCCTTCGAGTGCACCGCCCGCCTGCCGGTCTGCGATCACCCGTCGGGTCCGGCGGTGCTTTCGATGGAGGCCAGGCAGCGGGTGTTCGCGCCGACGGACACGCCCGTGCGCAGCCGCGTGGCCGATGCCGCCCGACTCGATCCATTCCTGAGCCGTGGCAGCGGGTTCGCCGGTGCGGCAGATGCCGATGCGGTGTCGGTGCGCATCGTTGCGCGTCCTTTCGATGCCGGCCTGAATGTCGCGCTCACGCGCCCGGCCACCGATCTGCCGCCTCTGGCCTGGCTGTCGGCAGTGGCCGGGCCGGCGCGCTTCGGTCATGAGATCACGGGTGGCCTTCGCGTAGCCACGGTGCAGGCCACGCTGCCGCTGGCGGGCGGTCCGTGGCGAGAGGCCGTGCGGGTGTCCATGGCCGCTGACACGGCCGTGCTGTCGGGCGCCTGGCAGGCGATCGGACCGCGGGGGGCGCATCCTGATCACCTCGAGGCCCGCGTCCGGGCGGGGGCGCAGCTGCACTCGGCCTACGCGATCGCATTGGGTCTGCGTCAGGCGCCGGTGCTCGGGCTGCTCGGTCTGATGGATGCCATCGGCCTGGAGCCCCGCGCTGGCAGTTTTCGGCAGGGATGGTTCGATGTCGATGTGGTGCCGTCCGACCGCGTGGGGGGCGCGCCATGAGCCGTGGGTACCATCGCTGGTGGGTGTCATTGCCGATGTCGCTTGCAGCATGCATCGCTCTCGCGCAGGGCACCCCGCCCGCGCTGCCCGCGCTCGCCGAACTCGCGCTGCCCGCGTCAATCCGGGTCGAGCGCGTGATGGATGATGCCCGCATCGACGGCCGCTCCGCCGCGGTCCTGAGGCTGCAGGCGCCATGGCCCTGTGCGCAGATGCTGGCGCTGGTGCGGTCGGCCTGGCGCGCGGCCTGGTCGGTCCCGCTCGTGCAGACACATGCCGAGGGCTGGCTGATGCTGTCGGCGGCCTTTCGCGACGGCCTCCTCAGCGCGCAGTGGCAGGCGGCGCCCGCCGGGGGGTGCCAGGGCTTCCTCACCCGCTGGCCGTTTGGCGCGCAGCGGCTCCCGGCCACGCAGGCCGCAGTGGCGCCGCCCTGGCCGGGCGCGCCGGCGCCGGTGCGCTGGCTGGGCCGTACCGAGTCCGGGGCGGGTGTACGTCGGCAGACCACCTGGCTTGCGCACGATGACCGGCCGCTGGATCAGGCCCTGCCCGACTGGCGGCAATGGCTCCTGCGGGCTGGCTGGCGCTTGCGCCCTGATTTCCGCCCCAATCCGGCCGATCCCGGCGCTGGCGTGCTGCTGGCCGGCGAGCGGTCCGGCCCTGCCGAGGTCGGCCTCCTGCTGCGGCCGCGGCGACACATCACCGAGCTCGTGCTCATCGTCCAGGGAGATTCCGCATGACCCGTCCCTTACCCGCGGCCGCTCGGCCGCACCTGTCTTCGCCTCGTCCGCGTCGCGGCTTCACCCGTCCGCGCGGGCAGGCCGCGATCGAGCACCTGGTTCTGCTGCTGCTGGTCGGCGTCAGTCTGGGCTTCGGCGCGGGTGGCCCGCTCGGTGCGCTCTGGCAGTCGCTGCTCACCCACCATGCGCGGCTCTCTGACGCCGTGTCGCGGCCATGAGCGCGCGCTGGCAACTCGCGGCCCGGTCGATCGCCGCTGATGCGCTGGGCTGGTCGCAGCGTCACCGGCAGTGGCTCCTGCTCGGCGGTGCCCTCGGGCTGGGCACGATCGCGGCGCTGGTGGCGCGCTCCTACATCGATGCCCAGGTGGCCCTGGAGCGCCAACGCCTGCAGCCCGCAGGCGAGAGCGTGCCGGTGGTGGTCGCGCGGCGAGACCTGCCTCGCGGTGAGACTGTCAGTCCGGCCACGATGGCCGTGCGTGAGATTCCGCGCGAGTACCTGGTCGGCGCTGTGGTGTCGCCCGAGCGCTTCGAGTCGCTCGCTGGCGCGCGACTGTCCGTGGCGATGCGCGCCGGCGAGCCATTGCTCCACACCGGCGTCGAAGGCGGCGAGACGGGCGGATTCGCGTCCCGGGTGCCCGCCGGCGTGCGGGCTTTCACGGTGGTGGTCGATGAGGTCAATTCCCTCTCGGGCATGCTCCAGCCGGGCGATCGCATCGACCTGCTGCTCAGTGCCCGGCCGCCGGCAGGCCCGGGCAGTGCCCAGCCGCCCGAGATCACCCGAGCCTTGCTCCAGGATGTCCGGGTGCTGGCCACCGGCCGGCAGGTAAGGCCCGGGGCCGACGAGCGTGGCACGGCCCGCAGCTTCGGTGCGATCACCGTCGAGGTCACGCCCGCGCAGGCCCAGCGCCTGGTGGTCGCGCAGCGCATCGGCCGTCTCACCGCCACCTTGCGCAATCCCGATGACCGCTCGCCGGTACCCGCCACCAGCGTGGATGTCTGGTCGGTGCTCGGTCTGCCCGCGCCCTTGCCGGCGGAGCGCACGGGTGTCGTGCCGCGCGGCGCGGAACTGATCGTCGGCGGGCAGGGCTCGCTCAAGACCCACCGATCGGCTGATCCGGCGCCGATCGGCGTTGCGATGCCGTCCATGCCGGCGTCGGCGGTGGCACTCCTGCCGGGCATCGTGCCTGACGCATCCAACCCCCTCATGCCGGGCGCTGTCGCGCCGGCCAGACAGCCATGATCCGCCTTCTTCGATGCCTGGGCTGGTGCTCGGCGCTTGCCTCCTGCGCGCCGGTGCCGGCCTTCGCCAGCGAACCCACCGCACTCACGCTCTATGTCGGGCAGGCCCAGGTTCTCGAGCAGCCCGGCGTGCGGCGCATCGTCATTGGCAACGGCAAGGTCGTGCAGGCCACTGCCCTCGATGAGCGTCAGGTGCTGGTCATTCCCGAGGCACCCGGCCAGAGCACCCTGCACCTGTGGGGCGCCTCCGGTCCCGAGAAGCCCTTCGTGATCACCGTGCTGCCGGCCGATGTGGCTCGCCTGGTCGGCGAGGTTCGTGCCCTGCTCGGCGAAGCGCCCAACCTGCGCATCAAGCCGCTCGGCGACAAGCTGCTGCTCGAGGGCGAGAGCCTGGGCGAGGAGCAGGTTGCACGACTGGCCGAGGTGGTCCGTCGCTACCCGCAGGTGGTCAACCTCACCAGCAAGCTCGGGGTCGAGCGGATGATCGCCATGGATGTGCGCATGGTGGAGATCCGCCGGGATTCGCTCGAGAACGTCGGCGTGCGCTGGAACCCGAATGCCGCCGGTCCCACCTTCGGCGTGCTCGGCGACCTCAAGCGCAACCCCGCGTTCACGCCCGGTGGCAGCGCTGCGAGCGTGGAGGGTCTGGACATCCGCCCTAGGGTGGCGCCCTTCGCCTCCATGCTGGGCATCGCGTCTTCCTTCGCGTCGGTGATCAACCTGCTGGTCCAGCGCGGCGAGGCCACCATCCTCGCCGAGCCCAGTCTGTCCTGCCGCAGCGGTGGCTCGGCGCGTTTCCTGGCCGGCGGCGAGCTGCCCATCCCCTATTCCACCGGCCTGGGCAACACCAGCGTCGTCTTCAAGGAGTACGGCGTGAAGTTCGATGTCAGCCCCACGGCGAGCGCCTCGGGCGTGATCGCCGCCCGCATCGCCACCGAGATCTCGGCGGTGAACTTCGATGTGCAGGTGAAGGACATTCCCGGCATCTCCAAGCGTCGCGCCGAGACCGAGGTCAATCTGCGCGAGAACGAGACCCTCGTGATCGCCGGTCTTCTCGCCGACGAGAGCACCCGCAGCATCGATCAGGTGCCAGCGCTGGGCGATCTGCCGGTCCTCGGCCGGCTGTTCCGTTCGCGCGCGTTCCGCGATCGTCAGACCGAGCTGGTGGTCTTCATCACCCCGCGCTTCGTCGGCGGTGTGGTCGAGCCCGCCGAGCGTGATGCCGCCGGTGATCTCGACGCGGCTCGCCGCAAGGCCGCCCAGGTCCGCGAGCGCACCGAGTGGACACGCGAGCGTTCGCGATTCGTGGAGTGAACCGATGCTGATGCTGATCATCGAGGCGGACGGGCTTTCTCCCAGGCGGGTGATGATCGATGCCTTGCCCTGCCGGATCGGTCGCCGGCGCGACAATGCGGTGGTGCTCGACAGCTGGCGGGTGGCAAGGGTGCACGCCGAGATCCATGCCATGGAACATGGTGTGCGGCTGGTCGATGCCGGCGCGCTTTCGGGCACCTGGGTCAATGGTGAGCGCATCGTGGAGTTCGGTCCGGTCGATCCGGCCGACGAGATCGTCATCGGTGGGTTTCGCCTGCGGGTGATTGCCGTTGCAGCGCAGGCACCTCTGGCTGTCGATCCGGGCATGGCGAGCCCCGAGCTGCCGTCCGAGCCGGCGGCAGCACCTTCATCTGCGACCCCTGCCGAGCCGCCCGCGCCCGAGACGGCGGCACCGGGTGATGACCCCGCTCGGGCCTGGCGGGTCCTGCTGCATCGGCGTCTGCTGCAGACCATCGATCTGCGCCGCAAGGATGTCCGCCGGCTTTCGGCCGGCCAGTTGCGGGCCGAGGCGAGGGCGCTGCTCGAGGAACTGCTCGCTGACGAGCCCGAGTTGCCACCGGCGCTGGACCGAGCCCGGCTGATCGACGACACCCTCGACGAGGTGGTCGGTCTGGGGCCGCTCGAGCGGCTCATGTCCGATCCGCTGGTGAGCGAGATCATGGTCAACAGCGCCGCCGAGATCTTCATCGAGCGTGCCGGCCGGCTTCAGCCCGCCCCCTGCAGCTTCAGCAGCGAGGCTGCCGTGCGCGCGGTCATCGAGCGCATCGTCACGCCGCTGGGCCGGCGCATCGACGAGAGCTCGCCCATGGTCGATGCCCGCCTGCCCGACGGCTCGCGGGTGAACGCGGTGATCCCGCCACTGGCGGTCAAGGGCTGCGCACTCACCATCCGGCGCTTCGGGCGTCAGGCAATGCGCCCCGAGGATCTGATTCGCCTGGGCTCGGCCGACGCCCGCATGCTGGGCTTTCTGCGGCAGTGCATCCGTTCCCGCCGCAACCTGGTCATCGCCGGCGGCACGGGTTCGGGCAAGACCACGCTGCTCAACCTGCTTGCCGGCTTCATCGATCGGGGCGAGCGTCTGGTCACGATCGAGGACGCCGCCGAGCTCTCGCTCGACCATCCCAACCTGGTGCGGCTGGAGGCGCGGCCGGCCAACGCCGAAGGCCGCGGCCAGGTGGCCATCCGTGACCTGGTACGCAACGCGCTGCGAATGCGGCCCGATCGCATCATCGTCGGCGAGTGCCGCGGCGGCGAGGCCCTCGACATGCTGCAGGCCATGAACACCGGACACGAGGGTTCGCTCACCACCGTACACGCCAACAGCGCCCGCGATGCCATCGCGCGGCTGGAGACCATGGTGCTGATGGCCGGCATGGACCTCCCGTTGCCCGCGGTGCGTGAGCAGATTGCCTCGGGCATCCAGATCGTCGTGCAGCAGGCGCGCGCGCCCGACGGCAGCCGGCGCATCGTCGAGATCAGCGAGATCACCGGCAGCGAAGGCTCGCGCCTGCTGATGCAGCCGATTTTTCGCCATCGGCAGGGCCGATTCGAGGACTGCGGGAACATGCCGCAGTTCTACGAGCGCATTGGTCTGCCGCCAGCGTCCTTCCACGCGCTCGCCGGGGGGTGGGCATGAGTGCAGCGCTGTCTTCGCCGTGGCTGCAGCCGGCAACCTGGCAGCCCACGCTCATGGCCGCGTGCATCGGCGTGGCCGCGGTCTGTGCCACTGTGCTGATCGGTCATCAGCTTGGTCAGGCCTGGCCGGCCTACCGCCGACGCTTCCTGCACGGGGTCAGTCGCCAGTTGCAAAGGGCCCATCTCTATGTCGATGCCAGCCGGTTGCTGGCGCTGAACATCGGGCTGGCTGGCGCCAGCACCGTGGCCGTTCTGATGGTCAGCGGCAGCCCGGTGCTGGCTGGTGTGTGTGCACTCGGCTGTGGCTTCCTGCCGCGGCTGGTGCTCTGGTGGTTGCGGCATCGCCGCTCGGCGGCCTTGCGCCAGCAGCTGCCCGACATCGTCATGCTCCTGGCCGGCGGACTGCGCGCAGGCATGAGCCTGAACCAGTCACTCAGCCAGGCTGCAGCCGAAGTCCCCGCGCCCTTCCGGCAGGAGCTCGAACTCATGCTGCGCGAGCAGCGACTCGGCGCAAGCTTCGAGGCCGCGCTTTCGGGTCTGGAGCGCCGAGTGCCGCTGGAAGAGACGCTGCTGCTGTGCGCGGCCCTGCGCATCAGCCGTCACACCGGCGGACACCTTGCTCAGACGCTTGAATCGCTGGCCGATGCGCTGCGGCGCAAGATCGCCATCGAGGGCAAGATCCGGTCGCTCACCGCCCAGGGCCGGCTGCAGGGCTGGGCCATGGGCCTGCTGCCGGTGGTGTGTGCACTGGCGCTTGCCATGATCGAACCCGAGGCCATGGCCATGCTGGTCACCACGCCCCTGGGCTGGGCCACCTGCATGGTGCTGCTCCTGATGCAGGCCTTGGGCCTGCATGGGCTGCGGCGCATCGTGAGCATCGATCCATGAGCGGGCCCGCCTTCGTCGTCAACACGGCGGTCGCTGCCGGGCCGACGGTGGGTGCCACGCCCGATCCGGCGCTGATCCTGGCCGTGCTGTGCCTGGCCGGTGCTGTCGCGCTCGGTCTGGCGTGGCTGACCGCCTTCCTGTCGGCTCGACCCATCGTCAACCATCTGGTCGACGGTCCGCGACCGAGGCTCCCGCTCTTCTGGCGCTGGGGTGCCCCGCTCATCGATCCGCTGGCTGCGCACCTGGCACCCTGGCTGTCGGCGGCCACGCGCTTTGCTCTCGTCGAGCAGTTGCGCCGCGCTGGCCTCGATGTGGTGCTTGGCCCGGAACGCTTTCTGGCCGGGCGGCTGCTTGCGGCCGGACTGGGTGGTGGCTTCGCGGCGGTGCTCGGCCACCCTTTTGGTGGTCCCTCGGTGCTGCTGGTGGTCGCGTCTGTTGGGGTCGCGGGCTTCCTGCCACGCACCTGGCTGGCCGATCTGGTCCGCCGACGCGAGCGCGCCGTGCTGCGCGAACTGCCCTTCTATCTCGATGTGATCACGCTGGCCGTCGAGGCGGGACTGAACCTCTCCGCGGCGCTTGCGCAGGCTGCCGACAAGGGGCCTCCCGGCGCGCTTCGCGACGAATTCGAGCGGGTGCTGCGCGATGTCCGCGCCGGTCGGCCCCAGAGCCGACGCGTTGCGGGCCATGGCCGAGCGCTTGGCCCAACCGGCGGTTGGCAGTCTGGTCTCGTGCCTGATCGTCGCCGAGCAGCAGGGCGGGGCGCTTGGTCCGGTGCTTCGCGCCCAGGCCGAACAGCGCCGCACCGAACGCTTTCAGCGCGCCGAGCGGCTGGCCATGGAGGCCCCGGTGAAGATGCTCGCACCGCTGCTGCTGTTCATCTTTCCCTGCACCTTCGCGGTCCTGCTCTTTCCGGTGGCCGCGCGCATGCTCATGGAGGGCTGGCTGAAATGAACCTTGTTCCTGCACACGATTTCAGGGCTCGGCTGCGTGGCTGGCTGGGCCGGTCCAGACCCGTGCCCGGCGAGGCGCTCTGGCTGCATCCCTGCCGGGCGGTACACACCATCGGCATGCGCTTTCCCATTGATCTGCTCTTTCTCGACGCGCGCGGACGCGTGTTGCGCGTGGTTCATGGGCTGCCGCCAGGGCGCGTTCGCTGCCACTGGGCGGCGCGTTCGGTGGTCGAGTTGCCGGCAGGCGAGGCCGCGTCACGCCTGCTGGGTCCAGGCAGCCAGCTCGCGCTGCCGCATCAGCTGGATGCGGGCCGATCGACCCTCCGCGTCGGTTTCGCCAGCGGTCTGCTCGGGTTGCTCCTTGCGGGCGTCTCGCCAGTCGAGGCCGCAGCGCCCATCGAGCATGAGGACCCGGTCGACATCGTCTTCGAGACCGAATGGACCCCCGACCTGCGGCGCCTGGTGGAAGACCCGCTCGTGAGCGTGATGCCGGCGTGGCTCCTGGCGGCGGCACCGCCGCGGCTTCCCGCGCCCGGACCCGCCGGCGCGCCGGCCGCTGCGGCAGCACCCCTCGCCCCGGCCGCAACGGCTGCGTCGGTCGCGTCAGCAGCGTCGGTCGGGTCAGCAGCGTCAGCAGCGTCGACCGAGCTTGCGCCGCTCGCGCTCGTCAGGCCTCTTGCGCCACAGACCCTCGCTCGTCTGTTCGACGAGGCCGAGAGCCTCTACCTGGCCCGGCAGGGCGCCCGCGCGCTGGAGGCCTTGCGCCAGCTCACCGAGCTCGAGCCCACGCACCGGGGCGCATGGTTGCGGATCGGAAACCTTCATCACCAGCGAAACCAGCTCGAGGCGGCGGCGCTTGCCTACCGCCGGGCCGCCGCGCCACCGGCAGATGGCATTCCCGAGGCAGAGAGCGTCAGTGATGCCTCGGTGCGCGCGCGTGCGCTGGCCAATCTCGCGGCGGTTGCCCTGGAGCAGGCCCGTGACGCGCTCGCTGACCTGCAGCAGGTCCGGGTACCGGCCGCCTCGGCCACCGCGGCGCTGCGCGAGCAGCTCGTTGCCGATCTTCGCCAGGTCGAGGCGGCAGCCCGTGCTTCGGGGCCGACCGCCGCCCGCGGGGTGGTGGAGGTCCTGCGCGGAGGCGCCGGTGGGCCCGGGAATGCGCGCTGATCGTCTGAACGCGACCGGCAGGCGCGTTCTGGGTGCGGCCGCGCTCGAGACCCTGCTCGCGGTCCCGATCGTGCTGCTGGCCGGCCTGTTCGCCCTGCAGTTCGCGCTGGTGCTCAATGCCCGCCAGGCGGTGGTGCATGCCGCCGTGGAGGGTGCCCGCACCGGTGCCGTCGGTCATGCCGATCCGCGCGCCATCGAACGCGGCTTCGCACGCGGCATCACCCCCTGGCTGATCGGCTCGCAGGGTGCCCTCGACCATGAGCAGGCGGTGTGGCGCGCCTGGCTCCATCTGCAGGAGGGTCTGCTCGGTGGCTGGGTGCGCTGGCGTCAGCTGTCTCCCACCGAGGCCTCGTTTCACGACTGGGCGGTGCCGGTGCTCGATGAGGCCGGCCTGCCGGTTCCCGGCAGCCGGGAGATTCCCACGGATCATCTCGACGCGCGTCGCTGGCTGGCAGGTGGCGGCGCCGAGATGGGCATGCTGCCCGGTGAGGGGCCGGTCGGGCCGACCTCGGGGCAGACCCTGTCCGACGCCAACCTGCTCAAGCTGGAGTTCACCTACGGGGTGGCACTGGTCGTGCCGCTGGTGGGGAGGCTGGCTGCGTGGGCGATGGCCCGCATCGAAGGCTGCCCCGGCGGTGGCGCAGTGGCCTTGCCGGGGAGCGATTCCGGACATGCCGGTGCGCCGCGTCTGGGCGCCCTCTCGCTGGGCGCCCCGCCGCCCATGCTCGCCCCTCGGGGCCGGCACTGCGCGTTCTACAACGCGGTGGACCCGGCCGGCCGAGCTCGACCGCGCTGGCCGGTGCGGGTGTCGGCCGTGATGCGCATGCAGCAGGCGGCCCGCCATGCCGGCGCGGGCTGAGGCCTTGAGCGTGTCAGTCGAACAGATTGGCCAGGCGCTGCTTGATCTGGTCGGCGATGTAGAGCGCGAGCGCCTGGATCGTGGAGGTGGGGTTCACCCCACCCGAGGTCACGAAGATGCTCCCGTCGACGATGAACAGGTTCTTCACATCATGACTGCGTCCCCACTCGTTGACCACCGAGCGGCTCGGATCGGTACCCATGCGGGCGGTGCCGAGCAGGTGCCAGCCGGCCATGGCCAGCGGCGCTTCGGTCACGATCTTGTGCGCGCCAGCAGCGCGCATGGCCTCGGTGCCGCGCGCCATGGCGTGCTCGAGCATCCGGCGGCTGTTTTCGCTCAGCGTGTAGCTGATCCGTGGCGCCGGAATGCCATGGCCATCGGTGAGCACCGGATCGAGCGTGACGGTGTTGTGCTCCTCGGGCAGGTCTTCGCAGATGCCCATCATGCTGGCGCTGTTGCCAAAGTGCTCCCGGAAGGCGCGGTGGTGGTCCGCGCCCCAGGGCACCAGACCATTGGCCATCCCGGTCACCCCGGCCATCACCGGCGCCTGTCCGCGGTTGAACTGGAAGGTGTAGCCGCGCGCGAAGCCTCGGCTGCGATCAGTCTCGTAGAACTCCTGGCTCCAGATCGAGATGCCCGGGCCGTGGAAGCCGTCGAGCGGTTCATCGAAATAGCCGCGGATCAGCGCATAGGGATGGAACATCAGGTTGCGCCCGACCAGGCCGCTGCGGTTGGCCAGACCATCGGGGAACTGCGCCGACTTCGAGTTGAGCAGGATGCGTGGCGTGCCCACGCCGTTGCAGGCCATGATCACGATCTCGGCCGGCTGGAAGTGCTCCACGCCGTCAGCGTCGTAGTAGATGGCCCCGTTGGCCATGCCCTGCGCGTTGACAGTGATCTCGCGCACGCGTGCCCGGGTGCGCAGCATCACCCGGTTGCGCAGCGCCTCGGGCCAGTAGGTGATGTCGGTGCTGGCCTTGGCGCCCTGGGCGCAGCCGCCGATGCAGTGGCCCAGATTGATGCACGGCGCGCGACCTTCGTACTCGCGCGTGGCCATGGCGGTGTCGGCCGGCCACCAGTGCCAGCCCAGACGGTTCATGCCCCGGCCCATGCGGGTGGCCGTCTTGCCCAGCGGAATTGGCGGCATCACCGCTTCCTTGGTCGGGTAGGCCGGGTCTCCGGCCAGACCCGAGATACCCATCATGCGATCGTTGAGCGCGAAGAAGGGCGCCAGGCGGTCATAGTCCACCGGCCAGTCCTCGGCCACGCCATCAAGGCTGCGCACCCGGAAGTCCGACGGGTGCAGACGCGGGAAGTGCCCGGCATACAGGATGGTGCCGCCCCCCACCCCGTTGAAGTTCACCACCTTGATCGGCGAGTCCTCGTCGTTGATCGGGTAGTCGGTGGGCCGGGCCCGGATGTTCGGGCTGATGTGGAAGTCGCCGAGCTGGCGCGCCTCCCAGTCGCGGCCATTGCTGGGATAGTCGGTGGGCTTGACCCAGTCGCCCTGCTCCAGGCACAGGATGCGCATGCGGGTGTCGGCCAGGCTCCAGGCCACCGCCGCGCCCGAGGCGCCGGCACCGATGATCAGGACATCCACCGCCTCGGTCATGGCGGGCTCCGGCTCAGGAGGTGCGCCGGTGCATCAGGCCATGCACCGCGATGGGCGGATAGGCAGCCATGGCGGCCTCGTTGGGCTCGGTGCCCCAGCCCGGCCGGTCGGGCATCACCAGGTGCCCCGCCTCGTATTGCGGCACATGGGTGAAGATCTCGTGGTCCCAGGCGATGCGGTCGATGTCGACTTCCATGATGCGCAGGTTGGGCACTGCAGCGCAGAAGTGGGCGTTCATCATCGTGCACAGATGGCCGTAGAAGTTGTGGCAGGCCACATTGATCTCGTGCGCCTCGGCCGCAGCCGCGATCTTCATCGACTGCCACACCCCGTTCCAGGGCGTGTCCACGATGGCCACATCGATCGCCTGCTCGCGGAAGAAGGGCATGAACTGCTGCACCCCGATCAGGGTCTCGCAGGAGGCGATCGGGTGCCGGCTCTGGGAACGGATGTAGGCCAGGGCCTTGGGGTCGCGGGTGTCGATCTCCACCCAGAACATGTCCAGGTCCTCGATCGCGCGCAGCACCTTCAGGTAGCCCTCGGTCTTGGCGTTGAAGTTCAGGTCGAGCAGGATGTCCGTGTCGGGGCCGGCGGCCTCGCGCATGATCTGGAGGTGCTCGCGCACGCCCTGGGCGATGTTGCGCTCCATGTTCAGCGCGGGCAGGTTGGGGTTGCCGAAGCCCGGCGCCCAGCCCTTGATCTGGCCGTTCTCGTAGCGGTAGATGTTGGTCTTCAGTCCGGTGAAGCCACGCTCGCGCACTTCGCGGGCGAGGGCCCGCACGCCTTCCACATCGGTGATCTCGGGCTGGTAGTGCGGCCGGCGCGAGGCCCGCCAGGTCACGCAGTGCGACCAGTACACCCGCAGCCGGTCACGCATCTTGCCGCCGAGCAGTTCATAGCAGGGCACGCCCAGGGTCTTGGCCTTGGCGTCGAGCAGCGCGTTCTCGATGGCGCCCAGCGCCTGGCCGACCACGCCGCCCGCGCCGGGCCGGGTGACCGCCATCAGTTCCTCGCGGATGCGCTCGTGGTCCATGGCCGACTGGCCGACCACCCGGCGGGCCAGGGTCTCGATGACCGCGCCCACGCCCGGCGAGCCGAAGCCCTCGTCGAACTCGCTCCAGCCCACCACGCCGTCGGCGGTGGTGACTTTCACGAAGTAGTAGTTACGCCAGGCGGCGCTGCACGACAGGGTCTTCAGTTCGGTGACTTGCGCCTTCACGGACATGGGCTCGCCTCGCGGTGGGAGGGTTGACAGGCAGGTGGGGTCGGCGGCCATTATGGCCGGCCGAGGCCGGGGATCGGATCGGCAGCGCTAGCGGCGCTGCCGCGCGCATTCCGCGATCTGCGTCCCGAGCCAGTCGATTGCCTTTGCCCAGTGGCCGGGCTCGCTCAGGCTGTGATCGGCGCCCGGCACCCGCAGCACCTGGCCCTGGACTTCCAGCCGCTGCCGCCAGGCGCGCTGGCCACGGATCAGGGCCTCGGTCTCATCGGCGGTCAGGTCGGCACCACTCAGCACGGTGAGCAGCGCGCCGCGGTGGCGACGCAGCGCCGTCAGCAGGGCGGCGGGCAGATCGGCAATCGGCGTCGCGCTGGGCGTGGCGCCGGCAGAGCTCCGTCGTCCCCGCAGGCCGAGCCCGGCGGCAAGATGGCGCAGCGGCTCGCCCACCAGATGCCGGACCGGTACCTCGCCACGCAGCAGACGGCGCCAGAACCCGGGCGCCAGGATCCGCCGGGCGTAGTAGCCACGCACCATGGCCGCACCCAGGCTGGCCTCGCTGCGCACCCAGGGATTGATCAAGGCCACGCCGGCCACCGGGATGCCTGCGGCCTGAAGCGCTGGCAGCGCGAGTGCCGCGGCGCTCGCGCCATCGCACAGGCCGCACAGCCAGAGCGGCGCGCTGACGCCGTCGGGTTGCTCCGATGCGGTCAGGGCGCGCGCCGCGGTCACGATGTCGGGCACTGCGGTTTCGAAGGGCCCGGCCTCGCCCGGGCTGTCGCCCCAGCCGCCGATGTCCACGCGCAGGCTTGCGATGCCGGCGTCGGCCAGACCTCGGGCCAGGTCGACGAACATGCGGTGCGATCCGACGCGGGTCTGCGGCTGGCCGGGCACCACCAGCAGGCGGGCGACGGGGCTGGCCGCCGGCAGCGTCATCGCGCCCATCAGCGGACCCTGCGCGCCGGCGATGACCATCGGGGAGGGCTCGCGCGGGGGGAATGCCTCTGGAGCCGGCAGTGCGAAGCCGGCCTGCTCGCAATCGGCCTGCTCTGCGCCGGCCTGCTCTGCGCCGGCCTGCGCCGAGCCGGGCCGCTCGATCGCGGCCTCTGACGCGATCGGCAGCGCGCCGATGAAGGCAGCGGTCAGATCCTGCAGCGCCGTGGTGTCCACCGCTTGCATCGCGTTCCACCAGGGTTCCTGCGAGACGAGACGCGCCTGCGCCTGCCAGCCGGCCGCTTGCCAGGCATGCACCGCGGCCTGCAGCGCCGCGGGCGCGGGCTGACCCGGCTCGATCACCCGCTGGCCCTGCACCGCCAGCCAGGGCGCGCCGGGGGCCGGCGTGGTGGCTGGTGCCTGGTCCAGCCGGAGGGCGCGCAGGGCCTCGACCCATGCCGGCGCCACCGGGTAGCCCGCGAGGCGGCCGGCCCCGCTACCGCGGCCAGCCCCGTCGCCGCGG